>NZ_JAAHHC010000025.1:0-114248 GCF_010672265.1 Moorena sp. SIO3A2
TTTAAGTTTGCACTATCAGGTAACGGTCTGTGTCTTCTCAGCTTAATCAAACCAATTTTAGGAACTTGAACAAACAACCATTTTCCGTTAACAGTACAGAACTTTAACCAAGAATTATCAGCATTTGTAAAGTTTAACGTCCGATATCTGGCAACATTCTTAAATCGAGGCTTGCCACTGCGTTTACCATTTTTGTCATCTGCTATAAACCTGTTAAAAGCGTTTTTTACTCTTGTACAGACATCTTGCAAAACAGTTGAATAAACCTCAGTAAAGTCTATCAACTCTCCAGACCATCCAATCTTAACCAAGTCTTTCTTGATAACTGGAAGTTGCTTTTTCTGGCTGTAGAAATTGGGCTGATCTTTAAGCTCCGGAAGGTAACAGATTAATGGACAGGCATTGACCGGACATCTATTTTTCTGCCACCAATCAAAACGCTCACCCAACATCCGGTTATACCAATATCGACCAACTCGCAGCCACTGGTTCAGTGTGAGTGTTTGTTGAGTCTCTGGATATAGTCGATATTGATACGTGTATTTCATTGGTGTTAACTTTTAAGCTACACTGATTATAGCAGACAACAGCAGGATTGTTATGAAGAATGACTTTTTATCCAAGGGTCGGTCTGTCTGTGACCTTAAAGCTCATCTCGTCTTGACGACCAAGTATCGTCGCAAAGTCTTTACTGGTGAGATGATTAGCCGTTTACATGAAATTTTTGAAAACTTACTTCAACAACAAGAATGTCAGCTTGTTAGCCTTGATGGGGAAAAAGACCATGTTAACCTGCTGTTCCAGTATCACCCTGACATTCACCTGAGTAAACTGGTTAACTCATTAGACATCTCCAGACACTCGGTTTTGACCCAGGCAGTGCAAGGGTTTGAGGTTAATTTTTGGAGATGTCTATTGAAGAGTGTCTCAAGCCGAAAAATAAGAGTAGAATTTGGTGAACAACTAGCCATAATTTACTACAAAAAACCTGCACAAGTGGAATAGTTCTTACTTTATTGCTAGTTGTGGTGGCGTTACTATTTCTACTCTTAAAAAGTACATTGAAAACCAAGACACTCCTGAGATGAGCAACAAAAACCCTGCACAAAATTCATCCCGGAGATGAAACCTTAGAATAGTGGAGCCTTACTACAAAAAGATTTAACCCTTAACTCACAGACTGCCAACTATAAAGGCTCCACTATTCTTGCGGTAACTTCTGACCACGCTCACGCTACGCTTTGAGACGTGGGATGAATTTTGTCAGAAGCTAAATCCCAGGTAGTGTTCTGCTCAAGTTCAGCATGGGGGATACTTTTACCACAACCCCGTTGGTCAAACATGACAATTCGCCATTTCCGTGGGTCAAAGTATTGGCGATAAACCGGTTGGCTACCACCTCCTGGTCCTCCGTGTAACACCACTACTGGCTGACCTTGTGGGTTACCGGACTCTTCAAAATAAATGGTGTGGAGGTTAGAAACTGTTAGGGTTTGCTGGTTGTAAGCTTCGATGGGGGGATAGAGTTCTCGCATAGTTTTGGCTTGGGGTTACAGTTACGATTACATAAAGTACATACAAAAATAATTATCTCCAAACCTCTATGGTGAACGTAATATCCTAGTAATCCGGCTTAGCTGAGTGTCACCTGCTCACACTCAACCGTCAACCGTCAACTGTAAACTATCAAATGATCAAAGAGTTTCTCAAGCGGAACAAATCCCTTCATCGCAGGGTTAAGCTCTATAAGCGCAGACAGCGCATTATTCGAGATCAGCCCAGGTGGGATTTGGTCTTGAAAGGGTCTCTAAACCAATGGCAAAATGCCCTAAAGGCTGCCCAAACTGGCTCTAAGATTCTGGTAGCTACTAGTGTGGGTGGGGAAATCCATTCCATCACTTTAGAAAGTCTACTAGCAGTGGGCTTAACCCTCAGGGGTGCTCAAGTTCACATTTTGCTCTGTGATGGTATTTTACCGGCTTGTTTTTGGTGTGATGTTAGTTTTTATCCCAAACAGGACTTGTTTGTAAATCATGGTCCTAAACGTGACTTATGTAACGACTGCTTTCCCCTAGCCGATCGGATCTATAAGCCTCTAGGATTGACTATCCATCGCTACAGTGAATTTCTCACAGATACAGATTACCAACAGGCCAAGGAGATAGCTAGCAGTCTCACTATTGCTGAAATTGAAAAGTACACCCTAAATGGGGTAGCTGTAGGAGAACACGCTTTAGCGGGAGCTCTGCGATTTTATGCTCGTGCTTCCCTGGAAGGGGAACCCAATGCTGAGCCGATTCTCAAGCGTTACTTCCAAGCCGCAATCCTGACCACTTGGGCAACCCGTCGGCTGCTGCAAACGGTTAAGGTTGAGTGTGCTGTATTTAACCACGGCATTTATGTTCCTCAGGGGTTGACTGGTGAAGTAGCCCGTCAGCAAGGGGTGCGAGTGGTGAACTGGAATCCTGCTTATCGCAAACAATGCTTTATCTTTAGTCACCATCAAACCTATCATCACCAGCTGATGTGGGAGCCAGTAAGTAATTGGGAAACTATACCGTGGACTTCCCAGATGGAACAGCAGTTGATGGACTATTTGAAAAGTCGCTGGCAAGGAACTCAGGATTGGATTTGGTTCCATGAAAGTCCTCAGTTTGACCTGACCAAGATTACTGATGCGGTAGGAGTAGACTTTTCTCGTCCTTGTATTGGGTTACTGACTAATGTGATGTGGGATGCTCAACTCCATTACCCAGTTAATGCTTTTCCTAATATGCTGGAATGGGTATTGACAACTATTCGGTATTTTGCTAAAAGACCAGAGTTACAGTTGTTAATTCGGATTCACCCAGCCGAGATTCGAGGGACTTTGCGATCGCGTCAACCCTTGTTTGAAGAAATTCGTCAGGTTTTCCCCACTCTGCCTCCAAATGTGTTTGTGATTCCTCCAGAAAGTACCGTTAGCACCTATGCTGCTATCCTCCAATGTAATGCGGCTCTGATCTACGGCACTAAAATGGGCGTAGAATTAACTAGCATGGGTATACCTGTAATCGTTGCAGGAGAAGCGTGGATTCGTAATAAAGGCATAACTATGGATGCCAGTTCTGTAGAGGAGTATGTTCAGTATTTAGATCAGTTACCCCTAGGGGATGGCTTACCTGAGGCAATCATAAAACGAGCAAGAAAGTATGCCTATCACTTTTTCTTCCGCCGCATGATTCCCCTAGAGATGACCACCGAAGCTAGTAATCCATCGGAATTTAAACTTCAGGTATGTGATCTCAATGAATTCATTCCTGGTAAAAGTAAAGGATTAGATGTTATTTGTGATGGCATCTTGACCGGAACAGAGTTTATCTATAGTAATTAGTTAATTATCAAGTAGCAATTATAATTTTACTTGGTAATTAAGTAAGGAAAATATGATAAAAATTGCTGTTGATGCTACACCAATTCGCCATAAGTTAAGTGGCATTGGAATGTATGCCTTAAATTTAATTCAGGCACTCCATAAGCTACAAAGTCAGGAAGACTTTCAGTTAAGTGTCGCCTATCAACCAAGTGTAAGAAAATGGTTATCTCGTGATTGGTCATTTCTTGAAGTGCTAACTAGGCATTTAGAGATTAAAAATCTAGAGATTAAAACTATACCGTTACCGGTTACTATCTCTAGTTTACTAGCCACTGTACCTAATCCCATTTTACCTTATTGTGAGCAATACTTAGGCAATCATGATATCGTCCATGGTACTGATCATGTGGTTTATCCCTGTCGAAAAAGCTTGCGGGTTATGACGATTCATGACCTAACTTTTATTAAATATCCTCAGTATGTTAACTCAATTGTTAAAAGCTATACTGCTCGGGTAAAACAATGTTTACGGTGGACTGATTTAGTGATTACTGTTTCCCAGTCTACTAAACAGGATATCGTCAATTACCTAGGAGTAAATCCTGACAACATCCAAGTTATTCCTCAAGCTAGCCGTTACTCTACTTTAGATTTACCCAATACACTAGATTTACCGAATAACACGGTTCAGTCTTTGGTGACATCAGTTAATTACGACTTCGCCCAACCCTATATTTTATTTGTGAGTACTCTTGAGCCTAGGAAAAATATTAATACTCTGATTGCAGCATTTAATTATTTAAAACAACGGCATCAAATTGAGCATCAGTTAGTACTGATTGGACAAAAAGGATGGTCCTATGAATCTATTTTTTCTGCTATTGCTAGTTCCCCGTGGAAACACCATATTCATCATTTGGGCTACTTATCCGATCAACTAGTAGCCTGGTTTTACTCAAATGCGGATGTTTTTGTCTATCCTTCCTACTATGAAGGGTTTGGTCTGCCCGTCTTGGAAGCGATGACTTTGGGTGCTCCTGTGATTACCTCTAATACTTCATCCCTGCCTGAAGTAGCGGGAGATGCGGCAATTTTAATTGACCCTAATCAGCCAATTGAATTAGCAGATGCTATGGTCAAGGTGATCAGTAATTCTCCATTGCGGGAGGAATTGATTAGAAAGGGTAAGGAAAGAGCGATGCTATTCTCTTGGGAGAGAACGGCAAGGGAAACTCTAGCAGCCTATAGATTTTTAGTAGGAAAGGTTTAGTAGGAAAGGGAAGAGGGGGAAAAGTACTTTAGGGATCGAGCTTTGTAGATCATTAGTTAGATCATTAATTAGAACATTAATCAGAATGCGATTGACCAAAGGTCACGCTTCGCGAACGCATTTCTGTTGAACCTGATTATTCCAGAAGCTCCGGGTCAATTCCCATCACCCTTAACCGCTCTGCTAGCCGCTGTGACCGTTGCCGTTCTTGCTCTAATAGCAACCTTGCCTGTTGTGCTTGTTGAGCCTCTGTTTCGGTCCAGGTCGGAATCCAATAGAATGTGAAGTCTCAACTCTGAACTGTGAAGGTTTGGTTGTTTATTTGTTCACCTTTGGCCTCCCTAATCTTTCACAAACATGAAACAGCCCTACAGGCTTCAGCCGGGAGAGGATGTCAAATACCCATGCTCTAGCAGAAATTCCGGCGAAATTTCATCAATCCCTTCAGGCGTTGGCACTCGGTTACCCAGCAACTTATCGACATATTTCCCTAAAATGTCACTTTCGATATTCACCCAATTGCCAGTCCGTAAGTGGCTAAGATTCGTATAGCTGTAACTATGGGGAATCACCGCTACTTTGAACCAACTGCCGTTGGGGTCACACTCAGCAATCGTTAGGCTGACCCCATTGACGGCAATGCTACCCTTGGGAACAAGATAACGAGCTATCTTATGCTGCCACACATCCATCAAGGAAGCTGGTGCTGTAAAGCACATTTCCCAGGAGTTTGGTGTTTGTAAAGATTCCGTTAAGCAGCCAATACCGTCAATGTGACCTGTTACAAAGTGACCCCCTAGTTTGCTACCCACACGCAAAGACGTTTCCAAATTAACGTAAGAAGTTGTCTGTAGCCTTTGTCCAAGGGTGGTGCGCCCCTGAGTTTCATCAGAAGCAGTGGTCGAGAAGCCTGTGGGCAAAACTTTCTCTACCGTTAGGCAAATTCCATCCACTGCTACACTATCACCAGGTTCTAAATCCTGTAAGATAACATCCATAGCATCAGAGGTACCGGAAACAATAAAGCGATCGCTTCCGATTGGTCCGATTGTGCCGAGAGCTTGAATTAATCCTGTAAACACTGTTGTTTATACTGTTCTTCTGTAAGCGGATGAACTGGTGCAACTAGACTGTTAGTAGGAAAAGAGCTGGCATAAGTTTGTGTTTTTTTAGTGAAGTGGCCAAACAAATTTCCTGAGACTAAGGCATACTTGGAGAATACAATCTTGTTGATCTCACCGAATTGGATTCTCAAGGGCTAATCTTACCGTTGACCGGTAACGTGAAAAGAACAGATCTGGCAAGGGCAAGTTTCGGTGCCCGTCTGTACAGTACTAGTTTACCGCTTCGCTTTGATGCCCCTGATGCTGACCGTATTCTAGAGGCTAAGCTGATGATTGAAATGAGAGTTGCTGGCATTGCAGTAGATACTGTAACACGTAGCCCCATCGTGTTACTCAAAGATGTCTTAGATCGGCGTGCTCTGCCAATCTATATTGGGCAAGATCAAGCAAAGGCAATTATCAGTGCTTTGGAAAGACAAACGCCACCGCGTCCCCTGACCCATGACCTAATGGTCAATTTCCTGGAGGAGTGGAACATAACACTGGATCGTGTTATAATACACTCTCTCCAGGATAACACGTTCTATGCCAGCCTCTGTGTTAGTCAGGGTGAGACAAAGAAAGAAATTGATGCTCGACCAAGTGATGCCATCTCCATCGCCCTGCGTACTGGCAGTCCGATTTGGGTGATGGAAGAAGTTATTGCTGATGCTTCGATACCTGTAGACCAAGATAAGGATGAAGAGGAGCGTCGAGCTTTTCGGGAATTTGTATCTAATATCCGCCCAGAAGATTTTCTTCACCGTGGAGGATATAGTCGTGGTAGCTAAAGCCAAAATATTGGGATTAAACGGGATTTAACAGCAACAATATATTAATTGCTCTGTCAAAAAATTATAGAGATGTTTCTGAAAGCCTTACCATTTAGCCATTGGTGAGAGTTTTCCAGATGCTCTAACCCTGATGCCATACCGCAAGTGACCCTTGGGCTCAAGAGATATATCCCAAACTATGCTCGAAGCTATGACCCAAGCTATACCCCAAGACAATCGATGGCCATCAACTGAATTTTTGGCGCAACTGTTTTTTGGGCAACGTTTTAACCAAAGATAAGATTATTCCAGCAGTTGGGCAACATGCGTTATCGGCGGTTTGGAAAAACTAATCTCCAGCTTTCAGTGTTTTCTTGTGGCACCATGCGTTGCTTAGGGTCTGAGTCAAATGCTCAGAAGACAGTGCAACAGGTAATCGCTCAAGGAATTAACCACTTGGAAACTGCCAGGGGTTACGGCAAGAGTGAAGAATACCTTGGTAACATCCTGAAAGCTGGATTGTCAGTACCACGAGACCAGCTATATATAACCACCAAGATTCCACCAACCCCTGATGCTGATTTGATGAGTCAGTGGATTAATGATTCCTTAGAACGTCTACAGCTCGATTATGTCGATTGTTTAGCAATTCATGGGATTAACACTGAAGAGCATCTGTCCTGGGTAAAGTCTGACAGTGGCTGTATGGCAGCTGTCCAAAAAGCCGTAGCCCAGGGACGTATAAGGCACGTTGGTTTCTCAACCCATGGTTCAATACAAGTGATTCTAGGGGCAATTCAAACAGATTTTTTTGAATTCATCAACCTGCATTACTATTACTTCTTTCAACGCAATGCTGCGGCGATTGAATTGGCTGATCAGAAGGATATGGGCATCTTCATCATATCTCCTGCTGATAAAGCAGGCAAACTCTACACCCCACCACCAACGTTAGAGAAACTGTGCCATCCCTTCTCGCCACTAGAACTGAACTATCGATTTTTATTAAGCGATCGTCGCATTACCACCCTTAGTATTGGACCGGCTAACCCAGATGAGGTGACCCTGCCTTTAAGTGTCGCTAACCGAGACGAGTCTTTGAGCCCAATGGAAGTGGCAGCATTCTCTCGTTTGGAAACCCACTTGAACAATGCTCTAGGAACTGACCGCTGTAGTCAATGCTACGCTTGTCTACCTTGCCCAGAAACCATTAACATTCCAGAAGTCTTGCGGCTGCGCAATCTTGCTTTGGCTTACGACATGAGCGAGTTTGGTCAATATCGCTATCAAATGTTTGAAAATGCTGGTCATTGGTTTAGGGGGGTCAAGGGAAACCGTTGTACCCAGTGTGGTGAGTGTCTTCCCCGTTGCCCCGAACAACTGGATATTCCTTCCTTACTCTCTGATACCCACCAGCGTCTTAATGGTTCTCCTAGGCGTCGTCTGTGGGGATAAGGTAGTTGGTTGAAGGTTGGTTGGTTGAAGGTTGAAGGTTGGTTGGTTGAAGGTTGGTTGGTTGGTTGAAGGTTGAAGGTTAGTTGGTTGAAGGTTGAAGGTTAGTTGGTTGAAGGTTGAAGGTTAGTTGGTTGAAGGGTTGAAGGTTGAAGGTTAATGGGTATCACTATTGATTTGACTGATGCTTTAGTGCATTCCTATGGATAAAAGAAACACCGTTAGTAAAATACATCCCTTGTCTGTTGTGCCTTGTGTATTCTGCCTTGTGTTTCTAGAGAGCTGTTTTCTGGTTGGCTGGAAGCCTGAACCAGTTTTAGCTCAAAAGACTGTAGGAGTGCAGCCGGACACAGAAGCTGTGAATTTAAATTTCCTGCAGCCAGATAATCTTCCTAATGATGGGTCTGTGATTACTGCTGATACTATCTCTCAAACTAAGCTCACTACTCCAAGTTTCTGGTGGGCTGATGAACAGTTTGGCGGTAAGCTACTGGATAATTGGTTAGCTTATCCGAGTAAACGTCGGGTAGATTTGGTAGTGAATCGCCAACTCTGGAGTCTGCTTAACTATCTGGGTAGGTATGCTTTTATTAACAAAATGGGCAACGTTGCCAGAGATTATAACTATAATACCAGAGTATTTAACCAGCGAGGAAAGCCTTTAGGAGCTTATACCTGTGATGGTAATTCCATGTGCCAGGTGGAGGTATGTATTCCTGGTCAAGTCCCTTTAGCTGGCAAAGTCTCGGCCTTTTGCCAGTTATCACAAAACTAGAACAGGCAATTTTCACGTATTTCGCATTTCTTTCCACAAGGATTCATACTGCTTTTGTGTAGACTCTGGTAAGGGATGGAGGAATTCGCACTTGTTGAGAATTTCTGCTTCTGGCAGCAGTAGAGGTAAGGTTTGGATATCTTGTGGTAGCTTATTTCTTGGGATCTTAAGCAGAATCGGGGAAGCAGCATTAGTCAGTAGAGAAATTTGCTTGGCTGATTTGCTATCCCAGCAAAATTCAATCCACTTTTTGCTTAAATCCGACTCAGAGTTACTTTCTGAGGAGTCAGAAGCAGAGCTAACTGATACCGGTTTTACCCATACATCTGACCACAGGGCTGTTCCTGACTGAGGCACCACTGCCTCAATTTGGCGATCGCGTGTTCTTAGTGCCAGGATATCCGTAGACCAACCGACTGCTACCCAGGTATCCCCCAAAACTAGAGGTTTTAGGTAGTGATCCGAACTGTAAAATTTAACCTGTTTAGCCAGTTGTCGAAGTGCTGGTTTCAAGTCTTTGACTTGATTTAAATCCTGTTGATTATAGGATAAGCCTAGGTTTTTCAAGGTTAAACCAATCACTTCTCGGGGGTGGTTCAACACAGAAATGCGATCGCGTAAAGACTCACGCCACAAGTCACTCCAATCAGTGGGAGTCCAGCCTAAGGCTTTGAACTTGTCACGGCGATAGGCAATGACAGTAGCACCCCAGCGATAAGGAGCACCCCAAACTTTTCCTGAGTTGTCTAGCTGACCAGTTTGGTCACGTTTAACAAGTTTCTGGTACTCTGGCGGCAGTTGTTTCCATCCTGGCAACGTTTCTATGTTCAAAGGTTGGATCAATTCCTGCTCAATGGCTGACTTGAGCCAATAATCTCCTAAGGTAACTAAATCAGGACTTATCGGTGTCCTAGACCTAATCCGGATCAAATCTAAAAAGGAGCGATCTTGATTATTATTGGGTTTGCCTTGCTCTTTCAAGGTTGTCAGGAGTTTGAATAAAGCAGATAGTTGTTTCTCCGGGTCAAAATTTAGCTTAGCCCGTAGTGTTAAGGTCTTACGAAATTCACCCAACAGCTGAACTGGTATTGAATTTTGCAACAGCCTTACCTTTAAAGAGGCTTGTTGTCCGATATTACAACCAGATGCTAACTGACTAAGGGCTATGGTACTAGCACCTAGTATCAAGGAGCGTCGCTTCATAAGTATTTCTGAATTTCCTTTGGTTACCAACTCTTTGACCTTAATTTACATTGGCTCAATAGCAATTACTATAGCTATGAGCAATGAACTGACTTTTGTGACCTCTTAGACCAACAGCCATCTGCTAGATGTGGTAAGTCTAATAAATTAAAAACTACTTATAGTCTGGTTAACAAAACTAATCTAAGTCAAGGGCTAAGGCATCTGAATCTACTTTGACATCACTTTGACATCATTTGACCTCAATAATAGTTTGACTATTATTAATTGAATTTTATTAAGAGTAAGCACGATCAAAAGAACGAAAACACCAGCTATGTCTCCCTTTTCCTCCCCCTCCTCGCCCTCAACACACAGTCTTGTTTTAGACCTAACTATAAGAAATCTAAATCTGTAAGATAAAGTGATGGGGGGATAGAAATATCTCGATCAAGAAGTTAATTCACTTATTGGTTATCTTGTCAACTGCTATTAGTTGACCATCTCTCTAGGAGTTTTAGAAGGTAATGACATGGGGAAAATCATCCGTACGTTATGTATTAAAAATCACTAATGCCAAGGAATTAATTCCGAAAAAACCGATTGTGCTAATTGTGGTGCGAAACTTGGGAGAAAAGACAAGTATTAATTAATGCTGAATTAATCAGGGTAAATATCAAGATATACAGCGGCTATCTGGCATTTTTGAAAAAAATTACTCTGGGAAACAGACTCTAAGGAGTTTAGAGCTGATTTTTGACAGATTTTTGACAATAGTTAAATAAATCAGCAATTCATCGGATTTTCTTCCTTAAGTGACTAGGATAAAAATAGAACTAAGTTATGGCAGTTTTAAATCCTATGGATGAATATCAAAATCAAATCATGGCTCTAAGTCATAGAGTAGATACTCTGTGCGAATCCATCGAAAAACTCAGTTTGAAGGTTTCAGAAGGCCTTTCTGAACTCAAAAATAGTTCAAGGCAGGAAACTGAGGAATCTCAACCAACTGGCCAACCGATACCCCGGACCCACGAAAGTCAAAGTGCCATTAACCTACTGACCCAACATAAAGATGTGCTGATTGATAGTAACTCTGGGCTAGGTAGTTTCTCTAAAAATAGCAATAATAATATCTCTGCTGATATTCAAGTTCAACGCTTAACTGCCCAACTCACAGCAGCCTACAATCGGATTGCTGCCTTAGAAGAACAACTCCTAGCACAGCGAATTCATTCCTAATTGGCAGTTTTATCCAGATTAGTCTAAGGGTTGAAGGTTAATAGGGAAAACAAATCAGCACCTCTGTGATTTTCGTGCCTAACTTGGTCAGACTGTAAAGTGTTTTTTCACTGGCTCCAACAACAATCACCTCAGAGAAAGACGATATTGCTCGACCAAGTTTTCAATGGCTTGAAGTAATTCAGCCGAGTTCCAGCCCTTATAAAGGTGGGCTGCGATCGCACATCCTCCAGCACCCACACCTTCCTTGACATATCCTTGCTCATATGCCTGTAGCTGAGGATAACGAGACTGGGTAAAACTTAATTGTGTTGCCAAAAGGGGTACACTCCCAATATCTTGTGCTAATCCAACCGTGTCACCAGTCGAGTCTTCTGCCACCCAGCGAGTTGTTCCCACAACTACTTGTGCTGGTTGCCATGCTAGGGAATTACCCTCAGTAATACTGGGGTAGGGTAAAACCGACTCTGCCAATGCCTGTGCTAAGGTATAAACCGCTAGCATTTGGGTACCACCAGCGAGTAAAACGCCACAGCGACGACTAGCTGCCATTGCCATACCTGCTGCGGCAATTTGCATCGGATCTCCCACCGCTGCCACTAGCTTTAAGTGATCAAGTGGTGAGGGGGTGAGGGGGTGAGAGGATGAGGAGGTGACGGAGTATAAAGGTGCGGGGTGGTAGGGGTGAGACGGTGAATTTTTCTTCCTAGGTTCGCTTTTGGGAAGCTCCCCGGCTCCCCTACCCGCTAACCCAGCTCGTTGTAACCCCAGCTCCACCACCTCCCACTTTTGAGCATGATTGCACTGGGGATGGCTACTGTTAACCTTGCCAGCTGCATCAATCCCCAAGCCAGTGAGCAGGCTAAGTGCGGTGGTAGTTCCCCCAACCACACACTCACTAATAATCAGATAGCTATCACCAACCACACTTGCTAGCTTTTCTCCCCACTGTAAACCTTGCTCAAATAGCCGTTTCACTGTTTCGAGGGGCAAGGCATTGCCAGAAGTTAGGCACTTAGCAGGAATACCACCTAAGTCAATGGCTGGTACTGTCGGAGGGTGAGGTAAACCAGCATTGAACAGATAGATGGGTAGGTTAAATGCCTCCACTAAAGCACGGGAAATCAAGACAGGGGATACTCCCACAGTTAGAGGAGGAAGGGGATATTGAGGTTGGGGAGTAACTCCATTGACCAAAAACTCAGCATCAGCGATCGCAGTATACTGACGATCATCTGGGGTAGCGCCAGCAGCAGAAATACCTGGAATCAGGCCAGTAGCAGTGAATCCTAAAATACAAGCAAATACCGGTGAGCATCCCTGATACTGCTGTAACCACCGTTTTCCCTTTACCTGCTCGGTATAAACTCGGATCATTAGTCCTTAATTCTTAGTCCTTAGTTCTGATCTGAAATATAAAAATAAATAGAAACAAACACTACACTATAGATTAATTGTGGTGAAAGGGAACAGTAAACTTTGGATAAGGTAACAGAATCGTTTTGTAAAAGTAGCAAATCAAGTATTAACTAGTTAACTAGTTAATATTACTATTTTTTTACACACATTTTCACACACAATAGTTAGCCATATAATTCCATAAATTTCCATAAAATAAAAGAACGATTGCCATACTTACCACGGGCATAAACTGAGCTAAAGGTAATCAATCAAGCTTAAGCTCTAAGCTCCAAGGGCTCAGAGCTGATAACTGTTTGCGGAAAGCGTAGCCCTCAAGTAGCGTGTAAGCTGACCTTTGAAAGTATAACAAACAGTCTCTTCGCCATCACAAGTGACCAATGACTAATAGCTCAATCGTAATCCAGCAAAACTTTTACCCAGTTTGGTGGTCTAGGAATCGGGTTTCCTAATCGGTCGAGCATGAGTAAGGCTACAATATGCACCACGAATAAATAAATGGCATTATTGATAATAATCATTACTACAGCCAGGGTTTGAACTAGAAATAGACTGGGCTGAAATAGCAACCCCAGCTTGAGAAACCACCAATCCAATAATCCTGTCACCTGGGTCATCACGTAAACCCAGAGGTCTTCCCCCAATAGAATTGAGAACAACCAAAACCGAAAAAAGAAGCCTATTGTACCAATTAGCGTACCCATGCTAATAGAAAGCAGCCAGCTAGCTCGACGTTTCCACAAAGCTCCCAGTTGCACCCCCATCAGACCATAAGGGACCAAAAAGATAATACTGCGAGTTACTCCCATCAGCACTGATAGTAACAACCCCGAAACCAGTGCTGCCATCCAGGATGCCCTACTGCCCCTCCTTAGGTAGACTAAAGCAATCGGCACTGGGAAAAACATTTTGAGTATTGGTCCTAGAGGAAAGTAATAATTAATCAGCCAAATCAAGCTGGCGGTACTGGCCAGAAACGCTGTTTCTACCATGGTTATAGGTGTCTGAGGTCTAGGGTTTAGACCATTATTCAGGCTAGGGGAGTTAGCAGAAGTGGATTGTTTGTAGACTGCCCTAGGTTCCCTCTTTTCTAGTGGGTGATTTTGCTCCCCAGTTAATTGATGCCCGATCTCAGTTACATCAGCATTGCTCTTAGGGAATTCCGTTGTTGATTTTGTGGGTTTGTTTTTAGATTGGGCAAAGAGATCTTGTGAAGCCGCTTGACCATCATCAAAAGAATCACTCATGCAAATTTAGTAACCTCTTGAGGAAAGGGACAGATGATAACAGAAGAGATACTGTTAAAGTACCCTTGCATCTTAGCCCATCTCAAATTTCTCCTCATTTGCAGATACCTTATATATCAAGACTAGATAATCATCTTTTCGAGAGCAGGCAGATCACAGATAAAAAGGGTATCGTGATCCCGCATGATCAAGCCTTTCTTCTCCAGCTTTGTCAGGACTCGTGTGACCGTCTCCCGCGCCAATCCACTGAGGCTACTTATCTCTCGATGAGGTAAGTTAGGAATCTCAGTTCCTCTTTGTTTCAATTTGCCTTGTCCTTCAGCTAGAAACAACAAGGTGTCTGCCACTCGTGAGGTACTATCTGACTCCCGCAAGCGTAGGCGTCGGTTAACCTGACGCAGACGCTTTGCCATCAACTGAGCTAAGTGGACACCAGCCAAAGGTTCCGTATGAATTAACTGGGTAAAATCCTGAGCGGGTATACTACCAATGGTTGTAGGGGTTAAGGTAATCACATCTGTTGAACGAGGTACTTCTTCTAAGGCTGCCATTTCACCAAAGATTTCTCCTTTCCCAAGAATATTGAGGGTCACCTCCTTCCCATCCAGGTTATAGGTGCGAATCTTTGCCCAACCATCTAAGATGAAATAGACAGACCCCCCCCAGTCATTCTCAAGTAAAATCACTCGATTTGCAGGATGGCTACGGCTAACCATATTAATAATGGCTTTTTTGACACTAGAATCTGGTAAGCCAGCAAAAAAAGGAGTGCTAGCCATCGAATCATGAACATTAGAGTTAACTTCAGATGAATTGTATCGGTCTTCCATGGGATCATGAGCGCTTCGTAAACACCTTGAATAGATAGATGATCCGCTGTCAAATCAAGTGAGTCAGGGAGTTTGCCTGTGTCAACTAAAAGAAGCCAATGAAACAGATCTGCTTAACCTCACCACCTTTGGTAGACCAACGAAAATGACTGATGTGAGTGAAATTGCCTTGACAAACAAAGATTCTACTGGAGCTAAACTACTTGCAGTGAGCTGAGGTAGGCTCATTCTGGTAGAGGGCTTGGCAATAATCACATCGGGTAAGTACAGTTATTATGCTCCATGATGAACAATTTGTAATAGTTTGGTGACTCTGGCAATTTAACATTAGACACAGGGGGTTGACTCTCACTCCTGTATGACTCAATTTGTTCTCGTCAAGGGTTTCAAAGTGACTGCTCAAACCGACATTCAATCTCTGATTGCTGATATTGACCACATCCTCCATAAGCCTGACTTTCCTCTACCATGGTTCAAGTCTGGTGACCTAGCGGCTGCACACCAGGTTTTGCGGAAAGTTCGTAGCTACCTAGTTTCCCAACAGCAAAAACTAGGGGTAGAATCGGACAATACAAGTACTACAGTAACCCCATCTCAGACGGGAGTACCCACATCTGTTCAGGAGGAAGTGCAGCAAATCCTGCAAGCGGTTAATCAAGAAATGAACCATCTACGTACCGATTTGACGAAACCATGGCAGGTAGAGTTGGAGGCTCTACAGCAACAGCGGGAGTCTCTGGTACGAGAAATTCAGCGTTTGGAGAGTACCAAGCAGCAGCTGGATTACTATACCAAACAACAAACTGCAAATGTGCAGATTGCTTCAGAGTTCTCACAAGGGCTAATCAACCGCCTTGTCGAAAGCTTGACGCAAAAGCTATCTCAAATTTTAGCGAATTGGGAAGCTCACTTAAAACAGAATCCCACTAGTGATGACTCAATCAACCGATTGCCTTCAAATCAGGACGAGATTGTTGCTGTAGTCCAAAGACAAAAGGTGATTGAGCAACTACAGCAGCTTCAAAAACAATCTGATCAACTCATACAGAATATAGATGTTAACCAGCGGTTGATTTTTGAGACCCTACACAGAGATCTTCAAGGTTACCAGGAGTCTTTATCTCAGGAACTTGAAAAAATGCACAGCTTAGGCATGCAGGGAGAAATGTTTTTTGCTGCCTTTGTGAATCGTCTAGCTCAGCAGTTAGGACGAGAATCTTCAAGCCTATGGTCTTCCTCACAACAACCACCGGATGTACAGGTTCAACTTGAGGATAAGGATAGCTTTCAATTACATCCGGAAACCTTATTGCACAAAAACTCTCTGACTATGACTGAGGTGGTGTCTGACCGTTCGCGTAGCGTGGCCAAAGGCCAATCAGATTTGACTCAGGAACCAGCAATGGATTGGTCAACAGGAGAGTTGCCTCAATCCTGGGGCATAGGATTGTCTGAAGAAAAGACACCATTGCGATCGCGTAGCGTGGCCTACGGCCAATCGCACTTAGCCGATGCTACGCCAGAGTCCCAGAAGACATCTCGGACCAATGACTCCGTTGACCATTCAGAAGTCATTGCTACTATTAATGCCTTGACAGATTTGTGTGAACAGATGGGTGTGAATTACCTCAAGGGGTGACAAGTAGCTTTAACGTTTGAGAGGGTGTGGGGTTTTTGGGGTATGGAGTGGGGCGGGGGCACGGGATGGATCGGAATATTCAAAAGCTTTGAGCAAAATAGTGGCTTTTGACGATGCAAGTTTCTTTCATTACAGAACAGATGTGTTCGCGCAGCGGGGCGTCAGCCCTTCGCAATCCGTGGGACGCTCTTAAGAGACTCGGATGAAGCGCTTCTGTTCTGTTTTCGGTAAATTCTTGAAAATTACTGCCAAGCTGGCAACATGGCTAAGCTATAGCCGTGTTTACTTATCTGTGATCTTAAATCCGCTTTTATAGCCCCCTTTTAGCCCAGTCGAGAGGGAAGTTGCGGCTAGATAAGCTTGCGTTTACCTGCCTTTGACCCAAGGCTTCGCCCCGTGACTTAATTATAAAGGAGGTTTTTAACTTGGATTTGGGATCAGAAGTAGTCTTGAGGGATGTATACCTAGCATTTTAACATCATTTTAACATCAATTGCATTATTTTAACTTCTAATCATTTCGAGTCATTTTTTGATTAGTAATAGTTAACTATTATTACCAAAATTCAGACTGGAAGTCAATTAATTCAACCCCAATTCACAATCCCTTCACGAATTCGCCGATACAATGTGAAAGTTCAGTGAAATGATACAAAATATACTACTCCTTTTTTGACAAACCAAAATACTATGAGCAGAGGCTTCGATTAAAAATTATTAATAAGGCGGTCAATAAAAATGACTAGGTCATCTACCTATATATCAGTTACTTTTATAAAAAAATATCTACTTTAGCGGGAACTTTTAAAGTTTTCAGCGGTCTGGTTAATAGACTATTTAGTTGACAACAAAGACTTTAGGGTTAGTGGGTGCCTACCAAATATTTTAAAAAATGGCAGGAGACTATTCCGTAAAGTTTGGGCAAAAACTACCTAAGCAAGTTAGCTCCCTTGAGCATAACTGTTCTATCAGCCTTGGTATTTCAAGCAATTATTTCGTCGTTTAATCAACTTTAGATAACTAATAAAAAGCCGTGATTATCTCCAAGTCTTCTGCTTATACCTCGGTTGATTCACCAATTTGGGATAACAGAATACCCAGTTGTTTATTTCAGCAAGAGGTTCATCATTCAGCTAACAATAATATCAAGCGATTAATTGATATTATTGGAGCTTTGGTTGGATTATTAATTACCGTGAGCATCGCAATTCCCATTGCGTTCGCTATGTCGATAGTCGATCCCGGTCCATTATTTTATAGTCAGATCCGTTGTGGTCTGAATGGCAAACCCTTCCAAATCAGGAAATTCCGCTCAATGATCGTGGGTGCAGACAAACTCAAGCACTTAGTAGAAAACCAAGCTAAAGGTCATATATTCAAAAATGAAAATGATCCCCGTATCAGTCGGATCGGAGGCTTTCTACGTCGTACCAGTCTTGATGAATTTCCCCAATTCTGGAATGTCTTGATCGGAGATATGAGCCTAGTCGGAACTCGTCCTCCTACCTTTGATGAAGTAATGGGCTACAAGCGCCATCACTATAAGCGTTTAAGAGTTAAACCTGGAATCACCGGTGAATGGCAAGCCAATGGTCGTTCAAAGGTGACTGACTTTGAAGATGTGGTTCTTATGGACTTGGATTACCAACGTAAGTGGTCTATCGGCTACGACCTGAAGCTGATTCTGAAAACTATCATGGTAATCTTTAATAGGCATGGTGCTTATTAAGATCACGTTATAAGCTCTTAACCCGATAGTACTAAATCCAGGTTGAACAGAATGCTTAAGCTAACCCTATCTACAATGTTTGATTGAGAATGTTTGATTGAGGTGGGGTTAGCTTAAGCTAATAAACACGCATCGATAACAGATTGATTAATTAGTGACAGGATAGTCACTCCTATTATTTTTATCAGTAAAATTAATCCTATTTTTCCAAGACTTACCGAACCTTTTTGAGAACTGCTATCAACAGATTAATCAATAGAGAAGTGGAAGTATTGATTGGTGATTACAGTTAACTATAATCACGGAATAACAACTTCCATGGTTCCTAAGACAATAAAAATTAACACTGATAAAATTAACGATGATTTTCTGGATTTATTCAGGGTATCAATTCAGGAAATCAATCTGAATTGGTGATATTTATGGTCATATTTATTTTTTAATGGAGCCTACGGGAATTGAACCCGTGTCCGCCCTGGTTATTTACTTATCGCTCATTCACAGGCTTAGCCCCTTTAACCCTCGGAGCGGGGATCATCCCTTATCCCGGATGACAGGATGCTTTGGTGAAGTCTTAGCTAGCAAACCGACCAAAGACAGCTTACTAGAGCATCCGTTGGGGTTAAGTCTATAGTCCTTAACGGAGTCAAACTACAGACGCTCGAACCTGTTTATAGGTGTTTAGGCAACAGCAGGTGCAGCCTTACGAGCAAAAGGAACGATGTTGTTCGCAGTTACAATTTTTTTGAGTCCGGTATTTGCGAGAGAAGACTCACTCTCGACCTGAATCACGGGTCAGCTTTCACCAACACGTCGAAACCATTAAGGCCCCTTGCAGTTATTTCCTTTTTCCATTATAGTCAATATTTCAAAGTAGCAACTACCAAATACGCGTGATCCTCTTGTGTGATCTTGAATTGGAAAATTTCTTTAACGCTGTTTAGCTGGGTAAATCCCCGCCTTCTATCAGGACGGGGATTTACGTGAACCTTTTAACTCTTGCTGCTCAGGATTTCCTCGATCGCTTGTCGTTCTGCTGGTTCAGTCACAGGCAAACTCTGGCGGGTATCAGTAATCAGCCAATCTAGAGCTGCCGCCTGAACATCAATAGCCGCACCAGTCTTATCAACACAATAGCGTCCAAACACTAACTTATCCACTAGACGTACTCCGGCTCCAAGGCGAGAATATTCAAAAATTACGCTATTCTCAACGGTTGCTCCGCTACAAATCCAGCAATTGGGACCAATCATAGTTGGTCCGATAATCTTTGCCCCATCTTCGATGTGGGTCATAGCACCAATGTAAACCGGACCTTTGATATCCACTTTGTCCCAATTTACGGCCACATTTAAACCAGTATAGATTCCGGGAGCGACTTCTTTGCCAGGAATCGGTACATTCTTGATTTCTCCGAGCAGGACACCTCGAACAGCTCGCCAGTAATCTGGCACTTTACCAATATCAACCCACTGGAAATCCATTGGCACCGCATAGAAAGGAGCCCCCATTTCCACAAGTTTGGGAAACAGTTCGCCCCCAATATCATATTCCTGACCAGAGGGGATATATTTAAATATTTCTGGCTCAAAAATGTAAATTCCTGTGTTGATATTGGTACTGCGGGCTTCCTCAACTGAGGGTTTTTCTTGGAAAGCTTTGATTCGACCAGTTTCATCTGTAACTACGACACCGTAGCTAGAAACCTGTTCTCGTGGTACAGGTTTTGCCACTAGGGTAGCAATTGCTCCCTTTTCTTTATGGAATTTAACTGCTGCTGTCAAGTCCAGGTCAATTAGGGCATCACCACAGAGCACCACAAATGTATCATCAAAGAAGGGATAAAAGTCCTGGATCTTGCGCATGCCACCAGCTGAGCCGAGGGCTTCCCCAACCAGTTGACCATCGACAATGCGACCTTCAAAGGAATAAGCAATTTCAACGCCAAAGCGTTGCCCATCTCGAAAATAGCTTTCAATTTCGTTAGCCAAGTGAGAGACGTTGACCACAACTTGGTCGAAGCCATGTTGTCGTAATAGTTCTAGTAAAAACTCCATTACTGGTTTTTGCAGGATGGGAATCAATGGCTTGGGAATAGTGTAAGTGATAGGGCGAACGCGAGTTCCCTTGCCAGCTGCCAGAATCATGGCTTTCATGTATCTTTTCTCCTTAAACTAAATCCATAGAGGTTGATGTGGGCAATTGAGTACGATTCTAACTAGTCCTTGAGCTCTCACCCACGATTAGCACAAGGGACTAAAGTCCCTAACTCGTTTTCATCCCCGCTACTATTACACAGGGGCAAACAAGCTGGAATTTTCTGTAACCTATGCTTTGAGTGATGCTTTGAGTGACTCCAGCTGAGAATTCCTGGTTTCCTGACAAGGCTAGTTGATGTTACAAGCCCCTGCTTTTAAGCGTGGGGTTCATGACTCCAATTTACGGATTTTTAGATCTTGGTAGAATTCCTCTTGGCATAACTCAACCTTAGACTGAGCAGATAACAATAGCAGTCCCCAGAAAACACTAACTCTGTCCCCTATTGGTGATTCAATAGGAGTGATTGCTGTTTCTGTGTCAGCTTTTGCCGACATCTTGGCTGTTCCCAGTTTGTCCTCCTGGTAAGAAGAACCAACGGAAGTTGATGCAACTGATGATGGGGATAACGTCCACCACTCTAACAACTGATTTAAATTCAGCCAATCTTTGTCTGCCGCTAGGTCATACCAGTAGCGGCATAGAAATTCCTCCAGCCGTGTGGCAATCTCGGTCAGGTTTTCATCGTGAGCTAGATGGGCAATACGAGCTGCCTGACTACGGGCACTAGAGCGAGTCCCTTTTTTAGGGGAAGGTAAGGGCTTTTCACCCAGTTGGACTGCCATCTCTTGCAACTGTTGAATTAGCTCTGGCAGGGTTACTGGGCGTCTTTTAGGGGGTCGGGCAGCAGAGCGACGGCGTATATGACGTTCTAGATGGCGAGGCAAACCTCTATCTCCCCTGCCATCAATTTCCTCGGACCCATCCAGTTCTTCGGATTCCTCCAACTCCTCGGGTTCTTCTAAACGTTCCAAGGTATCGGCTTTCAGTAGAACTAGCATGGATGCCCATAGAAAAGCTTGCCCAGACTGAGACAAGTCCGTGTCACGGTATCCAAGTTCTGGATCACTGTCTAATGCCAGTGTACTTAGATAGCGGTCAATGACATCAATTACCTGAACATCCCATGGGTCAATTTCTCCCCGCTGTGCCACATCAATGAGAATAGCGATCGCTTCGGTAGCAGGTGTTGTAGTCATCTATAGGATCAAGTCTATTGACTAATATATAGCCATGTCTTGTTCGATACTGTTGGTCAATTAACTGACGGCAGGACTTACACAAAACTAGGCACCAAACCCTATAAGCTATAACTAGTAGGGTGACCCTACAGGTAGAGTTACTGCGGAAGTTCTTTTTGGGGTCACATCAAGTCTGGTAGCATCGGTATTGTATAATTTGGAGGGAGGACAAATAGGACAACAAAAATAAATAAGCGTAAATTTTACCTCTTAAATTTTCACTCTTGTAGAGACATTGAATACCACCTCTGAAACAAACAGGATTGATCTGAATAGAAACCATAAATTGGCGATTTTTCCTGGTGCAATGGTAGCCTTTATATTCCTCTATCGGCAGTAAATTTCACTCCTCAAATAGAACAACTTACTGGCGCTTTTAGTCTTGTATGTACTTCTTAATAACTTCGATAGACCCACCGCCAGCGGGACAAACGCCCATAGCTTTTAGTCCAAAGCGTAGGCAGTCTAGAGCGAAGTTGCGGCAATTATTTTCTGAGATATTATAGAAGACATCCCTTTAATGTTTGACTGCTTTATAAACTCCAAACTTAGAGTTAAGTTCGATCCCAAGATGTAAATGGTCTGGCATTACTTCCATCGCTATAATTTCTTAGTCCATGTTTGGGCAAGCTTCTCTAGTTAACTCTTTGAGCGTGCTCTCAAGGTTGCCTGTCAGAACTTTTTGTCTGTACTTAGGGCAAACTACAACAGGGTACTTACAAGAGTAAACAACATTGTTGTTAGACTTATATTGCTCAGGCATTGAATCCTATAGCGTATAGGGGAGATTCAGTTCCTTCACATTTTACCAATCCCCAATGGTAATCCTAGAATTATGGTAATCCTAGAATTAGTCTAATAGTGGATTATCTCCCATTGGGTCAGATGCCGATAAGAGAAACTGTTTCTGTTCAATCTCAATTTTGTATTGTTGAATGTCGTCTTCTAATTGTCTAATCTGTTCATCCTTCGAGCGTATCTGCCCAACCATCTTACGAGTTCCTATAAAATTGATAAATCGCGTCCACAAGTTGAATAACCAGGCTATTACTGCTCCAAGCCACATGGCTAGAATCAGTGCAATCGCCAAGGGAGCCTTAACCTGGATACCATCAATAATCCTAATGGAAACAGATTGGGTATTTTCCAAGCCAAATAAGACTAGTGCCAGACATAGAGAGAAAATCAGCAAAAAATTAATCTGTCGCATCAGCTTAATCCAAAACCGTTGCAGTTGCTTACTACTTCTACAACAGATAACACGAAAAATCGGCTTTTTTAACTTGCCGATTACTGGAACGTGCACAGGTGTCCCAACGCCCACAGGTCAAGGACATCTACTTGGCACGGTCATCAACTGAACTTTTTATCTCTTCTCCCCCCGCTATTTTGGGGGGCTGGGGGGAGCTTGGATTAGCTCAGGTTATGACTGTGTGCAGTATAGCAGCAGTTGGATTTTCCTTCAAGCCTACACCTGCTTGGTAGGGAGGTATAAAAAATGCCACCAAAACTGGTCAATTATAAGGCAAGACACATGAATACTAGAATAGCTGATTTACGTAAGGAATACACATTGAAGGGTTTGAGTGAAATCGATGTCCACCCCAATCCTTTTGAGCAATTCAAAATTTGGTTTGACCAGGCAGTGGCTGCCCAATTGCCAGAACCGAATGCCATGACTATAGCGACAGCAACACCCGATGGTAAACCTTCTGCCCGGATGGTACTGCTGAAAGGCTACGATCAGCGGGGATTTGTCTTTTACACTAATTATGACAGTAACAAGGGGCAGCAGTTAATCGAGAATCCTTGGGCTGCCATCACGTTTTGGTGGGCTGAGTTAGAACGACAGGTACGGATTGAGGGGCGAGTGGAGAAGCTAACAGCCGCTGAGTCTGATGATTATTTTAACAGCCGCCCCAAGGGTTCTCAGCTGGGGGCTTGGGTGTCAGATCAAAGCCAAGTCATCCCTAGTCGTGAGGTGTTAGAGCAACGGCTACAGCAACTGAAGCAGGACTATGAAAATAAAGAGGTACTTCGTCCACTCCACTGGGGAGGGTTCCGGGTGATTCCATCAGAAATTGAGTTTTGGCAGGGACGTCCCAGTCGGCTCCACGATCGGTTGCTCTACAATCGTGGTGAAGATCGGGATTGGGTGATTAAACGATTGTCCCCTTAGTAAGCTGGTCTTCATTTGAATTTGATGGTTCTGACAGCAAGAGAGCAGAGAGCTCCGGAGCAGGGGAATAGGGTTTGACGTTTTTTTTCTAACTGAATAATCTCTAATTTAGAGGTATAACGGCTGATCAAGGATGAAAGATTAAGGTTCAAGTATTGGTAGTGCTAAAGATATGGTGATTTGCTTACGGTCTGGTCAAGGTAACAGGAGCTAAAATCACTACTTTTGTAGCACTCCCAAACTTTCGCTATCTCGAATCCCCTAACGTTTACGCCGAGCTTTTGAGTGCTTTGACTTTGGAGTTTGGATAATAGGAACAGTAAAGTAAAACTGAGAACCTTGGTCTTTGCCAGCTGAATTTGCCCAAATTTTTCCACCCCAGCCTTTGACAATTTGGCGACAAATTGCTAAACCTAGCCCTGTTCCCCCAGTAGTTCGCCGCAGAGCACCTTCTTCTTGATAGAAGCGGTCAAACACAGCTTCCAGCCGATTGGGTTCAATACCACGTCCAGAATCTTCGATAATAACTACTATCATGGAATTGTCCAGTGTTTGGATACTTATTTTTACTTCTCCTTGTGGGCTGGTAAATTTGCAGGCATTATCGAGAAGTCTAGCTAGAGTTTCAACTAGCCACTCTCCGTCGGCTTTGACTAATGGAAGGTTATCTGGAACTTGAGCCGATAAACTAGGTCGTTCATCTTCAGAACGGCGAGCGCAAACATTACTCAGGGCAAGGTCGATGCACTCTCTTAGGGACAGGGATTCTGGGTGCCATTCAACACGACCACTTTCTAAGCGGGAAAGAGTCAGGAAGTCCTGAATCAGTTTCCGCATTCGTTCAGCGTCAGCGAGGGCAGTATTGAGCATCACCTGACGCAATTCTAGGGACATATCTGGCTCACTAGCTAGACTCTCAAGACATACTTGAATTGTGGATAGGGGAGTCCGCAGTTCATGACCTGTAATCGCGACTAAATTGCTACGGGTGCGGTCAAGAGCTTCTAGCTGCTGATTCAAATCTTCTAGGTTGGCGTAGGCTTCGGCTTGAATTAGAGCTACACCGACTTGAGTTGCGATCGCATCCACTAAGGCTAACTCATCTTTTTCCCATTGATAAGGTTCGGAGCCACAATGATGTAGATCTAACATGCCCAATAACTGACCCTGATACAGCACCGGTACCTTCAGCCAAGAGCGAATGGCAAACTCTTGGACTAGATTGTGCAAGGTTTTTGATCCTGGATTACCAGTTTTATTTTTGGAATTAGTACCGTTAATCCGAGGATCTGTCTGGGTGTCTTCTACATAAATCGGTTCTCCACTCTGGACAACCTCTTGGAATAGACAATTGTCTTGCAATGGCCATATTTTTCCTAGTGTGGGCACTAATGGTTGATCCCCCTTACTAAGGGGCTTTAAAAACTCATGATTGATGATAGTAGTGGTATCTGTTCCTTTACAGCGATAAATCAGACACCGTGATGCTTCAAGGGCTTTACCCAACTCTTGCACAGCGACTTCAAGAATGGCATTGGGGTCAAGGGATCGCCTAATGGCATTGGAAATAGAGTTGATCAGAGATTCTTTCTTTCCCTGAGCAGCAATGGAGCGATAGGCTTTGAGCAATTTATACTGACCTGCCTGTAGGTAAGTCACCAAGCGCTGGACAAAAGGGTCAGAATTTTCGGAACTTTGAGCTTGGTCGAGAGGGGATAGATTACTGGTAGAGTTTCGGGTTAATTGAGCACTAACTACTAATGAATTCTCTAAATACTGATCTAAATACTGAGATTTAGCCTGTTCAATCTTAGCTGCCAGTTCAGGTCGGTAAATTTGAATGCGATTGAGTAATATCTCAGCTGCTTTTTGACTCACCCTCCGGTCAAATGTCCAGATGCCTTCAAAACGTCGGGATGAGTCCATTTCCCCATTGGTCACCTCTAGTATTGGTGTGGGTCGTTCTTGACAAATCAAACAGTTTGTGTAACTTTGCCCAATAACTACCAAATGCCATTCTTGAGAGAGGGTATCGTTGGGTTCAAATGCCACCGTTTCGTGATACTCTGAACTACTCTTAAATTCTGTTTCCGGTGCTGCTAGTACATAGACTTGGGGGGTCTGTTGAGCAATGCGTCGATATCGATGAGCTTCCTGACGGTAGAAACGCTCTCGCTGGAAGCTAGCAATGACCAACGGCTGCTCTGAGCCAGCTAATACCTGATCTTCCATGGCATGGGAAAGTGCGGTCAAAGAAGACTTGAAGTACACCTGTGACCGCAGTATAGGTATAGCTTGCAGTAAGCTTTGCAGCACGGAAGTGGTAATAATCATGTGACAGCTCCTACACTGAATCGAAAGATTCAGTGTAGGCTTCGCAACCAATCCGGCTATTGCTTAGGAGGCGTTGCGCTTTAAGAACGGACTGCCCTACCGCTCTGTTTTTTTGACTTTTTTTTAATAATGTTCCACCGACAAACCAGCATTTATGGCCTTTGGCCACGCTACGCGAACGGCTTTGAAAGTCAGTATATAAAAAATAACACATCGCTTGGTCTTTCGTGAAATACTCTGTGCAAAATTCATCCCACACTCAAGCGCGTTCCCTTAGCGTGGCCAAAGGCCAAGCGTCGCAGATGTGGGGCTTCTTTTGCCGGAAGCTAAAACTTCACGGGAGCGTGGAAACCACACCTATGGGCGACGGGGGAGGAAAAACCAGCTGGGGTCTTTACTCCCAGTCAGGGTATGGGGTGTTGACAGCCTATAGACTTTTTATATGTACCTTTCTCAATTTATCTTATACAAAGGGGATTGAACACATTGAACACAGCGAATGTTGAAGCCCCAGCCTGTTTCAGATGTATCGCGTTAATTCAACTCGATATCGTTGTTTTTTAGTAATAGAGACATCCCCAACCTCCAAGCGTCCTTTACCACGAATGGCAATCAAATCTCCAGATTTGACTGTATAGCTAGATTGTTTGACCTCTTTCCAGTTAACCCGCACATCCCCAGTGGTAATGAAATCCACCATCTTGCTGCGGGACATACCAAACCCAGCCGATGCGATCGCATCTAGACGCATGGAAGCTTCTGTTGTTGTTCTGAGTTTCTTTTTCGGTTCCTTAACTTTGAGTTCACTCAAATCAATCCGTTGAGTTTTGACAGGTACCGAACGAACCTGATTTAAATTCAGCTCCAGAAACTCTACCAATTCTGGTACGACAATCACCTGAGCACCTCGCTCTCCCAAGACAATAATGTCCCCAATCTTCTCTCGCACCAATCCAGTTCCCAGAATTGCGCCCAAGAAATCCCGGTGAGTTGCCGTATCAAACAAAAAATTCCCAGCAATATCCAAACCGACCACCTCTACCTGAGATTGATCCAGAGGCAATTCCTCACGGGCAATCCCTAACCGTTGTCGTTCCGCTTGAGGATATCCCCCCCAAGCCAGTAATTGCACCTCTGTCAACCGTTGAAACTGCTGAGCAACCTCTACCAAAACTGGCGGTGATAGAAAATCAGTCAATACCACCTCCCAAGTCTTAATTGCTTGATCAGCTTGGTCAATCACACGAGCCACATCCTCTCGATTCTCTACACTTTTTAAAAGTTCTTCTCTAGGTAGCATTTCTAACAACTTGTTAAAGACGTTTGATTCCAAATTCTAAATAATTATTTCCTCAAATTGTAATTAGGATTTAGCGTAAGCTATCAGCTATCAGCGTGTCGCGTATCAGCTATCAGCTTATGTGCTACGCACACGCTACTTGAGGTGCTATCAGCTAATGCGCTAAGTCACAGGCTAGAAGCCTGTTCCACCCACGCTACACTGAACAGCTTTTGAATAAAATAAGCTGACGGCTGACCGCTGACAGCTGAATGCTTACGATTTAGCAATAGGTAATTAGTTTCCTATACCATCTATTACCCATTACTAAATATAAAAGTTATCTTTCTTAAATTTTATTGATTTTTATTTACATTTATGGTTAGTTACTTACCACTCTTTGCGCCTTTGGGATTTTTACCACAAAAATAATTGCGCAACCCTTAATTACTCTCCAGGAACTCATACCTTTGAATAGTCTCCGGCTGAAACTGACCCAGAATTTTAGTCCCTAGCTCCGTCAAACTCTCGGATCCCTGAACCACAATTAAGTATTTCCCCTGATTCAGACGGTTCCGATAAGGCAGTGCATCACCACTACCAACACTCAACCCAACCCCACCTCCAACGAAAACGCTACCCATTGCTGCTGCGATCGCACCAAATACCCCTCCCAGGAGATGGTTACCAATTTCACTAGAGAAGCCAAACAGTTTTATTTCAGTTAGCACATTGAACAGATAACCCGCCGCAAATCCAAAGGGAATCAACCAATATGCCATGCGTCGGGCTCCCTTGATTCCCTGTTGTTTGGGGTCAATGAATCCAAACTCATCAGCACTCTTATATCCTCTACCCAAGATACTTACTCGATCCATAGGTAACTCTTCTTTTTCCAAAGCAGTATAAGCTTCTTCTGCCTTAATGCGGTTGGGGAATACAGCAATCACATATTTCATCGCCAGTTGTGCTGATTATCTAGATATGAACTTGACTTGAACTCTTCCTTGAGCTCGTTTTGATCCCCCGCCTCAAGCACAGGGGTTTTCAACAGTGAGAGTTTTGAGAAATTTTCCATCAAAGATGGGGGAAACTTAAAATCTTTTAGATCACTAGCTATCCAGGGATACCTTTGCAGTTAAGATAGCATACTGCGGTCAGAGCTACTGAATGTGAACAAATCGACCTGTTCAACTACATTTCCTTGTAGTTAAGTGCTATTGGATGATGATTCATCTCTAGTACTCTTGGGGTTGATCTTAGTTTCTCATCGAATAGCTCCAGCACCGTGTGTATAGCCCATTAACCTATCTCCTGGTCATGTCTAAGGTTCTTGTTTCTGACTCAATTGATCAAGCTGGGATTGATATCCTTTCCCAAGTTGCTGAGGTTAATTTCAATCCGAATGTATCACCGGAAGAACTATTGACAATTATCCCAGACTATGATGCTCTGATGATTCGCTCTGGCACCCGCGTTACCCAAGAGGTAATTGAGGCGGGCAAGCAACTCAAGATCATTGGTCGTGCTGGTGTTGGGGTTGACAATGTCGATATTCCAGCAGCAACTCGTCATGGGATTGTAGTGGTTAACTCTCCGGAAGGAAATACTATAGCCGCAGCCGAACATGCCCTGGCCATGATGCTAGCTCTATCTCGCCATATCTCCGATGCTAATCAGTCAGTTAAAAGCAATAAGTGGCAGCGTAAGCTTTTTATTGGCACAGAAGTTTACAAAAAAAACCTTGGTGTAGTTGGCTTGGGTAAAATTGGCTCCCATGTGGCAACCGTAGCCCGAGCAATGGGAATGAAGTTGCTGGCCTATGATCCCTTCATTTCCGTGGAACGGGCGGAACAGCTAGGCTGTCGTTTAGTCGAGATGGATTTGCTGTTGCGGGAGTCTGATTACATCACACTGCATATCCCCAAAACTCCAGACACCACTCATCTAATTAATGACGAAGCCATTGCTAAGATGAAGCCGACTGCCCGAATTATCAACTGTTCCAGAGGAGGCATTATTGATGAAGAAGCCCTGGCTAAGGCACTAAAAGAGGGTCAGATTGCTGGTGCAGCATTGGATGTTTATGAATCAGAACCACTAGGAGAATCTCCCTTGCGTGAATTGGGGAAAGAAATAGTTTTGACCCCCCACCTAGGGGCATCTACCGCAGAAGCCCAAGTTAATGTTGCTGTTGATGTAGCCGAACAAATTCGGGATGTCCTCTTAGGCTTACCGGCCCGTTCAGCAGTTAATATTCCTGGATTGTCACCCAATGTGATTGAAAAACTCAGACCATACATGGAGTTGGCAGAAACTCTGGGTAACCTAGTTGCTCAACTGGCGGGGGGACGCATTGAATTACTTGATGTCCGATTACAGGGAGAGTTAGCTACCAACGAAAGCCAGCCCTTAGTGGTTGCTGCCCTGAAAGGCTTACTTTCCCAGGCACTGCGAGAGCGGGTAAACTATGTCAATGCATCCATTGAGGCAAAAGAGCGGGGTATTCGGGTAATTGAAACCAGGGATGCTTCGATGCGAGACTATTCTGGATCCCTACATCTATCAGCTACCGGGTCCATGGGAAAACATTCTGTAACGGGTGCTCTGTTGAATGATGGGGAAATCCACATTACCAGTATCGACGAATTCCCGATTAATGTTCCTCCCACTCACTATATGCTGTTTACCGTACACCGGGATATGCCGGGAATTATTGGTAAAATTGGCTCTCTGCTGGGTAGTTTTAATGTCAATATTGCCAGTATGCAGGTGGGTCGCAAAATTGTGCGGGGTGACGCAGTTATGGTTCTTAGTCTAGATGACCCCTTACCGGAGGGAGTTTTAACAGAGATTATGAAGGTGCCAGGGATTAGGGATGCTCACACGGTAACTTTATAAGTTAAGTACTGAATACGTTCAGTACTGAATACGTTCACTATTGAGTGCTGAGTGCTGGGTGCTGAATATGGGGAAAAGGTTATAGGTACAAACAATCTTGATCCTTAAGTTTAGACCAGGTAACTCCCTCTGCTGACTCCCCACTCTTAAACTCAGCACTCTCGACCTCGGAACTAAGATATGGCAAATAGCTGGTGGGAAATTCAAATTTTGTGCGACTCTGCCTTAGAGGATTTAATCTTCTGGCGACTAGAAAAGTTTGGTTGTCGAGGAATGTCCAGCCAGCTTAAGGGACATTCTCAACTAGTGCTTGCTCACTTACCCCAAATACAAGCACAGCTGTTGGATTTGGCCGCCCTTGCCCTTTGGGTAAATCAGGACGCCCTTACTGTAGGGCTGCCAGTACCCATAACTCGGTGGCACCTGATTGATGAGGAAGATTGGGCAAGTAGTTGGAAACAATACTGGGAACCCCAAGAAGTTGGCGATCGCTTTTTGATATATCCCGCTTGGCTACCTTTACCAGACCCTTCCGAACGGATCTTGTTACGCCTTGATCCCGGAGCAGCATTTGGCACAGGTACCCATCCCACCACCCAGTTATGCCTGGAAGCACTAGAGATGCGTCTAGGCTTCAGCAGTGATCAGGACAATGTGGTAGTGGATATTGGCTGTGGTTCGGGCATTCTCTCCATTGCCTCGGTGTTGTTAGGGGCTACAAAGGTCTATGGCGTCGATACTGACCCCTTAGCAGTGGGTGCTGCCCGCAACAACCGCTCTCTTAACAACATGTCTGACCAGGATCTGGTGATAGAACAGGGTAGTCTAGAAACCTTGTCTAAGCTTACTAATGGTGAACCAGTAGATGGAATCCTCTGCAACATTCTGGCAGAGGTAATTATTGATTTAATTCCACTAATGAGTGCTATAGCGAAACCCACTAGCTGGGGAGTTATCAGTGGTGTGTTATTAGATCAGGTCAAACCAATTGCTGATACCCTAGAACAAAATAACTGGATTGTCGCCACCCTCTGGAAGCATCAGGATTGGTGTTGTTTTAATATTCGGCGTTCTTAATTAGTTATTCTTCATGCAAGTTGTTGGATAGCCTGTTGGATACGGGTGCGCACTGTTAAATCGGTTTCAGTCTTAAACATTTGCGCTAAATGAGTTTTGATACTCTCAGCCAGATCCGGATAGGTAACCGCTACCGCAGTAGCTAGACCTTGCAATCCTACTACGGAAGAATAACGAACTACCCATTCTGAGTCTTGGCAGGTTAGCAGTAGTGTTTTGAAAGCTTGCTCTTGGGCAACAGGAATTTTATCTTTAGGCATATCCTCCCAGTCCAGGCTGCCCAGACCTTTTGTAGCAGCTCGACGGACGCTCATAGCAAAGTCAGTTTCAGCAGCTTCGATTAAGGTATCGAAGGCTCTAGGATCGCCAATTCCTGATAGTGCGCGGATTGCCCAGGCTCTACCTCCGTAGTTATAGTCATCAATTAGGTTTAGCAATTGCGCTACTGCTGTTTTCCCGAATCGCACTATCCCACCGGCAGCTAATTCTGCTGCACCTGGGTTATTGTAGCTAAAAACTGCAATTAAAGTGGGGATCGCAGCTTCTAAATGGGCATTAGCCAGGATTCTCACTGCTTTTACTAAGCTATAGGCAGAATCTGCCTCTCTCACAGCTCGAATTAATTCTTGGTCTCGGGTTGTGTTGGTCATGCAGGGGTCTAATATCAAGTCTGGTTGAATACCAATAATCTTAGGGGAGTGTGGGGAGATGGGGAGATGGGGAGATGGGGAGATTTTTATTAAGGGTAATTATCCTGATATGATATAAGTTGAAAAGTTATTTGCCCTAAGGGTATAGTGGTAGGTTTAAAGCAAAAAGTGAAATTATTAAAACCTACCAGTTTTGACGCAATGCTTCGATAAATGGTTTATATAAAATTACTATATTAGTATAAATGGTTAGAGAAAATCGTTAGATAAAATTTTAGATAAAATTATTCCATACTTGTTTCTTCATCTTTGATACTTTATCCTTCACACTTCAAAGAAGACCATCGATCAAGTTCATAATTCTAATTGTCGTCTCCGATAGGTGACAACCATCAGTGGGATGTTTTTCTAAGTAATGCTCTAGAATTCCTTTGAGCGCGATTACCCTGAGACTATTTTCTGCCCAGGTCTTAGCGATCGCATCTGCTGCTGGTAAATAACCAATTGCCCCGAGATCGGAAAGAGCTGCCCGCCTCAGTTGCACTTGATTAGCACTCAAAGCTTTGATTAAAGGTTCAACATAAGTAGGGTTTTGAGTTAGCTGGTACATCGCCCGCGCAGCGGCATACTGTTCCAACTCGTTAGGATGCTCTAAGAATATTTCAATCAGGTCAATAGCTTCAGTTACACCAAGATCCCCCAAGGCTTCGATGACAGCATTGTAGGGTTGGGCGAGGTGGGGACTTCCGGATATAGGCTGGGCTGCTTCTAAACCTCCGTCTAGCAATTTGATCAGCTTGGGAATACAGGTACGATCTTCTAACATCCCTAAAGATTGTACCGCTGCTTCCCTAACATAAAAATCCGGGCAGTCTAAACAATCAATCAGCGCAGGCACAGCTCGATGGTCTCCTAGTTTGCCTAGTGCCCTAGCGGCATTCCGGCGCAGAGGATATCCTCCTAATTCTGTCTGGTTCTGCTGATCTTGTAGCGCAGCAATTAGGGCATCAATTGCCAGTGGTTCCCGGACTCGGAACTTTCCTAGCCACCATGCTGCATAATAGCGAAGCCCCTGGTCGTTTCCTTTTAGATTTGCGATCGCTTGCTCTACAGTTAAAGACTCAGAGTTATCAGTCTCAACATCATTCTTAAGACTAGGCTGCAACATTGAAACTTGTTAATTTAAACTTGTTAATTTTAATTTTACGCACGCTCCTGTCTCCTGTCTCCTCAAAAAACCTACCAATTTCTTACTTTATCCTTTTACTTGGTAGATATAGGGTACCTAAATCAATTGTGAGCATTTTTGATGCCATATTCCCTACTCCCTGCTCCCTGCTCCTTGTTCCCTTTGCAGACAAACTACATAGACAAAACAATGCCCGGAAAGGTCAGCAGATGCTAGTTCTTGCTAACACCTGCTGACCTTTCCAGGCCAAAAGAGCAATTAGCTCAGGGCGTTAATAGCGTAGTCAATGTAGTTATTTGCCTCAGTAGCAGGCTGACCAGTTAAACCATGGTTAGCTTTGATGTACTTGAGGGCTTCGATGTACCAGCTCGGAGACAGCTCGAAGGTACGGTTGATTTCATCTAAACCAGCAATCAAGTACTCATCCATCGGTCCAGTACCACCAGCAACTAGGCAGTAAGTAACCATACGCAGATAGTAACCGATATCACGGGAGCATTTTGCCTTACCTGTAGCATCAGATGCGTAGGTTGGTCCAGGCATGCTAGTGGTGTAAGGGAATTTGTTATACACCGCTTGGGCTGCACCGTCAGTCAAGGTTGAGGCTTTAGCAGTTAAGGCTTTTGCTGCATCTAAGCAAGCTGTAGCCCGCTGGAATCGACCGAAGGCAGTCTGGATTTCTGTATTAGTTAAAAAACGACCTTGAGCGTCAGCAGCAGCGACGGCTTCTGTAAGCGGGGTTTTCATTGTCTAGGTATCTCCCTAATATTTTGTCAAGTTTTCAAAAACGTTTGAAGTTGTGATATTTAGACAGCAAGTGATATGCCTTCGGCTTTTTAGGCAACCGCACCAGCTGCTTTGTCGAAGTAGCTGCCAATTTCAGCCATCAGAGAGCTGCAATCACCAGGGGTGATGCCATTGGTGTCGTTAGCGATCGCAATCGCAGCATCCTTCATCTTTCCTACACCCACTGCTACGGAAGCACCAGGAGTTCCCAGAGCTAGGTAGGTTTCCCGCAGGCCATTGAGGCAGCGGTCTTCCAGCACACTAGCATCACCAGCAAAAATGGCGTAAGTCACATAGCGCAGGATGATTTCCATATCGCGTAAGCAAGCAGCCATCCGACGGCTGGTGTAGGCATTTCCACCAGGATTGATTAACTGGGGTTGCTCAGCAAATAGAGAGCGAGCTGCGTTAGCCACAATGGTGGAAGAGTTGCTGGTAATGCGGTTTACTGCATCCATCCGCTTGTTGCTGTCAGCCACCATAGCGGTAAGAGCATTTAGTTGGTCAGCACTAATGTATTGACCCTGGGCATCAGCCTGAGAAACAAGCTTAGTAAACGCATCAAACATTGACGGAATCTCCTACGTTAGTTGGTTTTGTTTCAAAACGGGCTTCAGTTAAACAGACTCAGACTGAATCAAACTAAATCAAGCAGCCTGAAAGGGGATATAACATGCTCCAGCCACAGCCAATACTCCTAATCTCTCTGTCTTGGTCTTTGTCCTAGTCTTTGTCCCATTAGTTTGGTAACAAAACGGATCGTTAAGAAAAATTACAAAACTTCACGTTTTGGTGAGAGACCTAGGAATGCTGTGTGTCAACCAGTTGGTTGGCTTTCGCCTGTCACTATTTACCCTTCAGGTAACTTTTATACAATGATGTCGAGCCTTTATTCGTTACATCTTGTTAAGAGTTTAAGATTTTTTTATGTCTGATTGCAACGGCAGATCAGAACTGGCTTGCCATGGCTACCCTGTGGATTGGATCCACGTTGGTGCTGGAAGCCCCTTGGTTGCTGACCTCCTGCTCAAGACACAGCTGAGCTGTTCACTCCAGCTAATTGCTCTAACTGTTGGCAGGTAAGTAACATTTCTTATCAAAACTACAGTTAGAGCTACAGACTGATAATACCCCAGGCCGCTAAGGCTGTCGCAATTGTTCCCCCAAGTAAGACTACAGCCCCTGCCTTAGTGAGTACTCCTGCTACAAAGCGCACTGAGGCAGGAGGATAATAACTTTTGATTGGTTCATGTTTGAAGTAACCCAGCTGTTGCAGTTGGGTGCGGTAGTCTTCCCCATAACGAGGCATCCGGGCAAAGGGTAGATCGCCTTGAGTACGCTGCGCTATGATCCGCCGCCGCTGGTAAGGCACGGTGTCATCACCAAAGTTTTCCAGGTACTCGTCGCTATCAAGCAGAGCATCAATAAAGTTTTGTAACCCATTAGTAGCTAGAAATATTGACCAGGCTAACTTCTCCCGCTCGCTGTAGACATCACGGCCCAAGATGCGTTGTACACACATCTGGACAAAACGGTAGTTGTTGTTGGTCTGATAATTGCGCTGCCAAAAAGTTTCAGATGTTGCTAGACCACGAATGAACTCGCGCACGGTGATTTGACCAAATCTCAGCTGTGATTCTAAAAAGGTTTGGCGGTTGCTTTTGAGAATCTGTTGTTCATTAAAAATCTGACTATAGGCTGCCCTAATCAAGTCATCCATTTCCGATGGAGAGAGCAGATTAGCTGTACTGTATAGTTTAGGCTGCTCATCTCCGGGCACCTCATATCCAGCGACGCGCTGATTTTGGGTTGAGGGAGGATACTCTAGCAAAGGAATGGTCATTAATCACCTCTATGATCGTAAACCTCAGTCATAATCACAGATTAGGGGATAAGCTTCATACAAGCCTAACTTTTTTAAAGGTTCTTAATTAAAATAAATGATTCGTTATTTTAGCGACCTATGAAGTATTAAGTATTAAGCATGAAGTATTAAGTAAGCTGTCGCCCATTTAAACAATATTGTCTTGATGCAAAGCGCCAGTGGCGAGGGGCTACATCAAGACAATGATTTGAGATGAGATTTATCAAAAAAATCTGTTTCTGGTTACTGTTGCGCTTTTGCGATCGCTGCTAGGGGCGAGGCTAAGATCTTGCACGTTTGATTAAAGGCTCTACAATTTAGGAGTTACGAGTCAGGAGCTTAGAGTCATTATAAATGGATTCAAAATCAATTATTTCTCAGTTAATTGGCAATTAATCAGAGTTTTATCATAAGCCGTCAGCTATCAGCTATCAGTCACAAGCCTTTAGCTGATAGCTGTTCGCGTAGCGTGCGCGTAGCGCTTAAGCTGATAGCTAATAGCTGACGCTTTATCAACAATAAAATTCTGTATTATTCCGATCAATTATGTAGTCATGAATTCTGTAGTTTTGTCCTGACTTATGACTCGAATATCCTGACTCCTGACTCCTGAAAAAACTAACCCATTTCTTACATCGAACTGAGGTTAAGTTTTAATATCCTAAGAATTTCAGTAGTGCTTAACTTGCCTGTGCGAGCTTTCGCTCTAGGTCAAACAAGAAACCGTGGATGTACTCCTCAGTCCATTCACTGCCATAAAATCTCTGGAACATACCACGAGCTGGGTCTTTTTCAGCACGATAACCCAGATAACGCAGTTGAGCTTCCTTGATGGCTTCCAGATGCTGGGAATCAGTAATTAGTTCTGCCTGATCCACAAAATCCAAGTAAGCTGTCAGATAGTCCTTGAAGGCAGCAAACACCCGATTTTCCACTACTTCGGTTTCCTTAGGGCGTGTCCACAGGAAAGCTGGGGAAAAGAAGGGTGTTGCTTCCTCAGGGAATTCTCCTCCCCAAGGCAAATGCTGTTGATGGGCCTTGAAAATCGGTAGTATCGGTTCCGTGTAACTAGCTTGATAAGCTGGATCATCCCGGAACAGGGGCTGCATATCCAAGGCAATCAGATGTCCACCAGGTAAGGTGACTAAGTCAGCCCCGAAGAAGGGTAGGTCATAGTTTAGGTGGGGGAAGATCACAAAATTGAGTACCTGTAATGCGGTTCCCCCCTGGACATGAGCAGCTCGAATTTGTCTAATTTTGGGTGCAGCAAAGGCATAACTGGTGGTCAGGACATCTTGCTGCTTTTTCCCTTTCCCCACTGTGGCGAATTTGCTTTCAAACCCAGAGGGAATGGGATAAGGCTGTAGATCAAGGCGCTCTTTTAGATATGCGATCGCGTAGTCTAGAAACGGCTGATAGAGAGTCATGTTTGGCTTTGACTAACGGCTAAAGGCATGGCATCTTCAAATAAGAACTCATATAAGAACCGCTCTGCCCACTCGGGACCAAAGTAGCTGCTGAACAGACCATGGGCTGGGTCTCTGTCGGCACTATACTGGTCGTAGTCTTTCTGTGCCTTAACAATTCGCTGAATATCTTCTGGCTCAGTTAGAGGCTCAGCTTGCTCCACCATTTGCCAATATAACGCCAAGTAGTCTTTGTAAGCTTCAAAGACTTCCGTTTGCACTTTCTCTAAGGAATCGATTTTGGCAAACAGTAGATACTTAGAGAAGTACTGGTTAGCATCATAAAACTTCATTTCTAAGTTTTGTGCCAAGTCCTGATAGCGATCGCGAATGGCTCGCATTGGTTCAATGTATTTTTCCTGATAGGCTTCATCCCTGAACAATGGCTGAAAGTCTAGAACCACCAGGATCTTCTTTTTCCCAAAGGCTAAGAAGTCAATCCCTAGCAAAGGGAGATCGTAACAGTGACTGGGATACATCACACTGTTAAACACTTGGGAGACTGGTCCAACATCCATGTAGGTATAGCGAATCTTCCGCAATTCTGGGCATTGGTAACACCAGCTTTGAATAATTGACCGATGTTTAGCGCGATCGCTTACCTGGCGTTCTAAGCCTGGGGGAATTGGTTGACTGCTTAAATCAAACCGCTTGAATAGCTCTTTTTCCAGATAGTCCAGGAAAGGCTGATACATTTATATTGCTCGTATACATAGTAAAACCCTTACTGAGCATAGAGGATCGCCATACTTCCTGTCTCATTTCTCCCAGACAAAGAAATAATCGTTAACATTTGTCTGATCTAACCTTTGCCTGAGCTAACCTTTGCCTGACTAAGCCACCCAAATCCCCATACCCAAATCCCCATACCCATATCTACCTAAGGGGAAGCTTTCCTTGCCACCCTGTCAAAGCATTAGCAAGGAAAGCGCTGCCAGTCAATAGGGATTACTTAAAAACTAATCCTTAATTGTGTTATATGGCAAGGTACTTCATCAAAACTTTGCAAACTCACCAGTCAAATGTACTGAAAATCCCAGTTTTTTCTGTAAGTAGTAAGTAAATAGTAATCAATTACTGAATAGATTACTGAATAGATTATTTTAATTAATTACCTTTGAGGCGTAATTCGCTAATTTTCCCATTTTGAAGGGAAAATTCAAGTTTTAGGTGCCATTATATCCGCCACATCCATAATGGCGGTTTCCACAGCGCGAGTTTTTAGATCAACCTTTGATGATGACTTTAACCCCATTAACTACTATAGCATCAGTATCGATAACTAACCGAGAACTCCAAACTAAACCAGAACTCCAGTTACTCCTCTACTGTGTCCGAACCAGCATCGACGAAGGGACTGCTGAGTCTATCAAACGTTTACTGCTTGAGCAAGACATCGACTGGACTTATCTGCTCAAAACAGCTCGCCGTCAGAAAATCTTACCGCTGCTGTACCATAGTCTCAAAAATACCTGCCCAGACTTGGTGCCCCAAAACATACTCAAACAACTCCGAAATTATTTCCAGCACTTAGTAGTACACAACACATTTCTGATTCAGAAACTACTCAAGCTCCTGACTCTTCTGGAGAAACACGGAATTTCTGCTATCCCCTTCAAAGGCCCTACCCTTGCTGTTTCAGTTTACGGCAATCTGGGGCTGCGGCAGTTTGGTGACTTAGACATCCTGGTTGATAAGCACGACATCCCCACAGTTAAAGAATTACTCCTGTCTCAAGGGTATCAATTGCAAAAAGACCTAGGCTGGGAGTATCACTTTGTGGATAAAAAGAGTCGAGTCTGTATTGACCTTCACGAGGGGATTGTACCCGATTTATTCTGTTTGCCATTAGATTTTGAGTATTTGCGATCGCATCTTGAGCCTCTATCCCTTGCTGGTAAGACAGTCTCTACTATCTCGCCAGAACAGATGCTGTTAATTCTCTGTGTGCAATTGGGCAAAGACTGTTGTCACTGGAGTGTACGTCTGGCTCAGTTATGCGATGTTGCTGAACTACTGCGTACTCATCCCCAGTTAGATTGGCGCAGAGTACTGGCAGAGGCTCAAAAGCTCGGTTGTGAACGTATGCTCTTGCTTGACCTTTGCCTAGTCAGGGATTTGCTGGGAGTCACGTTGCCACAGATAATCCTAAATAAATTGCAAGCCCAACCAGTCTCCCAATCCCTCGCTATCCAAGTACGATCACAGCTTTTCCGTGACCTTGAAGTCGGCCCTAAGCTCTCAGAAGCAAAAGGGTTTTGGGCTTTTTTCTTGTCCTACAATCATCGCTTTTACTTCACCATGAGAGAGCGTCTGCATGACAGAGTGATGTACTGTCTCCATTGGCTAAAAAACAGTTTGTTTGTTACCGTCATGCCCAACGAAGCAGATTGGGCGTTACTGTCCCTGCCTAGAGTGCTAGCTTTCCTGTATTATCCAATCCATATAATACGGCTGTTAATTAAGCATGGGATACAACCAATTTTCAGAACTGATCACGAGCCCCACTCCTTGTAAAATTTTTGGCCTTGCTTAATAATGGCATGATTTTAAGCGCACCTCTAGAATGGGCATGTTTGCGTGGAATGGGCATCAGGTGTAGAACTGGCATCTTGCCAGTTTCCTGCTTATTTTCGCGCGGGCAGGATGCCCAGTCTACTCCTATTAATTCCAAGACTGACGCAACGCCTCATATTTATATATAATTTTTCAAAATTATTCGGTAAATTCAATTTACCAAAAGATTTGGGTTTAAAGCCCCGTCCTTCTAGGACGGCTTTTTCTTAAGACTTTGTATTGACAGTTTGTACTAGGTGTGCTACTATAAAATTATAAACAATAAACTAAAAGATTAGATAGATATTATCTAACAATAAGTAGACAACGTAAAAAATCGGCAAAAGAGTGCAGATTGCGTGATTCCGTCTAACGACTTGAACGTCTATGAAAAATTTAGATAAAAAAAGTACCTATCTATCTATATAAAAAAAAAGAAGGTACGGTGGGGCACACCGAAACCTAGATCTATGATCAGAACGCTTAGGTCGAATCGGCCTCTACTCTTTCTGGTTCCGACCTGGCTGAGCAAGTCGGCTCGTTGAAGTAAGAATCCCCGTTCTTACAGGACGGGGAGTGTCAATTACCCCCTCTTGATGCAGTCGGTCATGAGGGTAACCCCCACAGGTCGGCGCTGTTTTGCGACTCCCGACTCCCTAAATCTGATCACCAAACCGATGCTCTAGAGGGAACTATCTAAAGCAGCAGCTACCACCCGATGCTCTTCATCCTTCATCAGTTCTGCCAATGCTGCTTTAGCATCGGGGGAATCAAATCGTTTGAGGGCACGGGCAACATGCATCCGAATACGCCACCATTGTGAATCTTTCAGAGCCAAAATTTGCTGCAATGCCTCAGTTTCCTTAACAGTACCAGCCAGTAACCCTAGGGCATCAATTCCTGCTTCTCGGACAGTTGGGTCTTCCCCTGCTAAGCCGCAAATACAAATACTATAGAGTTCTTCTGGACAAGACATTTCCACCAAAGCAGCAAGAATGCTACGGCGCACCAGCCAGTGATCATCCTGTTGAAAGCTAGTGACTAGATGAGATATTGACACCTCTCCATACTTGGACAAGGAATTGGAAGCTTCTGCCCTGACATTGGGGTCGGTATCAAATTGCATCAAATTTAATAACGCAGCATAGGACTCGTCAGTCCGTTTATTCCCCAGTCCCATTGCCACAAAGGAGCGCACTAAAAACTCTGGGTCCTTGAGTTTACTTGTGAGTAGGGGAACAGCTACATCTGAACCATACTCTCTCAAAGCAGTAAGTGCCCTGAGGCGATCCTGAGCATTTGGACTTTTGAGAGAGATTTCGATTTGGCGGATGTCCATAGCACTACAGAGCCAGCTTTTTTTACATTTCTTAACAGATTTAATCAAAGATTATCATAATTTAGTATAATTCTCATCAAGTGAACTAACCCTAGCTTCCCCTAGTAGCTAAGGCTAGTTCACTTTATAGTTTTTGTGAACCGTTGCGTTGATGAGATGGTAAGGTCAACCTTAAACCTTAAACCTTAAACCTTAAACCTTAAACCTTGGCCAATAGGCCACGCTACGTGAACAACCTTCAACAAAGATCAACCATGACGACTCAACTAAGCGACTATATCAAAGAGCTAATTACCAAAGCCAGAATTGTCAGCTTTACCAACTGGCAACACTCCTATCCCCCAGGGATTATCGAGCATTTCCAGGCAGCTGATGATCACGGTCGCTATCTTACCGATGATGACTTGCAGCAGATTAAAGCCTGTTCACCAGATACGGAACCCTTAATCAATACAGCCAAATTTTTGCGGGATAACGCTTCTGATATCGTTTCCGAAGCGCGGGAAACCGTATTGGCTCAATATCCTGATATTACTAAACCAGGGGGTGGTCTTTATCCCCCCCCACGAGCAGAAGCCTGTTGGCGAGATTTTTGGCATTTCCTCCGTTGTATTACCTATGGAATTGCTGGCAGTAGCACCAACTTTACTAGTGCTGAAGGACTGCACTATATGAATTTGTTGTACAAAGAATTGCAAGTTCCAATCGCCGCAATGGTATCAGGATTAGAAGAGATAAAGGCAGCTAGTTTAAAGCGATTATATGAACCCGAAACAATAGCTCCCTATTTTGATCATTTAATTAATAAATTGAAAAAATTTAGCTAAACCAATAAATCAGCAAAATAACTATAAACTATAAAATTTAAACGAGATAGTAATGATTTTTAATTAAATTAAAATTTAAAATTTAAATTAACAAAGCAATGTCTATATCCAAATTTAAATACTTCTTTGATTGCTGTGTAGGAACCTGGGTGGCACAACGTACCTATCATAATCTGACTCACCAGGAGGTAGAGCGCTCCCTTACAGAATTCACCATTGAACCCCTGTCTTCTCCCCTTAAAACTAAGGTATTGATAGATAATCAGCAACCTGACTTACCTAATATCAATGACCTGTGTGGTTATCATCTTGGTTTCGAGACAGTTTCTGAAAAAGGTGAACGGGTGTCCCAACAACTGAATATGCTTTTTGTGCCTCAGGTCGAAGAATCAATGATTATAGAGGGAGATTATTTACGCGATCGCGCCTACGAAGAAGCTAAACCTAAAGTCGCTCATTTTAGCTTCGATACCAATAAACTAGAACTTTTGATGACCACCTACTATACCCGTGTGGTATCTGTTGATTCCATTACCCTGATCAATCCCAACTTAAGAATCCGCAAAATTATCAATTACCAGCGTCCTCCAGAAAGTCAACCCCTAGACAAGGTGGTTCTAGTAGGATTTGGGGTGGAGCAAAAAGCTTGATAATTAGCCTAGCATTTTTCAATTAGGTGAGGTACTTTCGTTCTGGGTTAATGGGAGTCGGGAATCGGGAATCGGGAATCGGGAATCGGGAATCGGGAATCGGGAATCGGGAATCGGGAATCGGGAATCGGAAACAAATCCTGTGTACCTCATTACTATGATAAATAATATAAATACTGTTTATAGTTAACTGTAAACAGTTAACATTTATGTTTCCGTTGATACTAATTCTGGTCTCCACACATAACTGTCACAAAAGTTTACAATTACTAATGTTGAAGGATTGGAGCCACGGTGTATAACTGAAGATGTAAATCCGGGTAAAGGCTCTAATTTACTAGGTTTGCGTAATCTACAACACCATTGAGCCTAGCATTCAGCTGCTATAGGCCAACAAAATTGTTAACTTTTTTAAATTAAACTACACATAGCAGATGGAGCTTACTGAATTTATAGAACGTTCTATTGGACGTTGGCGATCGCAACGCAGCGGTCATCACTTAGCGTTTAGTCACTTTGAGGAAATACGGTCAACTATTGATATCGTTGCCCTTGAGGCTGATGACTCAGCTGTGATTGACATTTGCAAACTATACAACATTGATCCCACAACTGCCTTGCATCCCTTTCGCATGAGTTGGGAAGGTGAATCAGATTGGGATGAAGACGACATCCAGTCTGGAAGTTGCGTTCTAGTCCCTATCCCCGATCCTGAAAACCCCGATCGGGGAAAACTCCTCAGAGAGCAAGGCTATGCTGAGACAATTGCAGCAGTGGGCAACTATCACCTAAGTAAAGATGGTACCTTCACTTTGTTAACGGAGTATGACCGAGCAGCTGCTGAAGAACGGATTTGGTTTGCCACACCAAATCTACGTTTTCGGGTGTCCTTGATTAAAACTAGTTCTGGTCAAGGGGTGACTACAGCCTCGTTTTCTTCAGAAATCCGTGACCTATCCCAATCGGACTGAAAGTGACCCGGTTGAACAGTTAAGGTCATAATTTAGATTTTTTTTATCTTTTTTAACCCTAAGTTTTCAATAGATTAATACACCAATGTTGTCTAGTACTACCGATAAAACTACTAGTAATTTACTCACTCTAGCTAGTTGGATGGCTGGAGATTTTAGTAACCAAAAACAAGCGATTGATAATCCTCAGCTTTACGCTCACATTCATGTTTTCTTTAGGCCCTTACCCTTTGATTTCTTTTCGGGTATTGGTTTCTACTCTGAGCAAGCCTATGACTACGATCTTTGGAGTCCCTACCGTCAGGGAGTGCATCGCCTGATTGATAAAGGTGATCATAGTTATATAGAAAATTACAGCCTTAACGATCCAATTCTTTATGCCGGGGCGGCGCGAGAGCCAGATATTCTCAAAACCATCACCCCTGATGTTATAGAACGTCGCTACAACTGTTCAATGATTTTCTGGCGAGAGGGTGACATGTTTCGCGGCAGTGTAGAACCTGGTTGCCAGTGTTTCATCCAACGTAATGGGCGTAAAACCTATCTGGTCAGTGATGTGGAATTGACTGAAACCACTTGGAGCAGCCTAGATCAGGGTATGGATGTCAATACTCATGAGCACGTATGGGGCTCAGCAGCTGGTCATTTACGATTTGAAAAACGGCAAAGTTTTGCTGACGAATTACCTGATTTGTAGCGCCGATTTCTAGTGCCTAGTTATCAGCAATAAGGGATTTGGGTGTAACCCAAATACCAACAAATACCAAGTGAATCAGGGTGGGCAAAGTCATCTAATCTAGACTACTAAAAATAAAATAACCAATTTTTTTTGTCAACCTAAAAGCTAAAATCTGATATTTTATTTTTTTGCTATTCCCTAACTGATGATTTGGTATTAGCCTAAAGCCCAAAATCTAAAACCTAAAACAACTATCATAAAATATTAATTATCATTAGAGTTGAGGATGATTTGTGTACAGCTAATGCTACCGCCGAAAGCTCAAAAAAAGATGCAGTGCTGGATTAGGAGCAGACATTTAATCTGCTCCGGTCACTTTTTTATCTTTGAGACGGTAGAATATACAACAGTTGAACGATTCTCGGAATGTGTCGAGAGTCTCGGAGGAAGTGTAATATCCGTTAAACCCATTAAAAAAATTTGGATTGGCTCCCATCGCCAAGTTATTTTGTATCAAGCTAAAGCGAGCTTACATACACCTCATCATGACCTGAAACAATACTGGATAAAATACGGGAGCTTCCGTACCAGATTTGATGAACGTTCGTGAAAAATCCCCCCACTAAACCAGTTTATAGGTAAGCTATCAGCCGTCAGCCGTCAGTGGTCAGTGGTTAGTGGTCAGTGGTTAGTGGTTAGTGGTCAGCCGTTAGGTCTAGTGACAGTTGTGATATCAAATCCAGATAATTGGGCATTGCTGAATCTTCGCGCTGAATAGGAGTAGAGTGGGCATCCTGCCCTCCCGAAAATATCCCTGTTCTGTCGGCGTTGCTGAACCAAGTAATGAATAGGAGTAGAGTGGGCATCTTGCCCGCTCGACCAGATCTCGAACGGGTGCATCTCAATGCATGCTGTTTGACATGGTGGTGCGTTACGGGCAGCAACATAACCCTGACTACGAGGCGAAAAATGAAGCCCCCCCTAACGCACCCTACGCAAAATTTTCAAAAATGAGATGCACCCTCTCGAACGGGCAAGATGCCCATTCTACAGGTGCGACCCAAGGCCGCGAGCAATCCCTCACGGCCTTGGAGGCGCGCACCTACTTTTAAAATCATTCCATTATTAATATCAAGTCCGGTTGAATACTCATAATAAAAGTGTGTCGAAGGCAGAGGGCATTTGGCAGCTATGCTGAAGCAAAGGAGTAAGGTTTCAAGGGTAATGGTTTTTGATCACTAATTATCCCGACATGATATAAGCAACGCCGATAATTGCGCACACTTACGATATCCAGACCAAACCTTTGTCCCCCTGGTCCCCTGGTCCCCTGCTCCCTTGCTCCCCTCCTGTCATAACCATGCAATTTATTAATGGATGGTACCTGATCACAGCTAAGTACATGTAAGTACATCTAATTATTAAGTTTTGTATATAGCTGCCGAGTCGGTTAAGCGACTCCTGTGTGATCGACTGGTGACCTTGTAACGAATATTACAAATTATTACTTTGTTGTTAATAAATGAGACGGCGGTTCCGATTATCCTCTAATGTTCATATTGAGCTGGTCAAATTTAATAAATAACCAGCAAGATAGCAAACTAGTTAAGTACCTTTAATTTAAGGAGATTTCAATGCTTGACGCTTTTTCCAGAGCTGTAGTTACAGCAGATAGCAAAACCGCATGTCTCGGTACTGGAGACCTGGCTGCTCTAAAAGGCTTTATTGCTGATGGTAATAAGCGCCTTGATATTGTAAACATTCTCGCCAGCGAAGCTAGCTGCATCGTTTCCGACGCTATTTCTGGCATGATCTGCGAAAACACTGGTTTGATTCAAGCTGGTGGTAACTGCTACCCCAACCGCCGCATGGCTGCTTGCTTGCGTGATGGTGAAATCATCCTCCGCTACGTGACCTATGCCATCTTGGCTGGTGATGCTTCTGTACTAAGCGACCGCTGCCTGAATGGTCTGAAGGAAACCTACAGCGCTCTGGGTGTACCCACTACCTCCACAGCTCGTGCTGTTGGAATCATGAAAGCTGCTGCAGTTGCTTTCGTTAACAACACCGCTAGCCAGCGCAAGTTTGAAGTGACTTCCGGAGATTGTTCCTCCTTAGCTGCTGAAACTGGTGGCTACTTTGATGCAGTAGTTGCTGCTATCAGCTAGTCTTTCCCTTCTGGCTAAGATAACCAAGCTCCTGCTAAAGTGAGCTGGGGAAGCGAAAAGCTAAGTCTAATCTTTGTCAAAACCCATTCAGGAGATATATAAAAATGAAATCAGTTATAAGCACAGTTGTTACTGCTGCCGATGCTGCAGGTCGTTTTCCTAGCAGCTCTGACCTTGAGTCCGTTCAAGGTAGCCTACAACGGGCTGCTGCTCGTATGGAAGCTGCTGAAAAACTAGCAGAGGGCATTGATAAAGTAACCAAAGAAGCTGGTGATGCTTGCTTTAAGAAGTATCCTTACCTGAAAGAATCTGGTGAAGCTGGGGATTCTCAAACCAAGATTGACAAGTGCTACCGGGATCTCGGTCACTACCTACGCTTGATCAACTACTGCTTAGTTGTTGGCGGTACTGGTCCTCTAGATGAGTGGGGTATTGCTGGTCAGCGTGAAGTTTACCGTTCTTTGAACCTACCTACTGCTCCTTATGTAGCAGCTCTTGAGTTCACTCGCGATCGCGGTTGTGCTCCTCGTGACATGTCTGCTCAAGCTTTGGTTGAGTACAAAGGTTACCTCGACTATGTAATCAACTCCCTGTCCTAAGGAGATCACGGTGAAAATCCGTCGCTGATTGACTAACATTTCGATCAGCACCTGGGGACTCTTAGTACGTTGCTTTGCCTGGATTGGTTGAGTACCGTCAAAGAGTCCCCTAATTGTTTTGGGGAGTTAGGGGGGCAAAACCAACTGTAAGGATATGCGCTAGGCGCACGCTACGCTCTCAGCTCTCAGCTCTCAGCCGTCAGCTTATGTTAAGCATATGCGCTAGGCGCACGCTACGGTCTCAGCTCTCAGCCGTCAGGTTATTTTATTCAAAAGTACCTCAAGTAGCGTGGCCACAAGCCCAAAGGTGATAGCTGATGACTGATAGCTGATGGCTGATAGCTGATGGCTGATAGCTGATGGCTGATAGCTGATGACTGATAGCTAATGGCTGATAGCTCAATGCTTACAACCAACTAAACTTCGTAATTCCTATTGTTAAGTCCTAAATCACTATTAAATCACTGATGGATAAACGTTTTGCCAATATATTTAATTTGACCGAAGATCAAGCGATCGCACTTTTAAAAACCCCCTTAGACCAGCTGGAAGACCAATCTGATCGCTATCTGGCTGCATCCCATTTAATTAACTTTGACACCGAGCGGTCAATCAATGCCTTGATGGAAACGGTGCAAGAACAAAATTCAGAAATGTACCATCGTATCGCTCGACGCAAGGCAGTGGAAAGCTTAGGTCGTCTGAAAGCCTCTGTAGCCCTACCCATCATTCGCTCATGTCTAGGGGATGAGGATTGTTACACGGTGGAAAATGCTGTCTGGGCAATTGGGGAAATTGGCACTCAAGATCCCGAAATTCTCGAAGAAATAGCCCAGCTACTGGAGAAGCCAGGTCAGACTTATCGGGTGATTATCCAAACTCTAGCTGCACTGGACTATAAACCAGCCCTTGAGAGGATTAAGACATTTACTAAATCCGATAATGAACCGATAGCCAGTGCTGCGATCGCAACGGTTTGTCGCTTCACAGGGGATACCACCGAAATGCACAAAGTGATGGCATTACTGCAACACTCTAGTGTTAATGCCCGACGAGCTTGTATTCAAGACCTGATTGATGCCCGATACTACCAAGGAATTCCTCAAATTGCCACCTGTCCTATTTCCATGGTCTTCCGAATACGAGGAATTCGCCTGTTGGCCGAGGCTGGGTTGCCAGCCGGTGATATCACCTTTGAGGAGATCGAACCATCACTGGATCAAGTGATTCGTGATCATCCTGATCACCTAGAGCTGGTTCATGAATATGACCAAATGCCCACTTTAGAATTCTTGATTAACGAGCTATACCACACAGATTTTGGGCGATGTTATCTAGGCAGTAAAACTCTGCTCAAGTTGTCCCCAGACGCTGTTGCTGAAGCGCTACTTGCTACCTATGCTGACAAAGCCCATAACGATTATGGTGCTCACTACCATGTTGTCAAACTTTTAGGCTGGCTGAAATACGCCGATGCGTACGATTTGATAGTGGAAGCCCTACACAATAAAGCACCCCAGTTTCAGAAATCCCGTGCTGGTGCTGCTATTGCTTTGGGGAATTTAGGGGATGAACGGGCAATTCCCTTACTCCAAAACAGCCTCAATACCAAGATTTTTGACTTGAAATATGCCAGTTTAATGGCATTAGAGCAGTTAGGGGATACCAGTAGTGGTCAAGATCTGGCAGCTAATGATTCAGATTGGTTGATTCGGGAGAAAGCAGTTACTAAAGCAATTGCTAGTCATTAGCCATTAGGATTAGTCATTAGGTAAGCTATCAGCTATCAGCTATCAGCTATCAGCTTATGGGCAAGCTACACCGAACAGCTTTTGAATAAGCGATGCAGTCGGCCAAAGGGGGTTTCCCCCACTCGCGCTTGGGATCAAGACAACAGGTAAGCATTCGAATAATGCTGAGTTAAGTTGGCATGATAGCTTACCGCTAACGTCACATCAAGTAGCGTGCGCGTAGCGCATATGCTTAGATGGGCAAATCCCCAGACTTTCAATTCGAGAAAATCTCGAACTATTAAATTCTACCGTTTGCGCATTGCGCATAGGGGCACGCTACTTGAGGTGCGCACCCTACGCGAACGAGGTTTATTTTAAGCATGATAGCTGACGGCTGACAGCTGACGGCTGACAGCTGACGTCATTAGTAACCTTGGAAGAGCATCTTTAGTGTACTAAGCACTATTACCATGCTCTAATAATTGGTAATTGCGATCGGCTATCAAACTAGAGCAGCCAGAATAATATATAGAATCATCACCGCAATAGTCTAGGCCAGATCATGACTGAGATAGTACCTCGAGTCAAATTACCTCCTCCCTTCCCTGACCACACCCAGCTACCGGAGTCAGATGGAACATTTGTGAAAAACTTTCAAGAGCATCCCCAAAGCATAATTCTAACGGATTCGATGGGAGAGATCTTACAACAGCGACATCCTGATGGACAATATGCCATTGGGCAAGACTGTGGTATCTACTGGCGAGAAACTGACCCACCTGAAAAAGGAGCCGAAGCGCCTGATTGGTTCTATGTGCCCAATGTCCCTCCTCAGCTAGATGGTAAAATTCGTCGCTCCTATGTGGTGTGGCGGGAACATATAGCACCATTAATTGCATTAGAATTCGCCAGTGGCAATGGCGAGGAAGAACGGGACAAAACCCCATTATCCCTCTCGACTCAAGGAGAAGTAACTAAGCCAGGGAAGTTTTGGGTGTATGAGCAAATTATCCGAATTCCCTACTATGGTATTTATCAAATAAACAACGGCTCTCTTGAAGTCTATACCTTGATCAGTGGGTTTTATCAGAAATTAACCCCTAATGAACGAGGGCATTATTCTATTTCACCGTTGGGTGTAGAACTAGGCTTATGGCAAGGAAGTTATCAGAATCAAACTCAACTATGGCTAAGGTGGTGGGATGAACAAGGAAATCTGTTGTTGATTGGTGATGAACGAGCTTTACTAGAAAGGGAAAGAGCTGAACAAGAGCGACAACGTGCTGAAGAAGCAGAGTCTATAGTGGAGCAGGAGCGCCAACGAACTCAAGCTGCTTTAGCAAGAGCGGCTCGGTTGGCTGAGCAGCTACGAGCAGCAGGTATTGACCCTGATCTTGACGATACTGTTTAGCACTTAACCAAACACTTAAAAGATTATTGATACAAAAGTATACAATTAGACCGCTAGACGGAAATTTTTGTAATGTTTTGTTGCTTTGTTTCTCATAAATGGGACTAGAGTGTCAAACAGCTTTTATCGTCTAAATTGGTTAGTCAATTCATGAACGACAAGACCAATAATTTTAATTAAGTCCTTGTTATTGATAAGGAGATTTTAATGCTAGACGCTTTTTCAAAAGCCGTAGTTGCTGCCGATGCCAAAGGTGGATTTGTTGGCGGTGGTGATTTAGATGCTCTAAAGGGATTTATTGCTGATGGCAACAAGCGCCTTGATGCTGTGAATTTTATCTCCAGCAATGCTAGCTGTATCGTTACTGATGCGGTTGCTGGTATCGTTTGCGAAAACCCTGGTTTAGTTGCTCCCGGTGGCGGTGTTTACACCAACCGCAAGATGGCTGCTTGTCTACGGGATGGCGAAATCGTTTTGCGTTATGTGTGCTACGCCGTTCTCAGCGGAGATAGTTCTGTACTGACTGACCGTTGCTTGAATGGTCTTAAGGAAACCTACGCTGCTTTGGGCGTCCCCACTGGTAATACAACCCGGGCTGTGGGCATCATGAAGGCTGCTGCTGTGGCTTTTGTTAACAACACTGCATCTCAACGCAAAGAGTCTGTTACTAGCGGTGATTGTGCTTCTTTGGCTGCAGAAGTTGGTAGCTACTTCGATGCAGTTGGCAGTGCTATTAGCTAGTCTCCCGGCTCAGGAGAATTTAAATTACACTGACCTTTTGCCGAAATCAATTTAAGACAGGAGATATCTTAATTATGAAATCAGTGTTAACCACTGTTGTTGCTTCCGCTGACCTAGCAGGTCGGTTTCCTAGCGCTTCTGACCTAGAATCAGTTCAAGGTAGCTTGCAACGTTCTGCGGCTCGTATGGAAGCTGCTGATAAGTTAGCAGGTAACTACGACAAAGTAGCTCAAGAAGCTGTTGATGCTATCTACAAAAAGTTCCCTAACGGTAGTGGTCGGGACATCGATGCAGGTACTCAGAAAGAAAAGTGCAAGCGTGACATCGTTCACTACCTGCGTTTGATCAACTATTGCCTAGTTGTTGGTGGTACTGGTCCTCTGGATGAGTGGGGTATTGCTGGCGCTCGTGAAGTGTACAAAGCCTTAGGTATCGATGCAGCTACCTATGTTACTGGTTTGACCTTCCTCCGGGATCGTGGTTGCGCTCCTCGTGATATGTCTGCCCAAGCCTTGGTTGAATACCGGGGTTATCTTGACTATGTAATCAACTCCATGTCATAGGATTATTGCTATCCACTGTTTGTAGTGATTAGCTGCCTCTAGTACTTTGGACTAAAGGGGGATCTTAGGAAAGTGCTGTGCCTGAATCAGGTTCAGCACTTTCCTAAGAACCCCTTAGTTGTTGTTATCGAAACTCCTGAATCAAGTTAGTTTTCTCTAACTCAGGTTATAGACTGATGACTACTCATATTTTTGTAAGCAGTCAGCAGTCAGCAGTCAGCAGTCAGCAGTCAGCAGTCAGCTTTATGAATCCCTGACAGCAGAGATAACAGAGATTAAACGAATGCTTACCTATTTTATTCAAAAGCACCTCAATTAGCGTGGGCTATGGGCATAAGCTGATAGCTGATAACTGATAGCTGATAACTGTTCGCGTAGCGTGTGCGTAGCACATAAGCTGATGGCTGAATGCTTACCTATTTGTATACTGATATTTACTACTATCTACTAATGTCTACAGAAGAGTTATATCAACAATTAAAACATAAAAATCCTAGACTCAGAGAAAGAGCCATGCGGCAGATTGCAGCAGAGCGCACCGAGAATACTATTCCTGAGTTGATGGCAATTTTGGGTGATGAGGATGTGGTTTATCGGCGAGCAGCAGTGCAAACTCTAGGTGTGATTGGTCTTGATGCTGTACCGGTATTGGCAGAAACTTTAACAACCAGTGAAAATAACACTGTACGAGCTAGCTGTGCTAAAGCGCTGGCTGCGATCGCTCTTAACTACTCAGAAGAAACCTTCCCAACTGTGGGGTTGCAGAGTCTACAAACCGCCCTTAAAGACCCAGATCCCGTTGTCAAAATATCGACAGTTGGCGCACTGGGAACCATTGGTCCACCAGCTTTTGAAGCCCTAGTGGCTGCTTTGGACATCGATGATATTGCCCTTCAAGTTGCTGTGCTACATGCCCTAGGTTCTTTGGGAGATGAGAGAGCTATGGAAGTGCTATCTGCTACCGCTGAAAATCAGGAAGCCGACCCCTATATCCGAGAATCAGCGGCTAGTTCGATATCACGCTTGGAACAGGTGATCAACTTTGGTTCAAGCAGAAAACGATCTCCATAATAAGACCAGAATAATCCAATTATTTGTTGTCCTTGAATGCCAAAACTATCCCCAAAACTATCAACTAAGAAAGCCAGGGGACTTGACATTATTATTGATGCTTTCGGGCACTAACTAAAACAATCTCCGGCTACGCCTCTTATTCAACTCTGCTTTGCCAAGGGTTGCCCAACGCTTTAACTCAACAATTTGTTTTTGTAAAGTGGCGATACGATCCTCTTGCTCTTGATTATGCTGTGTCAAAGACTCATAACTCTCGGTAGGTTGATTAGCGGGAGATTGTTGCTCAGACAACTGATGCTCTAACTCAGCAATACGCTTCTCTTGGTCTTGAGTTTGCTGCTGTAGAAACTGATTACTTTTACTTTCTACTTGTTGGGCCGCCTGAGATTCTTGCTCAGCTAGCTGCTTCTGTAACTTGTTAACCAGATTAGCTTGCTGTTGAGCCTGCTGTTGCAGAGCCTGGTTACTCTCTACCTGTTGTGTTGCTAGAGATTTTTGTTCAGACAGCTGTTGCTGTAAGTCTTCAATCAAATTAGCTTGCTCTTTAGCCTGCTGTTGTAAAGACTGATAGCTTTCGGTTTGTTCAGCAGTTTCAGATTCTTGCTCTGCGAGCTGCTTCTGTAACTTGTTAACCAGATTAGCTTGCTCTTTAGCCTGCTGTTGTAAAGACTGATAGCTTTCGGTCTGTTCAGCAGTTTCAGATTTTTGGTCTGCGAGCTGCTTCTGTAATTTCTTAACCAGATTAGATTGCTCTTTAGCCTGCTGTTGTAAAGACTGATAACTTTCTGTCTGTTCAGCAGTTTCGGATTTTTGCTCGGCTAGCTGCTTCTGTAATTTCTTAACCAGATTAGATTGCTCTTTAGCCTGCTTTTGTAAAGACTGATAGCTTTCGGTTTGTTCAGCAGTTTCAGATTTTTGCTCGGCTAACTCCTTCTGTAATTTCTTAACCAGATTAGATTGCTCTTTAGCCTGCTTTTGCAAAGACTGATAACTTTCGGTCTGTTCAGCAGTTTCAGATTTTTGGTCAGCTAGCTGCTTCTGTAATTTCTTAACCAGATTAGCTTGCTCTTTAGCCTGCTGTTGCAGAGACTGATAACTTTCGGTCTGTTCAGCAGTTTCAGATTTTTGGTCAGCTAGCTGCTTCTGTAAGTCTTCAATCACATTAGCTTGCTCTTGAGCCTGCTGTTGTAAAGACTGGTAATCTTCTTGGGATACACCAGAAGTACCAGACTCAGACACATCAGGTTGTAGCGGTTGTTGACCCTCTATTACTTGAATCTTGGTTGGAGATTTTGTGGCTCCATTGTTGGGGGATGTTTCCTTTGCCTCCGGTGGATTTTCAACGGTGATGGTCATCCTTGCCTGCTGGCATGCGATCGCAATATTACCTCTGGCGATACGCTCAATTAGTTCCGAGCGGGACAATCCAGTATTCTGAGCCATCTGAGTTAACAAGCCAATGCCTGTAGGGGTCAGGGATATTCCCACCTTGGACTTACCTTCTGAATACTGGCTAGCAGTTTTACGGCTTTTCTTGGCCATTGGCTTTTCCTCCGGATCGGCTATTTAAAGTCTATATATTTTACTGTTAAAAGTACCTCGTTAAAAGCTTTAGTTGAAAGGTAAGCATATGCGCTACGCGCACGCTACTTGAGGTGCGGTCAGCGGTCAGCGGTCAGCTTAGAATAAAATTGAAAGTCTGGGGAAAAGCCTATCAGCTTTGTGGCACAGGCTTTGGCCTTGGCCGTTGGCCACGCTACGCGAATGGCCACGCTGTGCGAACGACGCTGGGACTTCACTCAGCATTATTCGAATGCTGACCTCTTTTATGCAAAAGCTCTTCGCAAAGCGTGCGCGTAGCGCATAGGCTGATAGCTGAATGCTGATAGCTGAATGCTGACGTTGAAAGCTTTAGTTAAAAGCTTATATTTTCCAGGTAGTTGTTGAAGGTTGACCGCTGTCAGTAAACTCTCAACAGTCAACCTTCAACAACCTACACATTTCTATGGCAACTGGCCATAGAGCTAATAGCAGCTCTAATAAGTACTAAGTTTTTCCTCTAATAACTACGAGGACGCCATTTATTCAACTGGGTTTCTGCAATCATAGCTAAACGGCGCTGATCAGCAATCTTTTCTTGTAAGGTGGCAATTTCGTTCGTTTGTTTTTCAGACTTTTGTTGCAGAGCTTCATAACTGTCTGGCTCTACAGTTGCTGCTGCCATGGGGATTTGGTCCGCAATGCTGGTGAAACCACTACCACCATTGGTCGAAGAACTGTAAGACTGCCATTTGCTATACTGTGATTCTCCAAAGCTAGCCAATGGTCGTAACTCTGCCAGCTGTTGCTGCAAGGTTTCCAGCAGTTCTTCTTGCTCTTGGCATTTCCGTTCGATGGCTTGATACGCTTCTGAGCGTTGTTTCTCAGCTTCTGTGGGAGCTTCCTGCGGTTGGATTTTGGGCTTGAGTACTTCATCCAATAAAGCTTGGATATCAGTAACTGGGGCTTGTCCAAGGGGATTATTGTAAATAATTGATTTATTCAGCCTTGGTGGATTCCCTGACACATTGTCTTTATCAGAGCTAGAAACGCTCGGCATCAGCACCAACATGTTAGTAAACCCAAGGAGCTTTTTGCCTGTTTGGGTTTTATAGCCCCGGTAAAAGGGTACAACATTCTCCCCAAAGACCTCTTGGTACTCGTCACTATCGATATAGGAATCAATATCCGCCTCGAAACCTTCTTGATCAAGTACTTGGCTGTGATAGAAAGTCTCAGAGTAGTCATCAGGAGCACGACCGAGCAAATGCTTAAAATTCAGCTCAATTGACCGGTAGCGGGGACAGATATCGAAAAACCTTGACCGATACAACTCGGACTTGGCAACCTGACGCACAAACTCACGGACAGTGATTTCCCCCCGCTTGATCTGGGATTCCGGGACAGTCAGCCGTTCACTTTCCATAACATGGGCATTTCCCAAAACCTGACGATAAACTGCTCGAATCACCGTCTCGATTTCTGCTTCCGAACGACCTGGCCACAGCTCAATCGGATCAACTTCTTCCCAGGCTTGATACTGGCGTTGCCAGGTTTGAGTCGTGTTTTGCAGCAGTTTTTCAGCTTCTGTGAGAATCTTAGGTGCTGTTTGAGTTTCTACCGGACCTGCTGGTTGGCCTTTATTGAGACCTAGAACATTAGCCAGGAGTTTATTGACATCTGTGGGTTTTACTACATCACCAGCTCCAGAAAGCGCCTCCATCTTACTGGGGCTATTGGTCATCAGGAACTGATTCAACCGAGACCAATTCCCCCGCCAAACAGTTGCTTGATCGCTACCAGCTGCACCACGCAACAGTTTTAAGAGATGGGTAAATCCTACTGTACTCTTGCCTATTTGGGTTTTGTAACCCCGATAATAGGGAACCTGGTTTTCCCCAAAAGCCAGCTGGTATTCTTCGCTATCGATATAAGAATCGATTTCAGTCTCATAACCCCCTTGATCAAGCACCCTTGTATGCTCAATAATTTCCTCATAACTTTCGGGAGCTCGACCAAGGAGATGCTTGAAATTCAACTCAATGGCTCGGTTACGAGAGCAAGTCTCGAAAAATCGGGAGTAGTAAAGCTCAGATTTAGCAACTTGCCGCACAAATTCCCGGACAGAAATTTCTCCCTTTCTGAGTTGGGATTCGGGCACAGTGAGCCGCTCACTCTCCATGACATAGGTATTCCCCAAGACTTGCCGATAGACAGCCCGAATCACAATTTCTATTTCTTGTTGAGAATGACTAGGCCACAGTTCAACTGGGTCTGTGTCTTGAAATGATGCCACCCCTAATTGCGGGGCTCGTGTCAGTACAGGGTTTATAAAACCAATTACCATCTAAAAGACCTCCCAATCCATCGTTGTTAAATGTTGTTAATTAAAGTTAATAAACAACTAATTTAAAAAAAAATGACAAAAACTACTTTCTTAACTTTCTATTGAATTCACTTTAATTAAAGAGTCTTTATCAGTGAATATAAAAAAAAATAATTGAACAATATAAGTATTAAATTATTTTTGGTTAACGTTAACCTTGTTATATGGTCTTGGCTAATTGACCCTAGGCTGATTGACTGAAAAAAATCCTAAAATCCTTAATTTTTCTAGGAAGCTTAACCGTATAGTCATTTGTGCTTATTATATCTTGGTGACAGAGATTTTTCCCTCTAGTTTTTCCCTCTAGTACAACTGTGCGATCGCTCTAATCCCTCAGAGTGCTAGTGCCATCTGCAATTATTCCTAACATCGGGAAAGTACTTTGAATTTACTAAGTTATGAATTCATAAAATTCAATACCGCTGCCATTAATTAATGAACAATTATCTAATCAATAGTGTTAGTTTTTGGAAAATAGCTGTTGATTGTTCACAACCTATTTCCAAAAACTAACATCTAGATACTTAGCTCAGATCAACTACTGAATCCGTAAGCATTCAGCCGTCAGCATTCAGCCGTCAGCCGTCAGTCTTCCGCTTATGCCCATAGCGCACGCTACTTGAGGTGATGCGCGAATAAGCGATGCAGTGGCCTCACGGGGTTTTCCCCCACTCGCGCTTTGCATCAAGAAAAGAGCTAAGCATTCGAATAATGCTGAGTTACGTAAAGCTGATAGCTGATAGCTGATAGCTGATAGCTTACCTGAATCCTGACAGTCAACCTAACCGATTTCAGTAATACTGACAATTTTGCTGCCCATTTTGTGGATATTTTGAATCCTCGCCGACAGCTGGTCGTAACCCACTTCATAGGTAGCATTACTCCGCTTAAAGCGAGAACCAACACCAGCTTTAGCTACAGTAACCTTAAAGCGTTTGCCTGTATTGGCGTAATTACCTGAACCCCCAGCAGGAGCAGTAATCTTGGTAGACAGATTAGCCGCTAAATCACTAATCAGGGTAGCTTGGTTACTGCTATCACTGGTAGCATATCCCCGCATCAAACAAAACGTCCGATTAAAGGCTACGTTCTTAATCCCAACTTCGGTAGTATTACTACGAGGATAGGGGACAATAAACTCGCCAAAACTCGACTGATACTCTGCGCTATCGATATAAGAATCGATTTCAGCGTTGTAGCCAGCAGTGTTATAAATTTGAACGTGTTCGGCAATTTCTGTTTGATCCTGGGGAGCACGACCTAGAAAATGCTTGTAGTTCAGCTCAATGAAACGATACTGGGAAGCAGAATCAAAAAACAGGGACTTATACAAGTCTGATTTAGCGACCATGCGCACAAAGCCCCGTACACTGATGTCTCCATTGCGCAGCATCGCTTCAGCAGTAGTTAAGCGATCGCATTCCAGCAAGTGCGGGTTACCTAGAACCTGTTTGTAAACTGCCCGAATCACTGTCTGCACATCATCTTCTGTTGCACCAGGACGCAACTCTACCGGGTCAGCATCGATTACCCAAAGTGACATTTAAATTCCTCCTAGATTCTTTGCTCAGATTTAGCTGAATTACACAGCTATTCACTTACCAGTTATCAGTTATCAGTTAACAGTTAACAGTTTTTCTTGATTACCATTAACTGTTGACTTGTAAGCATTCAGCTATCAGCTATCAGCTATCAGCTATCAGCTAGCAGGCGCTTTAACTGAACGGGGTGGGATGAGTAAAACGAGCAGGGATTTTCAACTAGCTGTACCAGCCCGTAAGGTTGTTTACTAATTCCCGTTGATTAGCTGACGGCTGACAGCTGACGGCTGAATACTTACGTTGACTTAGTAACTGATAACCGGGCTACTCGATCAATTTAACTCAGTAATACTGAGAATCTTGCCACCGCTTTTATGAATACTCTGCACTTGTTCAGAGAGTTGCTCGTAGCTAACCTGATAGTTCAGCTTGCTATACTTATTCAACCGGGCTGCAGCAGCGCATGTGGAAACAGCAATCTGGTAACGCTTGCCAGTGTTGCCATAACCTGCCCCATTTCCAACCGCTGGAGCCTTAACTTTTGGAGATATATTACCAGCTACAGCAGTAATTAGCTGGGCTGGTTTTCCACTATCACTGGTAGCAGAGCCTCGCAGTAACGAGAACATCCGATTAAAGCCCACATTCTTAATTCCCAATTGGCTACGGATGCTGCGGGGGTAGGGAACGACGTTCTCCCCAAAATTCTGGAGATATTCGTCACTATCGATATAGGAATCGATTTCAGCCTCATAACCCTGTTGATTGTAAAGGCTGACGTGCTCAGAGATTTCAGCTTGATCTAGCGGAGCACGACCTAGCAAATGTTTGCAATTAAGTTCAATGAACCGATAGGGAGAAGACCCCTGGAAAAATCGGGATTGATACAGGGATGATTGAGCGACCATGCGCACAAAGCCACGGACAGTAATATCCCCATTGCGCAACATTGATTCCCCATTAGCGAGTCGCTCGCTATCCATCAGATGGGCATTGCCCAAAACCTGCTTGTAAACAGCTCGAATTACCGTTTGTAAATCATCTTCAGTGGCAAAAGGCCGTAATTCTAATGGATCACCTTCAAAGGCATCCAAGCCTAGAACAGCTGACCGAGTTAAATTTCCCATTTCTATCTCTCCTTTAAAACTTCCGAAAAGACCAAACCCCAGACATTAGGAGATTTCTGTAATGCTGACGATTGTCCCACTAGTGCGATTAATCCGCTGAATTTGGGGTGTCATCTTGCTGCCAGGAACAATGTACTCAGTGGTACTACGACGGCGACGACCGCTGTACATGGCACCCCGCACTACAATTTTGAACGTCTTTTCGGTAGCATCAGCATAAGCGGCAGCACGACCACCTGCCAATGGCACAATTTTGCTGGTGCTATTGGTGGCAACTGCTTCTACCAAGCAAGAGCTTTTGATGGAGCTATCAACTTCTGAATTACCCCTTAACAAGGAGAGGGTACGGTTATAACCCACCTGCTTTTGGCCGATTTGGCTACTAGAACCACAATAGTAGGGTACGGTATCATCCCCAAAATTATTTTGGTATTCGTCACTATTGATGTAAGAATCAATCTCAGCATCGTAGCCCTGCTCAATACAGATGCGGATGTGTTCCGCAATTTCTGTTTGATCCAGGGGAGCACGACCCAATAAATGCTTAAAGTTCAGCTCAATAAATCGGTAGGGCGCACAGGATTCAAAATAACGAGCGCGATAGAAATCTGATTTGGCCACAGCCCGGACAAATTCCCTGACACTGATGCTGCCATCGCATAATTGCGATTCAGCATTCACCAGCCGCTCGCTCTCCATAATGTGGGGGTTGCCCAAAACTTGACGATAAACTGCCCGAATTACAGCTTGTACTTCATCAATGCCACTAGTGGGCCATAGTTCAAAGATCAAATCTGAATCTAGACCAAACTTGGCAGTAGGCGCTGTACTGACCATTTAAATTTCTCCTTGCAAAAAACTTATTCAAACTAAAGGGGATTTTCCTTGCCAAAACAAAGCAACCAACCCTTAATTTCACTGCACCTCTACCTTCTTTGGCAGCAAACTAGTTGGCTTGCTGCCAAAGCACGCAGACATACACGAACTTTTCCAGATTAGAAACGTTTGAATCCCGATTGAATCCTAATTACACAACGGTGATGCTGGCAATCACGCCACCTTGCTTATGAATCCGCTGGTACTCTTTGGAGAGCTGATCAAACGGAACCAGGTAGACCTGGTTACTGCGCCGGAATTTGGATACCCGATTCACTGCACCAGGGGACTTATAGCCAGTGACCTCAATCCGGTAAACCTTACCTTCAGCACTAGCTCCAGCACCATGGCGAGTTCTGGCACCAAATGGTGTGTCTTGGAAAGACCAGCCAGATACACCACCAGACGGGGGAATCACTGCTGTAGGAATTTCTTGAATTACATTCTTATTTAGACAGGGAGTCTTGCCAGCCAAGCTTCCTTTGAAGTCGCTACTAGACGCTCCTCGCAACAGTTGGAACATGTGGGTAAACCCAACCATCTTCTTGCCTGTTTGGGTTTTGTAGCCCCGGTAGAAGGGAACAGTGTCTTCCCCATAGACTTCCTGGTACTCGTCACTGTCGAGGTAGGAATCAATCTCTGCCTCGAAGCCCCCTTCATCCCAGATAATACTGTGAGCTTTCATCTCCTCGAAGCCATCGGGAGCCCGACCAAGTAAATGTTTGAAATTCAGCTCAATTACCCGGTAACGGGGAGATTTGTCGAAAAACCGGGAGCTGTAAGCATCGGATTTAGCGACTGCCCGCACAAATTCCCGAACGCTGAGTTCACCTAGTTTAAACTGAGACTCTGGGACAGCGAGTCGCTCACTTTCCATGACATAAGCATTGCCCAAGACTTGCCTATAGACCGCCCGAATCACGGCCTCAGCGTCTTCGCTTGAGATACCTGGCCATACTTCAATTGGATCTGTGTCTTCAAATAGGCCGACACCTAGCTGTGATGCTGGTCCGAATGCCATTAACAGATTCTCCTAGATAGCAACAAATTTTTTAATCAGGGTTTTCTCAGGGTGTTTAAAAAACTTTACAAGCTTTTAAACAACAACATAACCTCTCTCACGACTCCTGATGGAGGAATCTTGGGAGCTCATAGTTCCTGTGAGCAAGATTGTGTCAGTGTTTTACACCTTCACACATTTATTTATACAATGCCCTGATCACCCTAAATTATCAAGATTTGTAAACTTCTGGGATTCTCTGTGATTGAAACTGACAACTATCTTAGAAATTATGAATTATCAAGTATGACTTATGAAGTATGACTTATGAAATATCGAAACTTTGATTGTTTTATTTTTCACTCATGCTTTTTAAGCTACTCTCAACCTAACCCCAAGGTCGAACAACCTCTAACCTTCAACCTTGGCCAAAAGGCCACGTTACGGGAACAACCTCCAACCTTCAACCTTCAACCCTTCAACCCTTCAACCTTCAACCTTCAACCTTCAACCTCTAACCTTCAACCTTCAACCTTCAACCTCTAACCTTCAACCTTTAACCCTTCAACCCTTCAACCCTTCTGAATTTGTGCGATCGCTACCTTGACCAGTTGGCGAATTTCCTCTCGCTCATCGCATAACTTGGCTGTTAAGGCAGGTAAAGCCGCTTCATCCTTCAGCTTCCCTAAGGATAAGATTGCCCTCCGCCTTACCTCTTGGCTAGGGTCTTCCAGTAACGGGATTAAATGGGGAACCCCTACCTGGGGGTTAAGTTGGCTCACCGATGTCGCTGCTTCTGCACGAACATTGACAGATTCATCTTTCAGTGCTACCAGGAGAATTTCTGTAGCCTGGTCATTACCCGGTTCATCCACCAAATTAGCGATCGCACCGACTACTGCCATCCGCACATCTTCTGATTCCGAGTGGATTGCCTGATACAGGTGCTCAGCTGCGTCTGACCCAATAAAAGCTAGTGCCCAAGAGGCATGACCTTTTGCCGTTTGGGGATAATCCGCTGATTCCAACACCTCAATCAACTTTGGCACAGCCGCTTCTCCCATTCTGGCTAAGGCTCCAGCCGCTGAACTCTTGACCACTGTATCCTCATCATTTAACAAAGCATTGATCAGGGTAGGAACCCCCTGGGGATCCCTGATTTTTGCTAAAGCCTTGCCACAAGACCTGCGCACCACCGGGTTTGGGTGATTAGCTAGTGCTTCGAGCAAAAACGGAGAAGCTGGCTTACCAATTTTGCCGAAGGCTTCCACGAATCCAAGTCTGACCATGCCCCGGCTATCAGCCAGGGATTCAACCATCTGTTTTAACTGTTGCGCATTATTATTAATGTCAACGTTTCCCTCAGCAAGTTGGCTATTAACATCAGCCAGCAAGCGGTCAGTTTCAGAAGGAGCTGGTGGTTCAGTTTGCGATGTAACCATGGGTAATTCCAGTTGCTTCAGTCAGTTGCTTTAGGATGATGGCAAAGAGGATTCCTGGGGGCGGAGATTTTCCAGAGCAGTGTCAATCTTTACAATTTCCGGGTGTTTTTTGATATGCTCCATGACCGCTTTTTTCGGCAATTTCACCTTCTGGGCCATTTTCATCACATCATTAACGAGTCTTTCCCGATATTTCTCTAGTTCAGTAATAACTTCCTCAATTTCTGCCGCTGATGGCTTGGCTTCTTGACTCTCAGACATTTTGGTGACGTTCTTAAATGGTGATTATTGTATAATAAGGTTAGAGCTTTCAAGTTTCAAGTTAAAGCTTACAGCTTACAGCTGACACCTTACAGCTTACAGCTGACACCTTACAGGTTTCAACCGCTTAACCTTGGCCAAAAGGCCACGGGTGCGCGTTCAACCTTCAACTACAATGACTGGCTCCTAAACTTTCCCGAGTATTACTTCGAGTATAGGGATTCCAGGTATCGAGTTCTTTATATGGTTGATTCAAAAGCATGGAACGGGTAGAATCACTGATGCCTTGAGCCATGGTAAAGTCAGCGCCAGCAATATTTTGTACATGGTTTAAATCTGCTCCAGTCAGGTCGGCCCCTCGCAAATCGGCTCCCTCCAGCTCCACGCCACTCATACGGGCATTGCGCAAGCAAGCCCCGGTCAGCAAAGCCTTCCGTAAGTTGGATCCACTCAAAGCAGCATCCTGCAAATTAGCACCAGTTAAATCCGCTCCGCTGAGATAACCTCCTATTACTCTAATCCCTTGCAAGTCAACTCCCCTGAGATTAGCGGTATTTAGAAAAGCACCATTGAGATTAGCACCAGGACCAACAGCACCAGAACTTTTGTAGCGAAATCCTTCTGGCCAAGTAGTTTCCCGGTCATACAGGGCTACTTGTAGGTTGGTTTCATTTAAGTTAGCCATCGTCAAATTAGCCTTCCTTAAATCCGCCCGGTTTACATAAGCCCCTTCCAAATCAGCGCCAGTAAGGTCAGCGCCAGTCAGATCAGCTCCCCTGAGATCAGCTCCCCTCAGATTCGCTTCGCGCAAAATTGCCTGACTAAGATTAGCCCCAGTCAGAGTAGCTTGGCTCAAATTAGCTTTATGTAGGTTAGCACCACGGAGGTTAACCTGGTACAAGTCTCTCTGACTCCAATCGATGCCCTCAAGATTAGCATCAGAGATATAGTCTCCGGCTTGGAACCGTTTTAAGATATCCATAGCTTGGTTGTTAGTGCGATCGCTTAACCGAGTTTGACTCATGGTAATTACTGAACTCTACCTGGAACTGCCAAGGTTAGTCTACCGTTGTGCTGGGAACACAGGATATTACAAATAATTACCATTTCCTGGGTAGGGACTAGGCTAGGGACACCAAATGATCGTACCCTAACCTAGACATAGAGATTAATCATCTCTAGCCATATACCACTATCCGGAGGTTTAAGCAAAAATGCGACTCAAGCCACCCATGACCATGATGGACTTCTTTCGTAAAAGCGAGGGCAAGTGGTTTACTCAACGGACAGTTCATCACTTTGATAACGCTGCCGATGAATCCGGAGAATCCAATCTGATTGTTCAAGTCATCGAAAAAGATAACCCTAAAGTCCAAACCGTGTGTGACCTCCAAAAGATTGACCCAAGCCAGGCGATGGGGGGAGCGAGCTTTATGTGGCAAATCAATTTAGATGACCGGGAACCAAGTTCAAAATATGCGGCAATTCTGATTGATGTTCCAGACGATGAAACTAAGCTTAGTGGTAAATTGATTCGAGACCAGGGCTATGTGGAAAGTATTCCGGTAGTTAGTCGGTATTGGTTTGGCAAAGACGGCATCCTCACCATTGATACCAATTATCAGAATAATCAGGGTCAAGAACGTTGTTGGTTTATAACCGATGATTTTCGTGTCCGAGTCAGCACTGTGCGCATGATGAATGGCGTCAATCTCATGACCTATTGCTCTGAACGCCGTTGTGTTTCTAGGGAAATGCTAGAGCAAATGATTGAAACTAATCGCGCTAGAGCTATGGCGGTGCAATAGTAATTAAAGCATCGAAATAATAATTCATACTAATAATTCAGAAATGATTAGTATGATTATAAATAACCATTAGTTGATTCTTTCGAGAATTGATCTTAAAAGTTACTAGACAAGCAATAATTTTGACTCCTAAGTTGTGACTACTTACTCCTAAATCGGAGCATATTTGCTTAGATCACTCCCAAGGTTAAATATAGGAGGCTAAGTAAACATGAAAATATTGCAATCGCTAGTAATTTTTGGTGGCATAGGTCTGAGTGGATACTATGGGATTACCTATTCAGCCCATCCCGTTCTAGCTCAGATTGTTCCGGATCATACCTTGGGGGATAATCCAAGTGTTGTTAAACCCAATGTAGAGGTTAAAGGACTTCCTGCTGACTTGATTGAAGGTGGAGCAACCAGAGGGGATAACCTATTCCATAGCTTTTCTGATTTTAATGTTGGGGACTTGCAGCGGGTTTACTTTGCCAATCCCGCTGGCATTAACAACATTCTCAGCCGAGTAACTGGTAGTAACATCTCCAAGATCTTCGGAACCCTGGGAGTAGATGGTGCCGCCAACTTGTTTTTGCTCAATCCTAATGGTATTGTTTTCGGAGCCAATTCCCAATTAGATGTAGCCGGTTCCTTTGTCGGAAGTACCGCTAATAGTGTAGTGTTTGGCAATGGCACCGAGTTTAGTGCTACCAATCCCGAAGAACCACCCCTGTTAACCATTAACATTACTCCGGGATTGCAGTATGGCCAGAATCATCCTCAGCCGATCGTAAATGCTGGCAATTTAGCTGTGGGACAGGGACAGAATGTCACCTTAGTTGGTGGGAGTGTGATTAGCACTGGGGATATCCTAGCATCAGGGGGTGAGATTAATATATTAGCGGTCCCTGCTGAAACCTTAGTGCAATTGGGGCAAGCTGGACAGATTTTGACACTATCCACCCCAAAGGTGCCATTAACACCATCCGCTCCGGCCTCTGTCACTGAATTTTTGAGTAGTTTGGACCATGACACTGGCGTAACAGTTTCCAGTGACGGTCAGGTAACACTTACCGATTCCGGTACTGTAGTGCCACTTGAGCCAGGAACGGTGATGATCTCTGGTACCCTAAGCGCTGCCAACCTCTCCCCAGGACAAACCGGCGGCAAAGTAACGGTATTAGGAGATAACGTTGGCTTGTTTGACAGTGCATCAATTGACGTTTCTGGAGACAGTAGTGGTGGAAATGCACTAATTGGTGGGGATTTCCAAGGTCAAGGACAGCTGCCATTGGCCACAGCTACCTATATCGCTCCTGAAACCACCATCAAGGCTGATGCGGTTAGCACTGGTAATGGTGGTCTGATTCTGATTTGGTCCAATCAATCGACTCGCGCCTATGGCACCTTAACGGCACTGGGGGGATCCCAATCAGGCAATGGCGGTTTAATCGAGACATCCAGTGCAAATTTTCTCGATGTTACGGGAGTTAGAGTCGATGCTAGCGCCCCAAATGGTTTAGCAGGAACATGGTTACTTGACCCGAGGAATGTTACTCTTGGCTTTGCCGATACATCCAATGGCACCTTTGATAGTAATTCCAATATCTTCACTCCCACTGGAGATGATGCCGTGGTGAATATCCCAGATATTGAAGCTCAACTCAATGCTGGCACTAATGTCACTATCACTACTGGAACCACAGGCGCTCAGGAAGGAAATATCACCGCAGATGGCTTTGGCATTACCAAAACTACACCAGGGGAAGTCACTCTAAGTTTGCAAGCGGCCAATGATATTAGTCTCAAAAACTTTGGCATCAATGCCAACAGTGGTTTCCTGAATCTAGTCCTGGAAGCGGATAGTGACAATTCCGGTAGTGGTGATGTGGAATTGATGAATGCGGGAATTGATACTGGCGGAGGAGCAGTCACCATTACTGCGGCTGGTGCGATCGCATTGGAAAGTATCGGAATTAATAGAAATAACAACCGTACCGATCAGGCACCACCAATCACCGTGATCAGTGATGAATCCATATCCCTCAAAAGTGCTGGAATCAATAGCCTCACCTCTGGGAATAATGGAAATGCTGGAGACGTTATCGTTCAAACCGGTACCCTTACCCTAGAAGAGGCGGGGATTGGTAGTACGACAGAGGGTAAGGGGGATGCTGGCAATATCACTGTTACTGCTGCTGACTCAGTTGTGGTCACAAACAACAGTGGTATTAGTACCAACACTCAAGATAACAGTAGTGGCAATGCTGGAGAGATCACCATCACCGCCGGTTCTTTATTGTTTGAAAATCAAAGTGGTCTTGGCAGCGATACTCGAAACAATAGCAGTGGGGATGCTGGAAAAATAACCATTACTGCTGACTCACTTGTGTTCAGAGAACAAAGTGGTATTGGTACCAACACAAGAAATAACAGTAGTGGCAATGCTGGAGAGATCACCATCACCGCCGGTTCTTTATTGTTTGAAGGCGAGGATAGTGGTATTGGCAGCGATACTCAAGACAATAGCAGTGGGGATGCTGGAAAAATAACCATTACTGCTGACTCACTTGTGTTCAGAGAACAAAGTGGTATTGGTACCAACACAAGAAATAACAGTAGTGGCAATGCTGGAGAGATCACCATCACCGCCGGTTCTTTATTGTTGGAAGGTCAGGAAAATGGTATTGGCAGCGAGACTCAAAACAATAGCAGTGGGGATGCTGGCATAATAACCATTACTGCTGACTCACTTGTGCTCAGAGAAGGCAGTACTATTGGTACCAGAACGATTAATGACAGTACTGGGGATGCTGGCATAATAATAATTAATGTTGACTCCATCTCCCTAGAAAACAATAGTGCTATTCTAAGTACTACCGAAACTACTGGCGAAATAGGAACAATCACACTCAATGCCAACTCCATTTCCCTCTCAGACAGCAGAATTACTACAGCTGTAGAGGAAACAGCAGTTGTTAACTCTCAACCAGACCCAGAGCCTAACATCATCATTCGGGGAAGCTCGCTCTCCTTAACCAATAACGCTCAAGTGACTGCTAGTAGTTCTGGCCAAGGAAATGCTAGTGACATCTTGGTAGAGGCTGACTCTATCTTCCTTGAAGAAAGTAATATCTCTACTGAAACCGTTAGCGGAGACGGTGGCAATATTACTCTGACCCTACAGGATTTATTACTATTGCGCAACGGTAGTCAAATCACCACTAGCGCCGGTACCGAAGACCAACCAGGAGATGGTGGCGATATCACCATTAATGCTGATTTAATTGTGGCCTTCCTGGAAGAAAATAGCGACATCACCGCTAATGCCTTTGAGGGCATGGGGGGTAATATTACACTTACCGCTGAAGGGATCTTTGGGTTCAACTTTCCGGATCAACTAACCAACTTGAGTGATATCATCGCCAGTTCTGAGCGTGGTGTAGACGGTGACATACAAATCAACATCCTTGGGGTTAATCCCTCTCATGGTTTAGTAGAACTCCCCACTACTGTAGTTGATCCATCTACACTGATTGCCGCTAGCTGCACCGACAATGTCAAAGTAGGATCAAACAGTTCCAAAGGGGATGAATTCATTATTACTGGACGGGGTGGCTTACCTCCGAGTCCCCTTGACCCAATCATCAGCCAGACGGTGATAGCAGATTGGGTGACCATAGATAACTCGGCAACAGAAAATGATCAGAGTCAGATCACTCCTGCTGCTAGGGAGGAGTCGGCTCGAAAGCTTCCAAGGCGGCGAATTGTAGAAGCTCAGGGTTGGCTGATTGGCCCTGATGGTACCGTTATTCTCACTGCTTTCCCTACCACCCCCGATACCTGGGCTAACTCTTCATTGAAATCCCCCTCTTGCCAGGATCTCAGGAGAATTAGTAATCGCTCCTAGGGATTAATCCTTTGGTGGGCAGTGCTTAGCTTGGCTATCACCAGGTTGATGAATCGGTCTGATGCACTGCCCACCCTACATCTCTGCCCACCCTAGATCTAGCTAGGGATTAATCCTGTGGTCGCTAGTGCTTAGCAACGCCCTTGGCCAGCTTGATCAATCTCTGTGTGGCCGATAAGCTCGACTAGCTCAGTGGGTTGGTTGCCCAATTTTGCCTAAGTGCTGATTGACCTGAAAGGGGGGATAATGGCAAGTGAGGTAAAAATCAATCACCCCTAATCTTATCATGTGTGCTACAATTCGGAAGAAGCTTAAGGTGAGCACTATGCAAGCTAGTACGGATTGTAAAGATAATATTTTAAATTCAAGATTGTAAATTTAAACCATTAACAGCCAAGGGGTCTTGGTAAGAATTCCTTGACTATCTAATTACCTAAGTATCTAATTCCCTGAGTATCTCGATGTTCTTACGTAAGTCGAAATTGCTAAAATACACTATTATTATCTAGTAGTAGCCCAGCAAGGGCTAAAGCGCTAGGATGGCTATTAGCAGGTTCAGATCAGCAGCGAAGGTTTAGATTATAGGCGTTCCCATGCTGGTGTAGATTATTCCACTTTAGGTACGACTGAGGCACCCCTTAAAACAAGTCAAGCAAAGTGAAACCTTCGCAGCTAATTAAGAGTTAAGCGTTTTTGAGTAGATGGCGGAATAGATTCTCCTTAACCATCATTTGACGCAAAACTTCCAAGAGATAGGACTGAGCCTCCTCCTGGCTCAAGAGCTTGACTTGGTCTTGGTAGATTTTCATCTGGAACTGTTGCTCCAAACTTAGCTTTCCAGGCGTTTCCATAGGTTTACTCCTAAGCTTACATACGTTGATTAGGGCAGGCGGACGAATGTTCCGACTGCTCTTTTTTTTGGCCGTTGTTAATCAATCTAACACACTTATAGAATACTGTCGATTCTGTCAAGCAATAAGTAATCAAAGATACAAATTGTAATAAAAATCCGGAAAGGCATTATTTACCCTTGTGCCTGTATGTCTGATAGGCTGAGCTCTTTGAATACCGATCATAAATAAATATTGATGGGGAGATGGGAAGATTTTGATTAAAAGTAATTATTCGGACATGATATTACGCAAAACCTGAGGCCAAACCCACCTATATAGTGGCACAATTCCAGTTAGTATCAGTATATGTAGCGTACCAGCGGAAAAGCTGATGGCTTGGGCATCGATGGCTTGTTTGGAAAAATCTCAGGAATATGCAAAAATTAAAGTTTAAGTAAAATTTAAGTAAAAACTCGGTAAACCAAATACTATAATATGGATCCAATTATTGATGCCATGGAATTTTTCCAGCTCAGTGCTGGCAACTGGCGATCGCAACGCACGACCCATCACCTAGCCTTCCGACAAGCAGAGAAGGGAGAGTTGGACATAAATGTAGCTACCTTAGAGGCTGCTCATCCCCAAGTCATTGAACTGTGTGAGCTTCATAAGATTAACCCGAGTTTGGCAGCAGGTGGAGCTTTGGTCAGTTGGCAGGGCACAATGGCTTGGGATCAGAGTGATGACGGTCACAAAGACTCGACGGTGATGGTGGTGGTTCCAGATGCCGACTCTCCTAGAAAAGGTAAGTTATTGCGGGAAAAAGGTTACGCTGAAACCATGCCAGTAGCTGGTCTTTATAAAATGGATGCTCAAGATGGGCTAGTGCTGATTACGGAATATGAAACCATGAGTGCTCATGAGCGTTTCTCGTTTATCACTCCATCTCGGCGGATGCGTACCAGTATAGTGAAACGTTTTGGTGGATTTAGCAGCGCATCATTTTGTATCGAAACCCGGATTGACTCTAATTTAGATAATGGGGCTAGTGCTGGCGCTAATACTGGGGCTAATATTGGCGTGACATCTCAAAAACAACAAAATGTCTTGGCACCGGAAGAGTATTATTCAATCTTGGGCTGGTGATTCCACCATCAGCGATGATCCTTTAATCCGGGGCTACCAGTATCTGAATGCTGTGGGTCAGCTGGCTTTAGACCCAAGTATGGTAGAGATCACTGATAATGTTAAAGAACGCGATCGCATTTATACCTGGATTGGCAATCACATTGATGCCATTAATGGTGAACTCCAGACTTGCCTAGAAGCCTGTCATAGCTGCTATCATGATTCCGGATCTCCCCCAATGCGGATTTTGGCAACCCCTTTAGGGGAAAAGTTTGGTATTGATGGCTTTTGCAACATCTTAGCCACTCCGGCGGTGATATTAATTGATGTCGGACGCATTGCACGGTCTGATTGGTTGAGTATTGTCATCCATGAATATGCCCATGCTCATTTAGGTTCCCCTGGTCACGATCAGCGTTTTTTTGATGTCATTTCCCATCTCTGTTTGGGTCTAGGATTAAAACCGCCACGCTGGCAGTTAGATCTCGAAACTTACCTACGGGATTGGCCAGAGTGTCCATCCAAGACTAATCCACTGTCTTTTTGGATGGGGTATTGAGGGTAGGAGCGATAGGCGAAGGTTAAGCCAGAGCCTAAGGAGGCTATTGTCTAATTCTTTTGGGCTATCCTAATAAATATTAAAAATTATTGCTTTGATTAACGTTTTAATTAATCAAAATTAATAACCTATTCGTGATTGAGGCGATTAACTTAAAAAGGGATACTCAGAGTAATCCCAAAAGAGTACCCTTAGTTGATGAACCGATGACTATTGGCTATTGACGGCTGTCCCGGCTATCACTAGTCGCTTTAGGGATTAAAATATCGATTAAAATATAATTTTTTTATAGACTGACACAGGATTCATTATATATTTGATTAAGGTTTGTAAGATTTTCTAAGAATACGGAGATAAAAACGTGGCTATTCCTTTACTAGGCTACGCCCCTGTGACGCAGAATGCGCGCATAGATGGGTATGAGATACCAGGAGAAGAGCAACCCAGAATTTATTCCACTGAAAACTTGCTCTCCCCCGGGGACATGGATGCCCTAATCGAGGCAGGATACCGTCAGATCTTCTTCCATGCCTTTGCTTCGGATCGTGAACCGTTCCTGGAGTCTCAACTCCGCTTCGGTCAGATCACAGTGCGGGACTTCATTCGTGGGTTGTTGCTTTCTGAAACCTTCAAGACCAGCTTCTATGACAAAAACAGCAACTATCGGGTTGTAGAGCAGTGCGTGCAGCGGGTGCTTGGACGTGATATCTATGGCGAAAGGGAAAAATTAGCCTGGGCAGTTATAATTGCCACAAAGGGTATCCAAGGCTTCGTCGATCAACTGCTCGACAGCGAAGAGTACATGGAGAATTTTGGGTACAACACCGTCCCCTATCAACGGCGTCGAGTGATTCCCGGTCGGCCTCAGGGTGAAACACCATTCAACATCAAATCTCCACGTTACAACGAATACTACCGTGCAGTACTGGGCTTCCCACAAATCATTTGGCAGACCCAGGTGCGCAGTTACGTCCCACAAGACAAGAAGGCCAAGTTAGGGGATCCGTCTCTGTATATGGGCATGGCACGGGAACTGTCTCCCCAAGGCAACACTATCCCACGAATATCAGCTATAAACATCGATTACGAATCCTTAGTGCCATATCGGGCTCAGGAATCTCCGCAAAAGGAACTAGCTGAAGCGAAGTCGTAGCACGTCTAAGAGTTTGATCAAGGCTAGGGGGGGAGGGGCAACAAACTCAATCCACTCCCCAGAAACGGGATGCTGTAGTTGTAGTCGCCAAGCGTGAAGTGCTTGACCCGGTAGATTAACACCGACAGAACGAGCACTGCTGTAAACGGTATCTCCAACAATGGGATGACCAATATAGCTACTGTGGACACGAATTTGGTGGGTGCGACCAGTTTCTAATTGGAAATGCATGAGGGTATAGTTGCCCAGTCGTTCTCGGACTTGCCAATGGGTAATAGCTGGGCGTCCCCCTTTTTCTACTGGCACGACAGCCATTTTCTTGCGGTCTACAGGATGCCGTCCAATCGGTTGGTTAATGGTGCCAGACTCAGCAGACGGAGCACCGTAGACTACACCTAAATATTGTCTTTGAGCAGTTTTGGCTTGGAGTTGGGCTTGTAGATGTCCATGAGCCTGGTCAGTTTTTGCGATCGCAATTGCACCAGTTGTATCCTTATCCAAGCGGTGGACAATGCCTGGACGCTGAACACCACCAATACCTGTAAGTTTAGGACAGTGGGCTAAAAGGGCATTGACAAGAGTACCACTTTCATGACCAGGTGCGGGATGAACTACCAAACCAGCCGGTTTATTGATAATAATCAGAACCTCATCTTCATAAAGAATGTCTAAGGGGATGACTTCCGGTTGTAATTCCAGGGGTTTGGGGTCAGGTATGGTCAGGGAGATGCGATCCCCTAGCTGAACTTTAGCTTTTTTTGAGATGCACACGTGATCATTCACTTGCACGTTGCCTTGTTCAATCAGCTTCTGGATACGAGAGCGAGACAAGTCAGGTGTTTGTTGGGCAATATAGCTGTCAAGGCGATAACTGGGAGTGGAACCAGTAGACTTGCTAGTTTCCTGAACTTGCAAGAATTTGATAGAAAGCTGAGGGGTCATTGTTGAGCGTTGATTGTCAACCGAACTGAGAATTAGGAATACAGAAGACTTTAATTATGTATTCATTATCAATAATTAACAATTAACTAAAGCCGATCAACTATTGTAGAAGTGATTAACCGGATTTGATATTATTAATTATTTGGGTTCGTAGCAAAGTGCAGCGGTAGGGTAACCGTAAATGTAGTTCCCACCCCAACTTCACTGTTTACAGCAATTGTACCCTCGTGCAAGTCTAAACATTTTTTGACAATTGCTAAACCCAGTCCAGTCCCAGGGATGCTGCCAACATTACTTGCTCTTTCAAAGGACTCAAATAGTTGATCTTGGTCTTTTTTAGGAATACCGATCCCCTGATCTTGGACCTGGATTACTGCGGTCGAAGAATTGCAATTGAGTTCAAATTTGATAGTACCTCCTTCTGGAGAATACTTAATGGCATTTAAGAGCAAATTGTTAACGACATGACTCAAAAGTCTTTCATCGATTAGGACATCTTGGCAACTACCATGACTAAGGAATATCAGGTTATGGTTAAAACCCAGGTTAATTTTGATATTTTCGAGTATGTCCTGACACAAAGCAACTAAATCCATGGGTTCTGGCTCAAACTTGAGTTTCCCGGCATCGGCTTTCCCAATGGTTAGAACATCATCCAAAAGTTGAGTCATCCGGAGCACAGCATGCTGGATTTTATCATGGTGCTTCAGTTTTTTCTCAGCGGACAATTTTTGCTCATAGCGTTGCAGCATTTGAGCAGAAGATTGAATGGTAGTCAGGGGCGTACGAAACTCGTGAGAAACTAATGAAACGAAACCTGAGCGGAGTTGACCGAGTTCTTTTTCCTTAGCCAATGCCTTACGAATATCTGCTTCTGCTTGCTTGAGTTCAGTGATATCCCTTCCCACCGCCTGGCATTCTATAAAGTGGCCATGTTCATCAAACATAGCTCGATCACTCCACTGCTGCCAGCGAATTTCTCCAGAGTCGAGAAGAACTCGGTGTTCGTAAGTGTTGATCGGATTCTCTACAGAAAGAGAACGGAAGTTCCGGGTCACAATGTCTTCGTCTTCCGGAGGCATTTTTGGCAAAAATACTTGCCCTACTAATTCAGATCGGTCTTTGCCAAAATAGCGGCAGTAAGCATCATTGACAAACGTTAGGGTGCCATCAAGTTTCAACCGACAGATCAGTTCAGTTTGATCTTCAATGATGGCACGAAATCGTTCTTCACTGTGTCGCACCGCCTCCTCTGCCTGCTTGCGTTCTGTAATGTCTTCAACCATGCTCAAAATACACAGGATTTCTCCTGCTTGATCTCGCATAGCCATCATGGTTAAATTACCCCAGAGGGTATCTTGATTCTTTTTTAGGTAACGTATTTCTAACTTAAAACTATCAATTTCTCCTTGTATGACCTGCTTAATATAAGGCTTGGCTTTTTCTAGGTCTTCAGGATGAGTAATTGCCAAACCATTGAGAGCCATTAGTTCAGACTTGGTGTATTCGAGCATTTCATAAAAAGCCCGATTCACCTGAATAAACTGATAATCCAAATCTGAAAGTGACATTCCGATAGGTGCTTCATCAAACACCCTTCCAAATTGGGCATCTTTCTCGTCTAAAGCCGCTGCTGTATTTAGTCTCAATTGCTGATAGGCTTGGCGTAGTTCTACCTCTGCCTGCTTGCGCTGGGTAGTATCTTGGATAATCCCGATAACTTGATAAATATTTCCTTGCTCATTTAGCAGGGGAATATAGGTAGCAAGGACAGTGAGTTCACCAACCTCTGGCAAAGTCAGAGTAAGTTCTTCGACTTGTGGTGTACGGGTTTCCACAGCCTTTTGTAGCAGTTTCACATAGATATCCTTAAATACAGGTGGATAGATTTCCTCGTCAGTGTGACCCAGTAGTGGTGAATCAGACACTCCAGTAAGCTTAACGCCTTGTTGATTGATAAACTGGAGCCGCCGCTGGGCATCATAGATCATAAATGTACCGGGGAAATTATCCACTGCTAGGCGAAATCTTTTTTCGCTCAGGCGTAATGCCTCTTCTGCCTGTTTGCGCTCCGTGATGTCAACAATTAACCCCAGCACACGATTGAGATTACCCGAACTATCTAGGTAAAACTGTCCTTTGTTCTCAACCGTGATGTATGTGCCATCCTTCTTACGGATCCGATACTCAAGATGAATAGGCTCCTTAGTGACAATCACCCGTTCTATGGTGTGTCGGTATTGTTCTAAATCATCAGGATAAATTAATTCATCCCACCCTTGCCTAGTGTTGGTGAGTTCTCCTGGGTAATAACCCAATACTTGTTCAATATTGTGACCCCAAATCAATTCATTTGTCTGGGTATTCCATTCGTAGAGCAACTGACCACTGATTTTACTAACCGCTTCATAGCGATAAAGCCATTCGGTTAATAGAGCAAAGTAATTTTTGAAGTTTTGCTGATCTCGATTCAGATTTTCACAGCCCTTACTACCTTCATAGGAGCCAGTAGAGTTACCATCGTCCAATCCAGATTTTAGCTCTTTAATGCTAGTGATATCTTTAGCAACAGCATAGAAAAGACCCTGTTCATCCTGTGAAATTCTCCAAGCCAGCCAACGCAAGCTACCATCTTTGTGGTAAATTCTATTCCGGTATTCGACTAGTTTTCCTTGACCACAATCACGAAGGGCATTGAGAGTAACTTCCCGATCTTCTGGATAAATCCACTCAATCCAAGGTCGCGATCGCAATTGGGAGCAAGTCCAACCTAGAACCTTTTCCCAAATCGGATTGAGTTGTTGAAAATATCCGTTTTGACCAAAGGTGCATAATAGATCAAGTGATAAAGAAAACAAGATCTTTAGGGCGGACTCTGCCTCTGCCATTGTTTCAGTACTTTTTATGTGAGACTGAGTGGTGTTCATTGCTGGGCTCGATCCGTCAGAAATTCTACAGATAAGCTAGGGATACATCTACCCACAGTCTTCCCTCAATAATCAGTATAATCACAAGATCATCAGCAGGAGTATTTTAGAAAGCTCAGAAGATTTCTCTAAGGAAAGGAAATTTTGAGGACATTTTGTGGTAATATTTTTTAGTCTTTTGCCCTGAAGCCCTGCTGAGAGCTTTACAGTAAGCCTGATTGGCATGTTCTCTTCGAGCAGTACCGTCCTAGATAACTGTGCTAGATAATTGGGCTAGATAATTGGGCTAGGTGACTAGGGCTGATAACTTGCCACAACTCGCCCAGCTCCGTAGCGCTGTCGGTAATAATACTTTGTTATCTCATCCCCTTGTTCTGAAAGCTGGTCAATTGCAATCCCATTACGACCATGATCAATACCCGAACTATGAATGTAATCACCATCACCTAGATACAATCCTACATGGTTCACTTTTTGGGCGGTAGCGAAAAAGACCAAATCTCCTGGTTGTAATTCCTCCATTCTAATGGTTTGGGTGAAAGCTGCTTGCTGATAGGAATCTCTGGGTAACCAAATCCCCGATGCTGCAAACGCTGCTTGCATCAACCCTGAACAGTCATAGTTGGGAGCTACTGTACCCCCCCAAAGGTAGTAGGGATTTTGGTGCATTGCTGCTTTAGTAAACCCAATCACCGCTTTTATTCGTGCTTGGATTTGAGCTGGAGACAGAGAAATGGGGCGATAAGGAGTGTTAGCTATGTCCAGTAGAGCCAAATCCGACACAGGCAACCAACCAGAATAGTTATCTTCGCACAGACATACTTCTAAGGCATTACCGACAGGTGGGACAGACTTGACCCACAAGTGCCTTCCCGTAGCTGCTTGTGTTGTTAAACGCTTACAGTTGGGCGAATCATAGAGGTTGAGATTAGCAAGACAGTAGTATTCCAAATCATTGGCTCGTAATTGCTCAAGCAAAACCATAGTATAGGAAGCGGGAACTCACACTCAGATTATGGTCCTTTTCTAGAAGGATAAACAACTAGGAAGATTAAGCAGCGAAATCAACCGTTGCCCCAAGAGCCACCTTTCCCTAACTGCCTCATGATCAAATTACTCTGATCGAGCGCCTCAGGAGCTGGCAAGTGGACTTACCCCACTCAGAGGAAAAATCAGGGGCCAACGCCAATCGGTAATTTCCGATCGGGCAACCGGAAATAGAGAATTGCAGAGGTTTTACAGGTGTAGATGCCTAAGTCCTGTGTTAGTGATGTTTACGCAGGGCAAAACTAAAAGCCAAAATGAGGTTATTCTGCTCTTTGTATCTGGTAAAGTTCAAGGGATGAGTAGACTATCCTAGGATAGGGTTCAAATTTTTGAGTACCTGACCTGATCTGATGTGACTAGCAGCTACAAGTTACTGACCAAGAACTATAACTTTTAGCTTTTGGCTAACTGCTAAGTTTGTTACCCCTAACCAGTCACCAAGTAGTTTTTGAGGAGTGAGTGTGAAGAGTAATTTTCCTAAGACCCTTTCGATCCAACTGAGTATGGCAGTATTGACGATGGTCAGTTACCAGCTGTCTGCTACTGCTGAAACACCTCGCTATAATTCATCGGTAAAGCAATTTACCCAGACAGCAGCAGCCGTCAGACCTGAGCAATTAGCAGCAACTTCCACCATCACAGTTGACCCTAATCGATTTAATCCGGAAACTACACAAACTCCTAAAAATATATTCAGACCAACTAGTCTGCCATCAGGGAATCTCAACACTATCACTGACCATCGAGCTAATTCCCGTTTAGGGCAATTGGACAGGATAGGAGCAGCGGTTCGTGCCAGTAAGTCGGTAGGGTCTCCTAGTGAATTAGTCAACCGCTCCCAATTCAATGGCTCAGTTGCACCAATTGCTGACTATACAGTCAGACAGAAGCAGGTACCATTAGCCAATTTAGAAACTATCCAGGAGTATCCTGCTGATCCCCCCAAACAAGAGCTAGAACCGATCACTGAGGAATACCAAACACCTTCTCAAGAGTTTAATAATCCTGTGGTAGCTCCACCGAGACCAGGGACTTTAGCTACATCTGTGGCAGCTCTAAAAATACAACTAGATCAAGCCACCTCTGACACCTCACCAGCCATCTCCTATGAAGTAGGCACCCCTGTAGCTCAGAGAAATATTGATCCTACTGGCAACAGCCTTGGGGTTGGAAACTATGTTGGAATTGGCGGTCATATCGGTTTTACTGATGATGGCACCAATATTGGTCGAGGTGGCTTTATGATTAACGGCAAATATGATTTATCCCCCACCTTATCAGTTCGTCCTAGCATACTAATCAATGATGATGCTACCTTTGTGATCCCAGCTACTTACAACTTTATTTTCCAGGATGAACCGTTTGAGCCGCCTACTTACTCAGCTTTCGCTGGTGGTGGTTTGGCTTTTTCTACAGGTGATGACAACAATGTGGGTTTAATCGTTACTGGTGGTGTTGATTGGCCATTTGGACCCAATTTTGTGGCCAATGCTGCCTTAACTACTGGAATTTTTGTTGATGGTGCCGCAGATCTCGGAATTTCCTTTGGCATTGGTTATAGCTTCTCTAACTTTGGCAAGTAGAAAAGGGACAAATATAGCAGAAGTCAGAAGTCAGAAGTCATTTGTCAGAAGTCATTTGTCAGAAGTCAGAAGTCATTTGTCAGAAGTCATTTGTCAGAAGTCAGAAGTCAGAAGTCAAACTCTTGCGCTTCTTGATGCAGTCGCTCATGGGGGAAACCCCCAAGACCGTAATGGTGCGCTTGACCTTGGCGAATTAAATTCGCCACGGGTCGCACCTCTGCATCGCTTACAAAGGGTGTGAGACTAATGTCGATGTCCTAACTGCCCTGGCGACTGCTATATAAGCAAAGGAGGGATAAGATTCAGTAATGACCCATCTTATCCCTCCTTTTTTACAAGGATCTAGGTAGACTGCTTCCCCAAGCAAGGAAAGTTGGATTTTTGCCAAAAGTAGATTTTTGCAAGTTAGTTGATGATACTCAACGGAGAGGGAGGGATTCGAACCCTCGGATAGGCCTGAACCTATCAACAGATTAGCAATCTGCCGCTTTCGACCACTCAGCCACCTCTCCAAGGTGGTGTCAATCCATAATAGCACATTTTTGAGGTTGTCAACTGCTAGTAATGTAAATTTTCTGATTAGAAACCATGAGCGATCGCTCACACCACTGCAATAGGAAAATGCAATACGAAAATTTATGATGACTCTCGGACTCTCCCAATCTCTGTCTTGATGCAAAGCGCGAGTGGGGGAAACCACGGCAAAGCGCGAGTGGGGGGAACCCCCAAGACCGTAATGGTGCGTTTGACCCGTAATTAAATTCGCCACGGGTCGCACCTCTGCCTCCCCAAGACCGCCCTGCATCGCTGAGAGATCTACTATTTTTAAGTGAGGGAGATTCAGCCTAATACGTGGGTGAAAGCCCAGAAGCATCTTGAATCTGAAAGTATACCATATAATGTCCCCACTTAAGTTATAATTTATATAAATAAATTGTTAAAAATTTACTTCTGTTCACTGATGTGTTAAGCACACCTGAGAGGTTAAAATTTGTTAAGTGAGTGTGTAAAAGCTCGACGCTGAGGGTTTAGCCGGATAGAGGTCAGACTCCCCATACCTGAAAACCTTCTGTAAGCTCCAACATCAAAAAAGCCTATGAATACGAAAAATACACAGCACATTGCTCTGATCTCCGTTCACGGAGATCCAGCGATAGAAATCGGTAAGGAAGAAGCTGGAGGACAGAATGTGTATGTGCGCCAAGTGGGTGAAGCTCTTGCTAAGCAAGGGTGGCAGGTCGATATGTTTACTCGCCTCTCCAGTTCCAATCAAGCCACAATTGTTGAACATACTCCAGGTTGTCGCACTATTCGCCTAACTGCTGGTCCAAAAGCATTTGTGCCACGGCAGGAGATTTTTGAATACTGTGGTGAGTTTTTAAGCCAATTGCTTGAGTTTCAGGAGCAATCAGGCATTGACTACTCAATAGTACATACAAACTACTGGCTTTCAGCTTGGGTAGGTATGGAGTGGAAGAAGCGTCAATCCCTTCTTGATGCAATAGCGAGTGGGGGAAACCAACGGCAGTCGCTCATGGGGGGAACCCCCAAGACCGCGCTGCCTCCCCAAGACCGCGCTGCATCGCTCATTCAAGTTCACACCTATCACTCCCTAGGCGCAGTTAAATACGAGTCAGTAGAAACAATTCCGAAGATTGCTGCTACTCGCTTGGAGATAGAAAAAGCAGTGCTAGAAACATCAGAACGCATTGTTGCTACATCTCCCCAAGAAGAAGAACACATGCGTACGCTAGTTTCAAGTAAGGGCGACATTGATATTATTCCCTGTGGCACCGACATTGACAGATTTGGCAAGATTAACCGCTTAGAAGCACGGCAAAAACTTGGGCAAAGCCCTGAAAACAAAATCATCTTTTACCTGGGAAGGTTTGACGAACGCAAGGGCATTGAAACCCTAGTTCGAGCTGTTGGTTGCTCCCAGTTACGGGGTGATGCTAACTTAAAGCTGATTATTGGTGGTGGTTCTCGTCCCGGAGAGAAAGATGGTATGGAACGCGATCGCATTGAAGGGATTGTAGCTGAATTGGAACTGCAAACTATCACTACATTTCCTGGACGCATTGCTGATGAACTACTGCCAGCTTATTATGCTGCAGCTGATGTTTGCATAGTACCAAGTCACTACGAACCTTTTGGTTTAGTTGCCATCGAAGCCATGGCTAGTGGCACCCCTGTAGTAGCTAGTGATGTCGGTGGTCTTCAGTTTACCGTTGTATCTGAAGAAACTGGCTTACTGGCACCACCCAAAGATGCTAGTGCTTTTGCGGCTGCTATCGACCGGATTCTCTCGGATCACGACTGGAAAAATCAACTTGGTTTAGGGGCAAGAGCAAGGGTAGAACATATGTTTAGCTGGAATGGTGTTGCCCATCAGCTGAGTCAGCTCTATAAGAGCTTGCTGGAAGCAAAATCCGAGAATTTGGCAACAACTAGTGCCTGAAATCTATTGGGCACATTCATTCCCTGGCAATCAGGATAGATCTCAAAGGTTAAAGGATAAAGTTAGGACGCTACTATTCCTTTTGCCTTTTTCGTTAATCCTATTCATCCTGATGGGTGGCATAACTCTTGTATCTGTAAATTGGGAAAGTTTGGTAAATTGGATATCCTCTATTTTGTTGGCGATAGCCTCTTGCTGAGGAATGATATTACATGAACTTTCTTGTTTTCACCTTCAAGCAAGGAAAATTAAAGGTTATTGCTGTTCGCGTAGCGTAGCCCTTCGGGCTAATCGATACTGATCACAATCAACCGCGTTCATCATTGCCTCTGTTGCTGTAACTATCATGTAACTAGGGTTTATGCATCCTACCAGTTATCCAATCTCCAATTCCCAATCCCCAAGTACCAAGAAGAACTTGAATTATGGGTTCCCAAGGAGCTTATAAGCCTTCCCTATCTAACCATAGTGGTCAACACCAGTATCGATCTTCTCCACAACTAACAGGGGGAGCCTATGACTTGGAAGCCAGCAAACTCGATCTGCGTCGTATATTAGCTGCTGCTCGTCGTCGAGCTGTCTTGATGGCAGGGGTGGCCCTTACTGTGACATCGGGAATTATTGCCAAAACCTTAAGTGCAGTTCCGATCTATGAAGGCAAATTCCAGCTGTTACTCGAACCCATATCTGGTGAAAACCCGTTGGAGTTGCAGGGCAAACCCGGGGTAAATAGCATTGCTGCTCCAACTAAAAGTTTCGACTATGACACTCAAATTCAGCTATTAAGCTCTCCTCAGGTTATGTCTGAGATTGTGGAGCAAATTCAAACCCAATATCCAGAAATAAACTATCATACTCTCCGGGAAGGAATCATGGTATCCCGACTGCGAGAAACCAAAATTTTAGAAGTTGCCTACCAAGATTCAGACCCGGAAAGAATTCAATTTGTTTTGGAAAAGGTTGCTCTCGGATACATCGAGTACTCTAAGCAACAACAACAGGCTAGCATCAGACAAGGCATTCAATTTGTCTCGAATCAGCAGCCTAAAATACAAGGGCAAATTAATCAGCTCCAGCTACAACTCCAGCAACTCCAGCAGAAGTACAACCTGATTAATCCACAACTTCAGGGTCAACTGTTGACAAATCGGGTCAATGCTATTGTCGAACACAGAAAAGCTACCCAAACTCAGCTCCGAGAAACGATTATACTGTATGGGAAACTCAAAGGTCAGTTGGGGCTATCGTCACAGCAAGCGGAAGCAGTAGCTAAGCTTATAGAAACACCCCGTTATCAACAATTGCTCAGCCAACTTTCTAACCTAGAAAGTCAGATGGTGTTGGATTTGGCACAATTCAAGGAAAACCAATCTACCTTTGACGGATTAAGGCAACAACAGCAAAATTTACTCCCCCTGTTAAGTCAGGAAGCAGAAAGGGTGATGACTAGCCGTATTCAGGAGTTTGGTGGCAATCCTCAATCGGCTTCTTCAAGTACACTTCGCCTCAATTTGATTCAGCAGCTAGTAGAGACGGCGAACCAAATCAAGGTTTTAGAGATGCGCCAGGCCGCCATCACTAAAGGGGAAAGTCTGATGAGTGAACAACTCAAACAACTAGCTGTGATTGCCAATCGATATACAGAACTCAAGCAGAAGATTGAGGTAGCAACAGAAAGCCTCAACCGCTTTGAGTCAGTTCGGGAAACTTTGGAACTTGAGTCAGCTAAAACCAGCATCCCTTGGCAGACAATTGTCGAGCCGCAACAACCTCAAAAACCAATATCCCCCAATTTGCCTGATACTTTGCTCCTAAGTGCAGTAGCAGGGATAGTTGCAGGTGCCACAGCTGGGTTTTTAGCAGAAAAGTTACATCACTTACTGAACAGCACCGACGATATAAAAGAGTATACTCGCTTACCAATATTAGGCACAATCCCCTTTAACAAAGAACTCCAGAAATCCAATACCGTTACTGGTGTGGGCATAATACCTGAGCCGGAAGCCTCAGCTCCACAACTCGGCGTGGGATCTGGTAGTTACCAGATTTCTCCTGTTTTAGAGGCCTTTCGCTCTCTTCAAGTTAATCTCCAATGTCTGTATTCTGAGAAACCCATTAGCGCTATAGTGGTAAGTTCTGCTGAACCAGCAGATGGTAAATCCACTACAGCTATATTTTTAGCCCTGGCAGCAGCAGCAATGGGGCAAAAGGTTTTACTGGTGGATGCTAATCTGCGCTTTCCTCAGATTCATCAAAAAATGGATTTACCTAATTTGTGGGGACTGAGCGATGTTCTTTCTAGCGAAATCAAGGTTGATGATGTGATTCAGCGATCGCCTCTGGAGGAAAATCTCTGTGTCCTAACTGCTGGTCAAATTTCCACCGACCCCACCCGACTTCTCAATTCCCCAAAGATGCAGAATTTAGTTCAATATCTCAAAGAGCGGTTTGAGCTGGTAATTTTTGATACCCCTCCCCTACTTGGTCTGGCGGATGCAAGACTTCTGGAGCCTAATACCGATGGGATATTGATGGTCGTAGGTTTAGGTAAAGCTAACCAAGTTTTGTTTAAAGAAGCTCTCTCGGAATTGAGAATTGCTCATAGCACAGTATTGGGTATAGTTGCTAATGGTTTAAAAGGTTACACAACCAGAGCCTATGATTACTATCATTATTACTTCGGTAATACTCTTGAGGAAACCAAAGTTTCATAGTGATTGGTCATTGGTGATTGGTGATTTTTAACAACCCTAAGAACAAAGAGTGAATCATAAAGGAATAACGACAAATAACTAACGACAAATACATCAATGATTAAGTACTCACCAAGGTAGACTTAAGATGAAGCGACTACTGAAGCTGTCATGACTAACCGCCTTGCCCAATCCCAAAGCCTTTATCTACGTAAGCATGCTGAAAATCCGATCGATTGGTGGCCTTGGTGTGAAGAAGCGCTATTAACAGCTAAAAAACAAGATAGGCCAATTTTCCTGTCTATCGGTTACTCTAGCTGCCACTGGTGTACGGTGATGGAGGGCGAAGCGTTTTCCAATCAGGCAATTGCCGAGTATATGAATGCTAATTTTCTTCCGATTAAGCTAGACCGGGAAGAAAGGCCGGATATTGATAGCATTTACATGCTAGCATTGCAGATGATCACAGGTCAAGGAGGCTGGCCCCTTAATATTTTCCTGACACCCGATGACTTGGTACCCTTTTATGGAGGTACCTACTTCCCACTGGAACCACGCTACGGACGACCGGGGTTTTTGCAGTTGCTCCAATCAATTCGTCGCTTCTATGATTTAGAAAAAGGCAAGCTTAACACTTTCAAAGAAGACATCCTGGGATACCTCCAACAGGCAGCAGTACTACCCGAATCAGAGCAGCTTGGTGATGATTTGCTCTTTATCGGTGGGCAAGTTAGTGTGGGTGTCGTTAATGCTCTTAATCCAGGTCCACGTTTCCCAATGATTCCCTATGCCAGTATGGCACTACGGGTTACTCGCTTTGATTGGGCATCGGAGTATAACCCAGAGCAGGCTTGTGCAAAGCGGGGATTAGACTTAGCTCAGGGCGGTATTTACGATCATGTCGCTGGGGGTTTTCATCGCTACACAGTTGACCCCACTTGGACAGTACCCCACTTTGAAAAAATGCTCTATGACAATGGGCAGATTATGGAGTACTTGGTAGATTTGTGGAGTGCAGGGATTCAGGAAGCCGCTTTTAAACGAGCGATCGCAGGAACAGTTCAATGGCTCAAGCGCGAAATGACCGCTCCAGAAGGTTTCTTTTATGCTGCTCAAGATGCAGATAATTTCGCGACCCCAGCAGACACTGAACCTGAAGAAGGGGCGTTTTATGTCTGGAGTTATTCAGAACTAGAACAACTGCTAACCCCATCGGAGTTGAAAGCAATTGAGGAGGAATTTACTCTCACCAAAGAGGGCAACTTTGAAGGCAAGAATGTGTTGCAGCGCCGTTACCCAGATCAGTTTTCCCAGAACACTGAAGCTGCTTTGGCTAAACTGTTTGAAGCACGTTATGGTGCCAAACCGGATCTTCTGGAAACCTTTCCACCAGCCAAGACTAATCAAGAGGCAAAAACCCGGAACTGGCTCGGTAGAATTCCACCAGTAACAGACACCAAAATGATTGTTGCCTGGAATAGCTTAATGATTTCTGGTCTAGGGCGAGGCTATAGTGTGTTCCATGAACCGGACTATTGGCAACTAGCAACAGTTGCTGCTCAATTCATCCTCAACAATCAATGGGTAGCAGGACGATTCCACCGACTAAACTATGATGGTCAACCGGCAGTGCTGGCTCAGTCTGAGGATTATGCCTTGTTTATCAAAGCTCTACTGGATTTACATCAGGCAAGTTTGTCAGTAGAACACGCTTCACCAGTTAAACAACCTTGGCCAAAAGGCCACGCTACGCAAACAACAGTTGAACGTTCAAACCTGCCACCGACCAACCTTCAACCGACCAACCTTCAACCGACCAACCGGCAACCGACCAACCTGTCACCGGCCAGTTGGCTAGAGAAAGCTATTAAGGTTCAGGAGGAGTTTGATGAATTGCTGTGGAGTTTCGATAATGGTGGTTACTATAATGCTGCCACTGACCCTAGTGATCAACTGTTAGTACACGAGCGTAGTTATACCGATAATGCGACACCATCTGCCAATGGGGTAGCGATCGCAAACCTAGTACGTCTGGCTTTACTTACTGAAGATCTCCGATACCTTGACCGAGCAGAGCAAGCCTTGAAAGCATTTAGTAGCGTGCTCAACACATCCCCTCAATCCTGTCCCAGTATATTTACTGCTTTAGATTGGTACCGCAATTGCACTCTGATTCGCGCTGGCGCTGACCAACTTACCTCCCTGATCTGTGGGTATTTCCCCGTCAGTGTTTATCAATTAGATACCCATCTGCCAGATTCAGTTATTGGTTTAGTTTGTCAGGGACTTAGTTGTAAACCAGCAGCAACTAACACTGATCAGTTATTAGCACAGGTGCGGACAAGTCAAACCAGAGCTTGAACTCTAGTCATTTTAAAACCGAGTTTTCCTACTGCCGGAAATTTTGAGATGATGGTGGAATTCGCTCAATGGCAATCAGTGCTTCTATAACTGATTTGACTAATGGTGCAGCTACGGTAGAACCAAAGGCAATGCCTTGGGGTTCATCCACTACTGCTAAGACCACATAGCGGGGAGATTCTACGGGCAAAATGCCCACAAAGCTAGTTATCTTGGCATCGCTGTAATAGCCCCCAGTAGGACTGGCTTTCTGAGCCGTACCGGTCTTACCAGCAATCCGATAACCAGCAATGCGGGATGCCTTTCCAGAACCATCGGTTACTACAGTTTCCATCATTTCCACCACTGTCTGAGTAGTGTTGGGGGAAAATACTCGTCTCGGTACCGGACGCCGTGGTTGCCAGTGGGGATTCCCTTTGGTGTCAAACAATCCCCGAACCACATGGGGAGTCACTAGCTTACCACCATTGGCAAGGGCACCTAGCATCTGAGTTAGCTGAATTGGGGTTAAGGAAAAACCTTGACCAAAGGAAGCCGTAGCTGGTTCAATTGGCGAAACTTTAAACTTGTACTTACTTTTGAGCTGTCCAGCGGTCTCAGCTGGTAACTCAATTCCTACTTTTTGCTTTAAGCCTAGCTTCTCTAACCAGTCATAGTAAACCTCAGGTTTCATCTTTCTGATCATCCGCACCATGCCCACATTGCTGGAATGTTGCAGAATCTTGCTGGGATTGATCATGCCCCGAGCGCCTACTGATTTATAGTCATGGTTGAGAATCGGCCATTCGCCAATTTGAATCTTGCCAGTGTCGTTGAACAAGCTTTGGGCTGTAATGGTACCAGTTTCTAATGCGATCGCAACGTTTAGGGGTTTGAATGTAGAACCAGGCTCATACAAGTCTGACAGCGCCCAATTTTTAAACAAACTCACATCGAATTTGGAGTACTGATTGGGGTTGTAGGTTGGCTCACAAACTAGGGCTAACAAGGAACCATTGTGTACATTCATCACTATGATACTGCCACGCTCTGCATTAAACTTCTTGATGGTTTGCTTGAGGGCAGAGCGAGCCGCTCGTTGCAGGCGAGTATCGATAGTTAGTTGTAGCCGCAGGTCATCAAGGTGCATGAATCCTTCTGGCACATGACCTGGCATCAAGGCTCCATTCCCAGCACGGCTCAGTCGGATGTTTCGGATCTCCCGTTCTAGGAACTTTTCTTGGGTGTATTCTAGACCCGCTTGACCCCGATGATCGAAAATGTTTACATAACCCACCACATCCGATGCCAATTCATTTTGGGGATAAAAGCGGGAGTATTGTCGAATCAACTCTAAACCATCTAAGTTCAACCGAGAAATTTGGTCAGCGATCGCTTCTGGGATCGTATTGCCCAAGCGAATACCACTCTTGCGTTTACCGAACCGCTCCTCCAAATCTGTTGGTGTTTTTTTGATCATCGGAGCCAGCAAAGCAGCAATTTCCTGTAAGGATTTTTTGAACAACTTCGGGTGAGCATACAATGTATAGACAGGTCGGTCGATGGCTAAAACATTCCCCTTCCGGTCAACAATAGGACGGCGAGGTACAAACGGCCGCATATATACCATTTGCTGCCGCCGTGCTTTTTCCTCTAGGGACGATCCCTCTGAAACTTGCAAACGGTATAAATTTAGCAACAGCCCACTGCCGCCTGCCATCATTATTACCCATATCATTAGCAGTCTCAAACGGTTGTTTCCCAGTGACTTACCGGGTTTCATAGGGGTTTACGTGACTATCATTGTTTAACAAATATACCTAAATAAATATACTTAAACAGACACACTTAAGTGACATACTCCCGACACTGGCCTATCGGCACAGTGCGGGCTTCTTACCAACACCACCCAAAGGTATCGGCTTTCGCCGACGCTGCGCGAACGGTTACTCGGTAAGCTTTATTAACGACACGGGATGCCCCTCCGCGCCGGAACAATACAAAAAGTCTTGCTTTTAGTTGGCAGGTGGCGGTTAGCTCTTAATTTATCTTCCCTACCATCTCTAGTCTATCACATTAGACCCTATGCCTAGGCACAAAACTAGTAACCCAGGGGTGTTATTTTCTTGGGTTTTGGCTCAGGAGGTTTGGTGAAAGCGGTAAATGGCTGGCGCTGAGGACGTTCAGGAGCTCGTTTCATAAAAATTGTATTACTTGGATTGGGAGTAACCAGCCCTGTAGCTGGATTTTCAGCCTGTTGAGCGAGTTGATCTTTGATCACTTCCGTTGTTGCTGTCATATTGCGCTCATCTCTTTGCAGCTCCTCTAGCTTACGATACTCTTGGCTCCATTGTTGCTGGCTGTAAACTGTCCAAGAATAAACCGTGACCGCAGTAGCAATTAGTGTAAATGTTACTAGATCTGAGCCACGTTTTAATAATAGTAAGGCTTTCAACAAAAATGGTGTTTGCTGCTGCAAAACACTCAGGTTTTCAACCTTTGGCTTAGGGTTTTTCGGTGACATCATAGTATGTGTGGGAGGTCGTGCTATCCTGGAACGTTTGTCTTTTGAAATAGCCAATGATTGCTGAGACCGATTTCTTTGAGTGCGAGCAGAGGGAGGAACAGCATTCATAAAAAACTCCTTAGTTATTGGAAACACCTATGGCAAACCGGTAACTTTTAATCAGGGCAGGAAAACTATCTGATGGCCGAGACTACTGACTGACTTTCTGATGGTGAACCAGAACAGGTGCAGTTCTTAACTGTTTCGGGGTTTGAGCCCGTGACAATGCCTATCCTTTGCCGTTGAAGCAAGACGTAACCAATGCCCATGCTAAAGTTACTGGCGGTAGATTCCTCCCCGTTTAAAGACCTAGTTCTAGAGCAAAGAAGTGGATATTTGACCCTAAGCTAGGAACCTTAACCCTTACCAGTAACCTAGACCTCTGAGGTCTTAGGCTGGTCAGCTAACTCAAGAAGCGCTGCTAACCAGGATTAACTTGGTAGCAGTTATTACTAGCTAGAAAGATGATGCTAGAACGCAACTATCTTAGCATCAGCTCAGATTCAGGAGGAATCCTTAGTTAGCGACAGACGGGGATTTGTGATACCCTAGGAATTATTAGTAAAAATCACAAACAAACCCCTGAGAAAACCCATAACCCTAGCCATCACCCTCAGGTTAGACCAAAACAGGAAACAAATGCGCAAAGTGTGCGCTCGGGTAGCGTGGCCGTAGGCCAATCCCATCAATGGAAATCCCTGTAAATAAATCACACAGCCAAGCTTATAAATCCAGACGCCACACCCACTCGTGAATCGGTTGAGATAGGATTTGATTAACGACTCAATCCTGTTGGTCATGGCTAAATTGTTGAAATTGTTAGGAATTGGCCTAGAATTAACTATCGCTATACTTCTAGTTAGACCAGCTTGGTGTTTACCACCTCCGGAGGATGTACCGGAAGAGGTGTTGAGAACTGAGATTATTATTGAAGCGCGATCGCCTCTTGATGGCAAGCCACTTAGTGCCGCTGAATACGCCCAACTGCAAGATGCCATAGCACAACGCTCAACCAAACCTGGCCTTGACCCCAAGATTAGAGAATTGATTTTTCTGCTGCAACTGAGCGATTTGTTTCGGACAATCCTTCCCTTCTAACGGTGATATTGCCAGACCTGTATACCCTTAATGTCTTCAAGAATTACTCCCGAACAAATTGACCGGATCGTAGGAAACCAACATCATAACCCCTTTGAGGTGCTTGGTTCCCATAAATTTGAGCAGGATGGTAAGGTTTGTTGGGTAGTGCGGGCTTATCTACCAAATGCAGAAGCAGCATGGGTACTTCTGCCAACGGAAAGGAAGTCTTACCCAATGCAATCGGTACACCATCCTCACTTCTTTGAGGTGGAAATTGAAATACCTCGGCTGGCTAATTACCAACTGCGGATTAAAAAAGGCGGACGCGAATGGGTTAGCTATGACCCCTATGGCTTCCGTTCTGCCAAACTAACCGAGTTTGATTTGCACTTATTTGCCGAAGGGAATCATCACCGCATCTACGAGAAACTGGGGGCTCATCCTACAGAAATTGATCGGGTTGAGGGAGTCTATTTTGCCGTTTGGGCACCTAATGCTCGTAATGTTTCAGTCATCGGAGATTTTAATGATTGGGATGGGCGTCAACATCAGATGCGCAAAGGAGCCACCGGTATCTGGGAACTATTTATTCCTGAACTGGGAGTAGGAGCAGCCTACAAGTACGAGATTAAAAATTCCGAAGGTCATATCTATCAAAAATCTGACCCCTATGGTTTCCAACAAGAGGTCAGACCGAAAACTGCTTCTATTGTTACCGACTTGGATGGCTATGAGTGGCATGATCATGACTGGATGGAGCATCGGCGTCACACTGACCCCTTGAGGCAACCGATTTCTGTCTATGAGATACATCTGGGCTCTTGGCTTCATGGGTCCTCAGCTGAACTTCCTCAGGGAGCAAATGGTGAAACCCTAACGGTGGTAACCGTTTCAGACCTCAAACCAGGAGCCCGTTTCCTGACTTACCGAGAACTAGCCCAAAAATTAATTCCTTATATCAAAGAATTGGGCTTCACCCATATCGAAATCTTGCCTTTGGCGGAGCATCCCTTTGATGGGTCTTGGGGCTATCAGCTTACCGGTTACTATGCTTGTACCTCGCGCTATGGTAGCCCACAAGACTTGATGTTTTTGATCGACCAGTGCCACCAAAATGGGATTGGGGTAATTTTGGATTGGGTCCCCGGTCATTTCCCCAAAGATGCTCATGGTTTGGCTTTCTTTGATGGTACTCATCTCTATGAATACGCGGATCCCCGTCAGGGTGAACATCAGGAGTGGGGAACCTTAGTCTTCAACTATGGCCGTAACGAAGTGCGGAATTTTCTGGTAGCTAACGCTTTGTTCTGGTTTGATAAGTACCACATTGATGGGATGCGGGTGGATGCCGTAGCATCTATGCTCTATCTAGACTATTTACGTGGGGATAGACAATGGATACCAAACCAGTATGGGGGTCGGGAAAATCTTGAAGCGGTGGATTTCCTCAGGCAAACTCATCACGTAATTTTTGGTTATTATCCTGGTGTTCTCTCCATTGCGGAAGAGTCAACGGATTGGCCGATGGTCTCTTGGCCAAATTATTTAGGAGGTTTGGGATTTAATCTGAAGTGGAATATGGGCTGGATGCATGATACCCTAGACTATTTTAGCATGGATCCCTGGTTTCGCCAGTTCCACCAGAATAATGTTACCTTCAGCATGTGGTACAACCATGCTGAGAATTATATGCTTGCCCTATCTCATGATGAGGTGGTTCATGGCAAGAGTAATATGCTCGGGAAAATTCCCGGGGATGAGTGGCTCAAGTTTGCTAATCTCCGCTGTCTGTATGCTTATATGTTTGCTCACCCAGGTAAGAAAACTCTATTTATGAGTATGGAGTTCGGTCAGTGGAGTGAGTGGAATGTCTGGGGAGATTTGGAGTGGGATTTGTTGCAATATCAACCCCATAAAAATTTGAAGCAGTTTATTACTGACCTGAATTATTTGTATCGTAGGGAACCAGCGCTTTATACTCAGGATTTTGACCAGGACGGGTTTGAATGGATTGATTGTAGTGACAATCGCCATAGTGTCGTGTCATTCATTCGCTATGCTCACGATTCGGAAGAGTTTATTGTGACAGTGTGCAATTTTACCCCTCAGCCCCATAGTCATTATCGAGTAGGAGTCCCCGAGATGGGATTCTACAAGGAATTGCTCAATAGTGATGCTCGCCAATACGGTGGTAGTAATATGGGGAATCTAGGGGGTAAGTGGACAGATGAATGGTTCTTCCACAATCATTACTATTCCCTAGATTTGTGTTTGCCACCCCTGGGAGTGTTAATTTTAAAGCTTGATGATCAGAAGACTCAAGCAGAGTTGCAGTAGTGGGGAACTTCTGGAAGTGTGGGGAGATGGGGAGATGGGGAGCCAGATCAACAACTTTTCAAAACTTTCCTGTATGGCTACTCCCGATTCCCGATTCTAAATTCTCAATTCTCAATTCTCAATTCCCAATTCCCTGCTGCCCTCAATAACAATATTTCTTACTGTTATTCGGTTTAGGATGATATCTACCCTTGCGCAGGGCTCCGATTAGGGTGGATACGTAAACGCAACGTTGGGTGGTGATATTGTTATTATTATTCTTGGTGATTAGGGTGATTTGTCCCAGTTGTCCGTTGGTGTTTCCTTTGTGGTTAAACTGGACTCGCCATGGTCCAGTATTTGAACAGTCTCCCTTTGGTTTGGCTAGGGTAGTTTCGGATTTACCTTTCTTATTTTTGTCTTTGTAGATGGCAATGGTAGGGCTTAGGCTATGCCAATGGACTTGATCTAAGATGCATGTTTTTCCCATCGCTCGGTGAATTGACCACTGGACAATACCATCTTGTTCTCGAAAGCTAGTTTGCCAGGTCGCTTTGTCTCGTTTGGCGTTGCTTTGGGCAATCCGCATGGCTCGGTAGATTTCGTCTTGGGCTATGTTGAGCTGCAGATGATTGATAAAGGTAAGCCAGCTGGGGGTTGCGATCGCAGCCAATATTCCAACTACTAACACGATCAGAATAGTTTCCAGTAGAGTGAATCCAGCGATCGCACCAGCTCGGGATTGATCGCCCTGTTGGCTATTGAATTGCATGGACTATCACCCTGATTTTAAGTTTGACCTTTGGTTTAATTGTGCCTAAGCTATCAGCTATTAGCTATCAGCGTGTCGCGTATCAGCTATCAGCTTAAGGCTGACGGCTGACGGCACCTCAAGTAGCGTGGCCAAAGGCCACGGCTGACGGCTGAATACTTACAATTGTTGCTTGATATAGTTTGATTTAATTTAATTTTTTGAACGACTAACAGGGAGAATGTTCTGAAAAAAAAAGACCTGAAATAGCGATTTCAGAACTTTTTCGGTTGTCTTTAGTTTAGCTTTATTGTTATTGGGAAGGGATTAGGGAGTAGGGAGTAGTTGCGTAGGGTGCGTGATCAGACGGGCTGGCACTCATTTTCCGCCTCGTCGTCAGCCTTTGCACAGCCCGCCCCGTAACGCACCACCGGGTCTATAAGCTAGTCTCCCAGACTCAACAAACCAGCTTTTTTGTCTACCACTAAGGGTCTTTCCTCTAGCCAGGGTAAACCCAACAAAACTTCAGTAATTTCTGTACCAGCTAATACTGGTATAGTTAATTCTTGACCATCTAGGCAAAACTCAGCACTATGTTGACTCAGGACATCCCCCTTTTCTGTCAGTTTCTAGGGCACCCAAGATAGTTTTTACTATTACACATCTCTTGGTTGATTCAATCGGATTATCTTTATCCTTAGAATTCGGAACAGCGACTACGATAGCTAAGCCATTTCCAATGTCTGGATCGTCTAGAACGCCCTGATTATCAAAAGTAATTTTTTTATCTTCACTTAAACCCGATAATGTTGCACCAGATTTGTTGTCACCAGTTAGGTTTGTACGCACCAAAACTTGCTCTGGTTTGACCCCTAAATCACCAACTAAACTCTGCCATTGAAAGGTCTCAGGTGTTTGAGCATTGCCCTGATTATCCTTAGCCTGATGAACAGCAGCTTGTGGATCATTGCCGTTCATCCTAAAACTAACGCTATAGCTGAGTTTCTTATTTTTAGCTTGTCGCTGGGCTTCTTGGATAACACTTAATACTCTCTCATTGACTTTACCCACTCGTTGTCGATTCACAAACGCCAGCCAGCTGGGAGCAGCAATTGAGGATAAAATTCCTACTAGTAAGATGACTATTATTAATTCGATCAACGTGAATCCAGCATCATTATTTAGTTTCTGGTTTAGTGTTTTATTATCTTCCATTTTTCTGTAAAATTTCAACCAACATATAATTAATAAAACAAGATAGCTACATTAAACAAATGCTATACTATTTATGATACAACCTTTTTCATAACTATCAGAGACACAATATTTTTTTATCTTACCTTTTACCTACTCCCGACTCCCGACTCCCGACTCCCTCAAAAAAACGTACCTCACCCAATTAAAACTGCTCTATTATTTAATATTAAGGAAACCCCGTCCTTCAATTTGCATGGTTACGGTCGGGAAATAGCTAGACCGTGCTGGTTTGTATTCATAGTCTTTTGGATTAGTCTTGAGCCGAGCTAAAGCATTTCCTCTCAAAGATAATTGGGCTATTTTTTTGTCTGCATCCACACAGGCATAGAACCCAGCTTTTATCTCCTTTGGAACTTGCAAATCATCCTTGTCATCTGATTTGGGAAAGACACTTGGACAATCTGGTGTTATTTGCGTTGTTTGCTTGTTGTCAATGTAATCTACCAAAATTTGAACTGGAGTATCGTAATTACCCTCTTTTGTCCACTGATTTAATTTTTGCTTCAGCTTGCTTCCTGGCTCGTTGAGATTAAAGTCTTTAAAGCCTGGGCTAGGCTCGGAATCACCTATATTGTCATTTTCACTGACAACTTTATCGTGAATTTCAAACCGACCAATTCTAGCAATATTTGACCAAGTCTGATTTTCATCATCAATTAAGTAATAGGCAACCAAAGCATAGACAAAGGTATCATTTCCATTGGTTAACTCCTCAATGTTTCTATCTTTGCCCTGGACCTTGACCTTGTCTGTTCTATCAAAATACTTCCGCTTCCAGAATACCAGCACAGGTGTACAGGTATTTGCATCATCACAACCCGTTGTTTTAGCAAATGGTGGGATTTGGTTTTTGATTCCAGAATTATTAGCATCTTTTTCCTTATGGTCTCTTTCTACTCCAGAGTTATCGTAGATATAGACTGCTTGCTCCAAGTCTCTGGCGATGTAGTCCATAGCCGCTTGGATTTCTTGTTCTGAAGTAGTTTTGGCTTGCTCTTTACGGTCGGTATCGACGATAGTAATCATAAATCTCAATAGTGGTGCGATGATTAGCACCGCCACAATCATGGCTACCAGGAGTTCAATTAAGGTGAAGCCCCCATGGTTGAGCTTAGGCTTATTGTTTTTAAGTTGATGGATGAGTAAGGTTCTGAGTGAGTTAATCATGGTTGGGGTTTTTGCTTGTGATTTATATCAGTAATATTTGCGTAGGGTGTGTTAGGGGATTTTCCGCCTGGTAGCAAGTGTTGGGACAGTCCGTCCCGTAACACACCACCAGGTCAAACTCATCATAGTGACCGTATTAGTTACAAGATTATTTACAACCTAGGCGCTGGCAAAAAAGGCTATAACTCGGTGTATCTGTGGTAATTTCTGTAGTCATTTCCACTAGGGGGGCTTTGCGATCGCTTAATCCAGGTCCCCCGGCTTTCGCCTTATACACCTTACCCTTCTCCTTCTTCTCCTCATCCTTTTTTCTTGTCAATTCACCTGTATCCTTAAAGGCATCCGCTCGGTAAACCCGCACCCCCAGAAAGTAGGTTTTCTCAGGATTTATGGCCTTTTCGTCTGCCGGGATACTCCGAAATGCCTGGATGATTAAGTCTCTTGAACTGTTCTTGCTACAGCCCGCCTCTTCATCAAGGTCTACGCAGTAGAGACTCTTGTTCTTGTTGCAATAGGGATAATTTTTATTATTTGTTTGACAATTCAACTGTGGTTCAGGAGCGCCAACCTCAGCCAATTTCTTTCTTTCTGTTAAGATATCTTTTGCGTCCATCTTTTCCGTCTTTTCCGGAGGAGCAATCGCTTCACTCCGCACACCATCGATGTAGGCCCTAGCCGCTTGCACTCCTATTTCTACTCGTCGCGACTGGACTCGATTGGCCACTCCTAAGACAATCATGGGTGAGATGCCAAGCATCAGAATTGTAATTATCATCATTGCCATCAAAGATTCCATGATGGTGAAACCGGCATCTGATGATTGGGAAAGGGGTTGTTGCTTCTGGGGATTGATCATGATTTAACTATTAATAATTAAGGGAACCGAAATATGTAGGGTGGGCAGTGCTGGAGTTAGATTGATTTGCGTGCCATAGACTTGGATTGGCACTGCCCACCACCGATGGCAGTTGCGTAGGGTGTGTTAGGGGCGGGCTTGCCATTATTTTTCGCCTCGTAGCCAGTCTTGGGATAGTCCGCCCCGTAACGCACCACCCAAGCTGGGGTTGGCACTGCCCACCAACCAGGAAGTGACAGATCCCCCCTAACCCCCCTTAATAAGGGGGGAACCGGAACCAGATATAGATGTAGGGTGGGCAGTGCATCAGACCAATTCATTTCCTGGCAAATCAGGGTGCTAGGCACTGCCCACCACCCTCAAATTAATCACAATAGTGCTTGATTATTCATAGTTCAACTTTCAACCAAACAACCTTCAACCTTCAACTTGAAAACCTGAAAACCTTTTATTTCCGGCAATAGCGCTGGTTAACCGCATCAGCTCCACCATCCTCCTCCTTAGCACACAGTAAGGTTTCCACCCAGCTGTCATCTCGGGAAACTTCCCGGAAAAACTCATCGGGGTCTCCCGCTGAGGGAGTGGTAAACCTGGAGGAGAACAGGTCTGGTAACTGAGTCAGCAGAGCCACATCGAAACCATATCGACGTGTGGGTGCCATGTAATAGGGGAGTTCACCACTAGCAGTGGCATAGGGCATGGAAGTTGCAGCCCCTCGATCTCGATCATCTATGTCGTATCCAAATCGAGTGGGGACTGATTGTGCACCAGCGTCCTGATTGGCATGGACGAATGGAGCTGTATCATAGGCGGCACGCTTGAACTGGATTAGGGAGCCGCTGATCCGCACCGGGATACCCTGATTGTTTCTGCAGGTTCCGCCAGCTTGCCGCCAGTTTTCTAGGAAGCGTACGAAGTTCTCTAAACTACCGTTATATTCCTCTGGCCTTGGGGGACTATCACCCGAAGCAATCACTACATTGAAGGTTGCTCCGTCTTCATTGGCTCGCTGTGTCCAGCCATCTTCCATTTCCACACATTCCCCTTTTTCTATCGGGAATCTGTTCTCTCTTCCTCGGGGTTGAGCAGTCAGGGAGTGAACTTGTAGGACTGGTACTAACATTGGTTGCTCTGTTGTTCCTACGCTTGGAGCTGTTTGCTGTAATGGCTTTTGGTAAAACAGTGGTCTGTCCGTACCGAAGCTTAGAGCGGCATCGGTAGGGTCATTTTGATTTCTAGCTGTTCTATACCACAGAGCATGTGGTGCTAATCGAGGCCTGTTGGTATTGAAGCTATTGTATGGGTAAGCTCGGACAATCCCATTATCTAGTTTTCCATTAGGTCCGTCGATTCCCAGAGGAGTCGGACGATTATTGCCATCTAGCACCAAGTTGTTACCATCCCGTTGGAAAGCAATGCGACGGGGATAGCGTCGATCTGCTGGATCTATGGCAGGTCTTGCGGTTGTGCCGGACAAAAGTAGATTGACATTAGTTGTCAAAATCCTAGGGTCACTAGCCGGTTCATCTTCTCCTGGATCAAATTGACGATTACCATCATCAATGCCAACCACCCAATCACCGGGATTACAGGCTGAAACCGGCACTCTGCGACAGATTTCCATCACATACTCTGGAAATAGCACCCGTCGCTGAATCGGAGTGACAAAATTGCTTAGGTAGGAACTGTTTACAGTTCTATCATTCGGATTTTCTGGAGTAATAGGTCTTGTTTCAAGACTAGGTTGAGGGTTGCCCTTGGCATCTGGAGTATCAATATTACCGTCATCATTGACATCCCACCAGTTGGCACTAGTGACAAAATTATTGTCAAATATGCCATTAAGTTTTAGTCCTACAGCAACAGGTATCTGAGACTCCTGAACGTTAGTGTTATCTACAACACCATCACCATTAAGGTCAACGTTAATGTTCAGGTCTGTCTCAGTGAAAGTTCCTGTTAAGTTACCATCCCCATTCAAGTCATAACCATAGACAATTTGAGACTCTAGAACCTGTTCATTTGGAACACCGTTGCCATTCAGGTCAGCACCACCAGGCTCATTTACAGGATCTGTTAAGTTACCATTCGGATTCAAGTCATAACCCATTGGTATCCCCCTCAGGTCATAGTCCCCATCGGAGCGGTAACCAAAGTTAAAATCCCTGGACAGCAGAGTAACGCTATCAGCAATCACGACTGCTGGTCGCCACAAATCTCCCTGTTTACAATCCGGCAATCGACTATCATTTTGGCGACAAGCAAAGTTGTTGTCGAGAGTTTTACGACTGTAGAAATTGCCACGTGCATCATCCTGCCATTTCTGATTTTCCAGTGTATCCGTAAACTCTTCCACCAAAGCTCCCCCAGGGGTTTGGTGCAAATTAAAGCCGGATGGTCCATTATCGGGATCGATAACATTGGGATCGGCTTTGATATACACTGGCAAATTGGTGGCTAAAATTAACCCTTTCTCTGCTCCTGGGGGATTGGTCAATTCAAATGAGTTACTGTTGTCTTGACGGGCTAGCACTGTCCCATTGCGTAAAATAATTCCATTGGGACGGCGGGTGGGGTCAAGCTCAAAGTCCACCGAACTTAAGCGCCTCCTTTCTTCAGGAGTAGCGTCAGGATCTTTATTACTGAGGTCTAGTAACGCATCATCACGGGTGGCGTAGATAATCCCGCTATTCGGTAGCAGAAATTCTGGGGTGGGACCGTTGGGTGATTTACCACTTGTTTCTGTTTTTCTGAGTAGATCGAGATCCAACACTGTCGCCCGGATTTCCAGGGGTTGACGGTCTTCTATAGCTAGGTCATAGAGCTTGGGAGTGTTAGGATCCTCAATTTCCTGGACTTGTCTGGCATTCAAAAAAGACTGTTCGTAGATTGCCCCATGGGGGATCGGTGGACTACCCATAGGAGTAGCACTGCCATCTAAAATGGCTAGGGCGCAAAGGGCGGTATCAATGGCTGAATTATCAGCTAGGGTGCGCTCACCTGCTGGTTTGAGTAAAGCTGTTCTCAACGGTTCATTGGCAAGACGCCCATTGGGAAATACTAATCGGGATTGTCGTTGCAGTGTTTGGTCGCCAGCATTTCTACCGGGAAAGGGGTAAACGATGCCATTGTTAGACCTGCCGTTGTCAGGATCAAATCGCTCTGGGTCGTCCCAATCCCCACCCCCAGATGGCACATTATTTTTAGCGGAGTTTTCATCTGTGGGGTCATAGTAGCTACTGACACAGGCAATCGGTTCTTGGTCAAAATTTTTGGTTTCTGGGTCAGTGCCTGGTGGCTTTTTGGTGTAGTGATAAACGGCACTTGCCCTCATCAATAGGTCACTTTTCTGGTCAAAATCAGTAATGTCATTACCAGGAGGAGGAAAATCATTATTATCACTTAAATCACCACCTACCCCACCATGCATGGGCATGGTATCTGGCCAGACAAGTATGGGTTGTGCCAACAATTGGGTTGTTATGTTATTAAGCTGTATTCTGTCATCAATACCCTGACTTCCGGGATCGACAAACCTAATATCCCAAGCCGGAGGGGGTAAATAAGATTCCAACTCAGCCAACTGAGGATTAGGATTATTGCGGGGAAAGTTTGGCGTATCACCAGGCAAAAGATTATCATCCACATAAATCCCAGCACCGGTGACTACCCGCAATCCCCCATACCCTTCTAGAGGTTGAACCGGTTGCCTGGCCGCTGCTGCTTCCCAGAAACCATTGCGGTCAGTATCCCCTAAGTCAGACAAGGGAGTGACTTGGGTAGTGCGGAAGCGATTCTCCTCGCTGTCATTCCACTTAACGTTATCCCCATCTATTTCTTGTGGAGCTCTGGCACCCTGGAAGTCCCCTGCCCCTGCTGTGTCATCCCACCATTGAGCCGGTAAACCATGACCGATCAAAACGCGATCGCCAATTTTTAGTTCCTTACCTTCTCCCTGTTGTTTGCTTGGTTCCGTTGCTGCAGGACTGAGGGTGTTTCCCCTGATATTGAGAGTCAGGCCATTGTTACTGTTGCTAGTACCTGGGTCATAGGGAAATATCCAGTCATCCTGGGGTCGGAGCTCGTCACCCTTGCCTTGTGGAGTTGCCTTTGGAGGATTTGCAGTCAGGTCAACTTCAGGCCCAACTTCACCATAGGGAACACGACGGGTGCGGTCTTTGAAGTATGTCTCTAGAGCTTTGTTCCGTTGTTTCTCACGCTCATCACCTGTAAAATTTTTGTACCTTTCAAATACTTCATCTGGGTCAGTACCATCAGGGTTACCTAACTGAGCGGTTACCAGAGCATTAATTCTTGCGGTGAAGGCTCTGCTGTTATTGCCAATTTCATTGGGGGGTTCATTAACCGATTTATCATTCTTTTTTAATTCGACGACTGCCGGTACTTCTTTGCCATTGAACAGATGTATCTTTCCTCCGTCTTGATCTTCATCCTGATCTACACGACCAAAGGCCATATTGCCCCCGACAACGATCTTGCTGTTTTCTTCCGTGTAGTAGCAAGATTCCGGGCTACTGACTTGAAAATACTGATTGTTACCATTACCGGTGAGAAAATTCCCGTTAGTAAAAACCCGGCCATTAATCTGGATGCCACTTCCAGGAGTGATTTGTAAATCATCCTCGTAGACAATGGCATTGTTGGCTAGGGGAATTCTGGCTCGGTCTTGCTGATACTCTAGAGCTGAAAATCCCGCCTCACCCTTGTAAGTTTCATAGGTGTTATTATCTGGTAGTGTATCCCCAGCCACAATCGGAACGGTGGCGGTGTAAACAAATATACTTTTCTTTAACTTCGACCCAGACCTAAACCACCCGGAATTATCCACTAGGCTAGCGCTAGTATTAGCCGCTAGGGGACATTTATTGCTGTCGGCCGACTCCCCCATCGGTGGGGTTCTCGCTTGTAGAGGGGTTCTGGGTTTAATTTTTTTATTTGCGTCTAAGTCTAATGGATCTGGACTTTTGAAGTAAATTCCGTAGAGAGTATAGCTATCGAATTTGCCATTATTATCCGTATCAACCGGAAACCTCCAGGCAGTGTCTATGGTGCTTTCGTTGCCTTGACTGTCTTCGTCTTTGAGGAGCAAACGGGTTTCATCACCAAAGTTATATTTGCTACTATTGAAGGCATTTTCCAAGGCTTCCTCTGATGGGGTGGAGCGGGGCAGGGTGGGGTCCTCAAACAAGGCTTCCAATTTGGCTTGAGCCCGCTCAATGGCTGGAGCAGCAGCATTGAACACCGCTTGATTGACGCGATAATTACTGGCATTTTTGACCCGGTCAAAGGAGCGCAACACAATGGCAGTTACCAGCAAGGTTACCACCAAGGTCACCATAATCGCGGTAGGCAACACAAAGCCTGCTGTTGCCACCCGCGACCGACGGTGTAAAATAAATAAGCTACGCAACAGCCAACGCATCAGGGGTTTGGTGATGGCTTGAGACAGTTTTACTACCTGTTTGAGTAGTTTTGCGATCGCATTCGCTAACTTCTTCCTGGTTGACTTCCTGGTTGACATAGGGATTTTCCTGTCACATTTCCTGAGTAGATTCCTAAAGACGAACTAGTTCAAGCACCCTAGATGATATTAATAGGACTTACGAAGTTTAGTTGCTTTTGCCCCCCTAACCCCCCCATTTTGGGGGGTAATGTACTTAAAGTCCCCCATTATTGGGGGATTTAGGGGGCAATCCCTAAGTCCTGAGCCAAATTGTTCAATATGCTTCAACGAAGCCAAGGGTTACCCATCAACGGTCAACCCCATAGCGTTACCTCTACCTACGAATAGAGAATAATAAATATTTCATTATACTATCGAGATTTACGAAAAATACAACGATTTGTTAACAGTTTACCTAACCTAGGATTTTCCTACCTCCTCTTATGGTGGATAACTGTGGCCAGAATTTCTGATCATCAGCTTGTAGGGTGGGCAAAAACCCTTTGGAGGTTTTGAGTATTCTAGGTTATCTTACTTTGCCTCCTCTTATGGTGGATAACTGTGGCCAGAATTTCTGATCATCAGCTTGTAGGGTGGGCAAAAACCCTTTGGAGGTTTTGAGTATTCTAGGTTATCTTACTTTGCCCACCCTACTCACCTACCTCCTCTCAATGCATACGTAAGCATTCAGCCGTCAGCCGTCAGCCGTCAGCTTATTTTATTCAAAAGCACCGATCTAGTAGCGTGGCCTAAGGCAAATAGCTGATAGCTGATAGCTGATAGCTGATAGCTGATAGCTGATAGCTGATAGCTGATAGCTGATAGCTGATAGCTGATAGCTTACAGGCAGACTATTGCCCTTTACCAAAAACTCATAGATTTAACCTACCCACATTAAGCCAAAAAACCATCATCCCCAGAGAAAAACTTGGGGAGATGGGGAGTGTAGGAAGTGTGGGTAGTGTGGGTAGTGTGGGTAGTGTGGGGCGGGGGCGCGGGGAGATGGGGAGATGGGGAGATAGGGATATGATGAATTATCGGGTTATTATATCATAATCTGTTTTAAAATGTTCCCGATTTAAAATGTTCCCGACTCCCGACTCCCTCGGTGCGCTTACAGTCGTCGAATTAAATTCGCCACGGGTCCCACCGCTCCCGACTCCCGACTCCCGACTCCCTGCTCCCTGATTTAATAATGATTCAGATTAATCCCAGCTTCCTTAGCCATGGCTTGCAGGCCCTTCTTCTGCAAGGTCTTAATCGCCTTAGTGGAAATCCGCAGCTTCACCCAGCGTTTCCCTTCTTCCCACCAAACTCTTTTAACCTGTAAGTTAACGTTTTGTAAGCGCTTAGTCCGACGGTGGGAGTGAGAAACAGCATAGCCGTTATTGGCCTTTTTACCAGTCAACTGACATCTACGGGACATGGGGTACCTCTTGATTCACATCTGTTCTTGATCATATCTCGCAGATGGCGCGGGGAGTGGGGAGTCGGGAGTGGGGAGTCGGGAGTCGGGAGGTGTGGGTAGTGTGGGGCGGGGGCGCGGGGAGATGGGGAGGTAGGGGGAGTGATTAATCGTAGGTGGGCAGTGCCTAGTCACCCGATGACGAGCTTGGTGAATCGGTCTGAGCCACTGCCCACCCTACATCTTCTACCTTCTTTGGTGGGCAGTGCCTAGTCACCCGATGACGAGCTTGGTGAATCGGTCTGAGCCACTGCCCACCCTACATCTTCTACATCTCCAACCTCGAACCTTCAACCTCGAACCTTCAACCTTCAACCTTCAACCTTCAACCTTCAACCGAGCCTTTACTATTGCGTCAAGCGCGTCATAACCTTATTGGACCGTTCCACAAACGCCTTCATGCCTTCGGCATCAAAGCCTTTCTGAGCCATCAGTGCCAGGTCATAGACATGCTGACAAATCATGCTAGCCAATTCCGCTGAGGGAGACTGACCGCCACTCTGAATAATACTGCCTTGACTGAGGTTGACTAGATTCTGAATCAGTGGGTGGGTAGTATTCACTACTAAAATATGTTCCTCTGGGAACTGCACCGACTCCTGCTGCATCATGGCAGTCATTTCCTGTAGACGGCGCATGGCTTCCGGTAACAATACCATTGCCGGTGGGGTGCCTTGGGGGTCATCAGACTTGAGGGCTTGAGTCCGGATATTAACCTTAGGCTTATTAATCGCTTGCTCAAACAGTTCCTTAATCAGGTCAGAACGAGTTTTGTTGGTCTTCGGGTCAACAATCTCTTTTTCCTGCTCCTTATCAACCAGGGTATCATCCAAGTCCGAATCCACCCGAGAGAACTTAGCCTCTGTATATTCCCGTTCCAAGAAGCTAATGTAGTGGGTGTCGATAAAGGAGTCCATGAATAGGACTTCTAACCCTTGATTTTTGTGCAGTTCTACATAAGTGGCTTGGCTAGCCTCATCAGTGCAATAGAATACCCGATTTTCGTGATTTTCTTTATTGCGCTCTAGATACTCTTTGATGGTGGTGTAGGGTTGAGAGGAAGAAGACTTGCCCTGTTCGGTGCCCTCATCCGGGGTGACATCCTCCCAAGCATCCCCATCTTGGGATTGCACTTCTACCTTAGGGGTGTCAGTGCTTGGAGCTTCCGAACTTTCCACCGGTTGATAGGTGGTGCGGAAGATCACAATATCTTCTACTTGTTTCTTAAACTTATCGCTATTGAGGCAGCCAAACTTAACAAATGTACCCACATCTTGCCAAGAACGGATGTACTCATCCCGCTCATCCTGGTACTGTTGCTTTAAGCGATCGCCAACTTTCTTAGCAATAAAGTCACCAATCCGAGCCACTGTCCGGTCTTTGGTGAGAGCAGAACGGGAGACATTCAGGGGAATATCAGGACTATCAATCACCCCTCGCAGTGGCATTAGGAAGTTAGGAATCACTTCCTCACAATTGTCACTAACAAACACTTGATTGCAGAAGAGCTTGATTTGCCCCTTAGTCACATCCACATCTGGCTTCAGTTTGGGGAAATAGAGAATGCCATCAAGCAAGAAAGGATAATCTGTGTTTAGATGTACCCACAGCAAGGGTTCATCTTGGAACGGGTAAAGATAGCGATAGAACTCCAGATAGTCTTCTTTGGTCAGGTCCCTTGAGGATTTCTTCCACAGTGCCTCATGCTTGTTGATCACCTCCTCCTCAAGCTTGATGGGCACTGCCATGAAATCACAGTAGGATTTCACTAGCTGGCGAATCCGTGAGGGTTCTAAGTACTCCTGTTCCTCCTCTTGCATGGTGAGGGTAACAGTAGTACCCCGTTCCGTCCGCTCTGAATCCGATAGTTCAAAGGCTGGAGAACCATCACAGCTCCAATGAACGGCTGTTTCCCCTGATTTATAAGAGAGGGTATCAATTTCTACCTTCTGAGCCACCATGAAAGCAGAGTAGAAACCCAATCCGAAGTGACCGATAATCTGTTGGTCAGCTTGCTTTTGGTACTGCTGGATAAATTCTTCAGCGCTAGAAAAAGCAACTTGATTAATATACTTTTTCACCTCATCGGCAGTCATCCCAATGCCGTTATCCGAGATGGAGAGAGTTTTTTTATCCTTATCAATGGTAATTTTAATTTCCGGGTCTCCCACATCCCCGTCAATCTCCCCAGAATAAGAGACCATCTTCAACTTCTGGATGGCATCCACTGAGTTGGAGATCAGCTCCCGCAAGAAGATTTCGTGATCCGTGTAGAGAGACTTCTTGATAATCGGGAAGATATTCTCAGTATGAATCGTGATTGTGCCTTGTTCCAGTACAGTCATTGTTGGTATAGCTACATTAATATGATGAATGTCCCTTTAACGATTTTGAGGGATTATTTTTGATACGACAGATAGGGTTGTCCACCGATAGGGATTCGGATTTCCGTATTTTGGGGAATACTAATGAATTTGTAAGCCTATGCGCTACGCCCACGCTACTTGAGGTGCGGTCAGCAGTCAGCGGTCAGCGGTCAGCGGTCAGCTATTTTATTCAACAGCTGTTCGGTTTAGTGTGGCTTTTCGCCTTTAGCTGTTCCGTGTAGCATGCCCCTAGCCCATAGGCTGATCGCTGATAGGTGAACGCGATCGCACCTCAAGTAGCGCTAATCGCTGATAGTTTAATTATTGAAAATCCACTAGTCATCAATCTCCAGGTTAGCATATTGAGCGAAATCACGTGACATACTCCCGACGCCGAATCTTTGATTACGGCGCGGGCTTCTTAACCTCACGATTAAGAGTTTCTGCGTAGCACTTATCTAGGTACAAAACCCCCGACAGTACGCTGTCAGCAGACAGTTTCCTTTCCCCAATTGTCCTTGGGTACTTATTGATTCCACGATTACGCATTACTTCCGCTGAAGCGACATTATATGGTTGGAATACCCGCATTCATCACAGGTATGCCAACGGATTGAAAGGTTATTATCCCACTCGGTTCCACATTCAGGACATTGCTTTGATGTCCCTTTATGGTCAACTTGTGCGAAAAACTTTCCTCGTTTCCAACATACCCATTTCAATAATTCTCTGAACTGACCAAAGCCAGCATCAAGAGAATGCTTACCCAGAAAGCCCTTTGCCATTACTCTGTAATCAATGTCTTCAACAAAAAGCGATGCAGCGCGGTCTTGGGGGTTTCCCCCACTCGCTATTGCATCAAGACAATTGAATCAGCCTGGTCACAAAGTTGATGTGCAACTTTAAGGTGAAAATCTTTACGGGTATTACCAATTTTATGATGTAACCGTGCTACCTTGATTTGTGCTTTTTCGTAATTCTTAGACCGTTTCTTTTTTCGAGATGCTCTACGTTGCAGCAATTTCAGCTCGCGTTGTAGGTCTATGAAAAACCTCGGTCTAGGAATCGTTAAATTATCTGATGTAGCTAGGAAATCAATCAACCCGACATCTACTCCGATTGCTCGTCCAAAATGAGGGTTGTCCGGAACAGAAATATCAGCTTGAATTGTGATAACAACAAACCATTTTGTTCCTCTACATCTTGATACAACTCGTACACCCTTGATTTGAAATCCTTCAGGGATTTCTCGATGTAATTTCAGATCTACAAGCCCAATCTTGGGTAGTTTGATTTGATCGCCCTTAATTGGATTAGTCGCAAACTGAGGAAACAAAAACGATTGATAGCGACCGTACTTTTTAAATCTTGGAAAACCTCTTCCTCTTTGTCTGAACGACTCCCAAGAAGTATGTAATCGCTTAATTACATCTTGAGTGACTTGAGAGTGAACTTCTTTCAAGTCAGATTCAGTCTTTTTCCACTGCGTTAACTGTCGCTTCTGTGACCTGTATCCGGGGAATGGAATGTCAGGCGACATGATATATTCCCTATTAAGCGAGCACCGATCAACTGCACACTTCCGACTATTCATCCAGTCCTTTAAGTCTCCCAGGCAACGGTTATAAAGTCGTCGGCAAGTTTCTAGCCAACTTAACATTAATTCCTGTTGAGCTGTATCTGGATAAATTCGATAAGTGTAGTTCATGATTAGTACCATGAAAATATCTTAACACAAACCAGGTGAATGATAACTGTTAATTTACATAAACCCTGTCCCGGCTATCATCCCGACACCAAATCAAAGATTATGGTGCGGGGCTTCTCGCCGGGGTAGCTAAATATTTTCCTTGACCTTCTGCTGCTTGGTGGATACCCCGTTTCACCTGCGCCAGGGTTTCGGGATTTTGCCATAACCACTGTTCTTCTTCTGGAATTGGGTCGAGTAGGATTTGTCCTGTATCGTTAATCAATACTCGGTAGACTTTTGCCTTAGCTTGCGGTCCTAATTTTAAACAAAAGTGGTCATCAATTTGGGCAGCATTCTCAATTACCTGGAAGTTTTGGTTAAGAATCATTTTTGATATACGAATAGATAATATAGCATTTTTATTTGGCTCTTCCGTAATTGTTATGCTAAATTAACACTTTGCCAAAGGGAGCAGGGAGCAGGGAGCAGGGAGCAGGAGGAAGAGGCAGCTATATTGGAAAAATTTATGGTTAAATAGCCTCATAACCCTTACACAGTAAGCTTTTTGGTGGTTCTTAAATATAAATTTAGCATAGTAGGTACTGAAGAACCTTTTATTTTAGTTGTGAACATACTCCTTTAAGGAAAGGCAATAGTAATTTTTCCTTCCCTTGATTAACTTGCCAAAATAAATTAATTTTAAATAGTATATTATGATAATTAGCAGCTAAACAGATACATTAATTTTTTGTTATTCCCTATTCCCTATTCCCTGTTCCCTGTTCCCTATTCCCTCCCCTATACAACTATATACCGAGAATAAATCAATCCGCCATACCATGACTAAAGTTTTTCTAATCTGTTCTGGTCTGGGTCATATCCAGCGGGGGTATGAATCATTTGCCCAAGAGTGCTTTGCCGCTTTATCTCAGGAATCGTCTCTTGATATCACCCTGTTTAAAGGAGGAGGTAAGTCTGATCAAAAAATGATTACATTATGGAATCTGCCACGGTATAGTTGGATGGCAGGTCAACTGGGAAGATTGGTTAAGCAATTAAGTGAATTTTTAAAAAAAGGTGACTACTTTGTCAGACAAGAAGGCTACTTTATTGAACAAGCGTCATTTATCTTAAGTTTATTATCACATATATATCGTGAACGTCCAGAGGTAATTTACTTCAGTGATGATGGCTTAGGCTATCTACTGTGGCACTGGCGGCGTTTGACAAAACAGAATTATAAGCTACTTTTCCGTAATGGAGGAGCCTTATCCCCTCCTTTTTCCCGTTGGGATCATGTACAGCAGTTAACCCCAATTCACTTGAAACAGGCGTTAACTTATGGAGAGCCTGCTGATCAACAAAGTCTACTGCCCTCTGGATTCTTTATCCCTGCCAAATTACAGATACTGTCACGAGTAGAACGAGAGGGGTTACGAGAAAAACTAGGACTACCGAAACAGCAACCGTTAATTCTTTCTGTGGCAGCAATTAACAAGTCTCATAAACGCATGGATTACATCATTCATGAAGTAGCGAGTTTACCAAAACCTAGACCATTCCTATTATTATTAGGTCAACAGGATGCTGAATCAGCAGAAATTATTCAGCTTGGCCAAGAGCTATTAGGGCTTAATCAGTTTCAAGTGCGAACTGTTGCTCGTGAGCAAGTAACGGATTACTATCAGGTTGCTGATCTTTTCGTCTTAGCTTCTCTCCATGAAGGATTACCACGAGTAATTGTCGAGGCGATGTCCCATGGTTTACCTTGTTTAGCTCATGATTATGACATTACTCACTTTGTTTTAGGCAATGAAGGCTATTTCGCTAATTTTGAATTAACTGGAAGTTTAGCTAATTTAATTACTCAAGTCTTGGGGGAAGGGTATAATCAGAGTAAGCGCGAAAATTGTCATCGTACGGTCTATGATCGGTTTAGTTGGCAGGAGTTATCGACCGCCTATGTTGATATGATTGAACGGTGTAGATTAATAGAAAAGGGAGTCGGGAGTCGGGAGTCGGGAGTCGGGAGTCGGGAGTCGGGAGTCGGGAGTCGGGAGTAGATAACTTCGGATTTTACAAATTTACTGTTGTTGAAGCTTTCAGTAATATTACTCCGAAAAAAAAACGCGATTGACCAAAGGTCACGCTACGCGATCGCTAACTTGTTATGACAATTTTAGCTAACCGATTTTATCGGTAATATTACTCCTAAAAAAAACGCGATTGCTTCCGATATTTTCCCTATTCCCTGTTCCCTATTCCCTATTCCCTATTCCCTTTTACCGATTCCCGATTCCCTATTCCCTATTCTCAATTCTCAATTCTCAATTCTCAATTCCCAATTCTCAATTCTACTTGGTGGTGCGTTACGGGGCGGGCTATCCCAATACTGGCTACGAAGTGGAAAATTAGGGATAGCCCGCCCCTAACGCACCCTACGCTAAATTCTAAATTCCCAATTCTAAATTCTAAATTCTAAATTCTAAATTCCCTCGTTTCCTTTAAATTATCCCTCAAAAAAAAATTTATAAAAACCCTTGAAAATTTATTTTGTAATCATTATGATTATATTAATAAACCTAAAAAGAGTTTTTCGACTATGCATCACAATTTTCTGCCAAATTCAGACAACAATCCAGAGGATATCACTCCGAAGATTACTCCTGAGGAGTTTTCCGAAAAAGAATTCCTTGTTCCGTATATTCTGAAGGGAACTCGCCAGCAAATAAGCCATACAATGCATATCCTTAATGCCATGGGCTATGCACAGCTTTCGGAGTGGAGTCCTCTTCAACCCACTGGAATTCCAGGCCAATTTATTACGATCATGAGGAGATACTGGATTTGGCGTTAACACCTTGTCTTGATGCAGTCGCTCATGGGGGAAACCCCCAAGACCGCGCTGCATCGCTAAATTTCTGGGGGGGTTTCCCCCCCCGGCCAAAGGCTCCGGTCTGTTCGCTACGCGAACAGATAGGTGAGAAAATTCAGTGCATAGTCGAAAATTCCTAGCCGTGGAAAGTATTTCTGCGGCTATTTTTTTGGGTTAGCAGGTTTAAGGTTAGGATGTTGAAGGTTAGCAGGTTTAAGGTTATTAGTGTTGAAGGTTAGCAGGTTTAAGGTTAGGATGTTGAAGGTTAGCAGGTTTAAGGTTATTAGTGTTGAAGGTTAGCAGGTTGAAGGTTAGTAGTGTTGAAGGTTAGCAGGTTGAAGGTTAGTAGTGTTGAAGGTTAGTAGTGTTGAAGGTTAGGATGTTGAAGGTTAGTAGTGTTGAAGGTTAGGATGTTGAAGGTTAGTAGTGTTGAAGGTTAGCAGGTTGAAGGTTAGCCATCAGCATTCAGCCAAAGACCTTGGCCTTCGGCTGAATGCTGATAGCTGAATGCTGAATGCTGATAGCTGATGGCTGATAGCTGATAGCTGAATGCTGATAGCTGAATGCTGATAGCTGATAGCTGATAGCTGATAGCTGAATGCTGAATGCTGAATGCTGAATGCTGATAGCTGATAGCTGATAGCTGATAGCTGAATGCTGAATGCTGATAGCTGATAGCTGATAGCTGATAGCTAAATGCTTACGATGCACCCGTCTAAGGTTCTGTTCGTAGGTATCCAAGAATAGTGCTAGTATTCAACAATCTTGGAAATCGATTCAGTAAAGCAGTATACTGAGGAGCAGGTAATATAAGTAATAGGATAATTTTCAGCAATACTTTTAAGGTCACCTTTGTCAGTAAAAAGCTTGGATCATGTCTGAGGGCATGGCCAATAAATCGGAGTGCGGCTAGGGCTTTGTGTCGTTCTGGAAATGATTCAAAAGCCTTGAAAATTAGGTACTTATACAGGTTAGCTAGGCTGTGCTGTTTCAGATATTGTAGAGAATCAGGAGCACTAGCAAAGGCTCGTTCAATTACTTGTAAGCAACCTGCTTCCATCTTGGCAGTATCAGAAGAGGCGGAATTAGCCGAGACTTGATATAAAATGTGTGGGTATGGTACAGCGACAAAGGGATAACGAGCCGCCAGCCGCAGCCACATATCCCAATCTTCTGCCTGGGTTAGGGATTCATCAAATTGACCAACTGTGTCAAATGCTTTCCTACGAATTAGGACGTTAGAACCATTTTCCAAAAAATCTGTTAGCAACAGCTGAGGATAAACATTACCATTGAGAGTGATATGGTTACCTCGCCGCAAAAACTGACCTGATTCATCAATGTAATCTGTCCAACTATAGGCAACGGCGGCTTGGGGGTTTGCTTGTAAGGCGTTTAACTGGAACTCTAATTTATCCGGATGCCAGAGATCATCGGCATCTAGGAACGCAATATAGTCCCCTGAAGCATGGGATAGTCCACGATTACGAGCTCGGTTGACACCCGCATTGGGATAGGAAAAAATTTTTAAGCGAGCATCTTTGATACTAGAAATTATTTCCCCTGTCGAGTCTTGGGAGCCATCATCAATGACAAGTATTTCAAAATCCGTAAATGTCTGATTTAAAACCGATTCAATCGTCTGTTTGATAGTTTTTTCGTCATTATAAACTGGTATAATTATAGATATTAAAACCATATTATATTGACTTAGTTCTGTAGTTGATTAGCCCCTGAATAGTTTCTTCTGGAGCATTTTGCTGCTTCAAATAGTTTTTGAGAGTTGTTTCAGTTTTACTCAATAGTAAAAAATCACTGACTAACAGTTTAATAACTTGCCTAACATATAAAATAGCATACCTCCAGAAAGGGACATGTTGTGAGTCTTGATAAATTATATTGACCATATGCCAGATATTATAATTTGACTTTAAATTAGTGAATCCTTTCAAAATTTGGATTCTTTTGGCTGTATTCGGTTGGAGATACCATTGTAGTAAAGGGGGCATATAACGAATCAAGTCATTTAAATTATAATCAGTAGTGGCTTGGAGCTTACTTGACAAAATTACATTAAATCCTGATTTATTAGCACGACTAACAAACTCAAAGTCACCGCCGTAATGCCGGAATCTATCAGCATCTGGAAACCCAAGTTTATCGACGACTACTCTGGGGATGATAGCTATATTACCATTTAGGGTATCGACTGACCTAGCCTCTGCTGTAGCAAAATAATCCATACTCCGAATTGGCTGTTTTTTATGCATTCCACTGAACACAATCCAATCGGAATAGGTTTTATCCCGGACAATACCCCCAACAATAGTCTTCTGGTACAGTGGAGACTGACAAATGTCAATCAGGTTGTTCAGGAAATTGTCTGACAGAGAAATATCATCATTTAGCCACACTAGGTAATCGGAGTCTAATTTATCTATGGCATAGTTCATCCCCATACAAATCCCACCTGTCCACCAAAGATTGCCATCTCCTTCAATTAAGTAAACATTTTGAAATTCACTTCTAATCATGTCTGGTGTACCATCTGTGGAACCATCATCTACTATGATGACTGAGATAACTGAGATATTATCGGTATTTGCTTGAGGAATTTGCTGAAAAATTTGACTCAGAATATTCTGAGTATAGTGTTGCCTATTTCTAACTGGAATAATTAAGGATATTTGGGTCATGATAGCAAAGGGAATAGGGAATAGGGAATAGGGAGTCGGGAGCGGTGCGACCCGTGGCGAATTTAATTCGACGACTGTAAGCGCACCGAGGGAGTCGGGAGTCGGGAGTCGGGAGCAGAAAAAAAATCTGAAAAATACTGTTATTTAGTAAGCATTTAGCCGTCAGTTGTCAGGCGTTAGTTTAAAATAAACCTATGCAGGCCTATGGCCACGCTATGGGAACGGGACAATTTAATAGTTCGAGATTTTAGAGAATTGAAAGTCTGGAGATTTGCCCATCAAAGCATTAAGCTGATAGCTGATAGCTGATAGCTGATAGCTGATAGCTGATAGCTGATAGCTGATAACTTAGGTTATTTATTATAAGGATTGTGTAAAAGCTTTCTAATAGTAAAAAATGGACTGAGGAAACTGCCCCAGAAGAATTCTAGTTGAAAGGCGGCAATGAGATTAGTTTTAAATTGTCCTCGATACTTAAGGAAATGTAGGATAAATCGGCGCAAATTTCCCAATAAGGTTCTGGTAATTACTATAGGCTTTTGCCAAAAGGTAGTATTAATCAGACGGAGCTGACAGGTAGCTAAACCACAACCACGAGCGAGAGTGAGTAAGTAATCTCTCTGAAGACGCCACTGGGGAATCTGATGATAGCTATGCATGGCGGGGTTATACCAAATTTCCCAACCTGCTTTGTACATATACAGCAATGGCTCATAATCATCTCCCTGGACGAATAATCCGGGCAGTTTGCCTGTCAAACTGGGACGAGGTGGCACACTATCGAGCCAAGCTTGTCTACGAACGACTAAGCTTGCCCCTGGGGGTAGTCTGATGTGTTCAGGTTGAAAGGGATGGGGGTTTGGTCCATGTTCCCGAATTGCCAGAAATTGCTTGATGGGTTCAAAATTTTCTGGGGGTTCGACTTCAAAATCACCATGAATTTGACCACTGTAGGCTCCTGCCTTAGGATACTCTTGACCAAAGCCATAGGCTGCAGCAATCCAGTTGGGATCAGGTAAATTGTCATCATCTAAAAAACCGATTAATTCACCTTTAGCCTCCTGGACAGCTCGCAACCTGGCAAATGCTGATCCTTGTTCGAGTTCAAAACAATATCTTAAGGGGACAGATACATCCCAATTGCTTTGATAGTTCTGAATAACTTGGGCAGTATCATCGCTACTATTGTTGTCAACGACAATAATTTCCCAACTGATCGGGTTTAGGAAAGTTTGCGATCGCAGTCCCTGGAGCAGTAATGGTAAACGCTTCGCCCCATTATAGGTCGGAATCGCTACAGTGAAGTCAACAGACATAGAACTAGCTCATTTGGCTTTGTTAGGAAATCACCACAAATTGGCCAATTTGGCTCAACTAAGAGAACCATAATTTGATATCCTGAGATATCGTGATTGGTGATTTGAGATTGATGGAGAGAACCTCCTTCACCCACTCAATCATAATTATGATCAAATAAACAACTCTATTTTCCTAGAATTCAAGGGCGATCTCATTGGCCAGCATGGGTGAACTTACCCATATAACTCGTGGTCTAACGTTCAAACCCCTTAAACCCGGGACAAAACCGGATTTAGTGTTACAAATCAGACATTGACGTTTGGCTAGCGCTAGAGTATAACTAAAATATTAGGACTTAACCATTGACGATGCCCAAAGAAATAGGAGCAACCAAGAAAATATCGACTCAGATTGTCCCCGTAGTGGGGATGACTAAGTCAATTGAACTTGAGTTGTTCTCTATTATGAAAAAGCTA
>NZ_JAAHHC010000026.1:0-97718 GCF_010672265.1 Moorena sp. SIO3A2
ATGGGGGAAACCCCCAAGACCGTAATGGTGCGCTTTCCGTTGGCGAATTAAATTCGCCACGGGTCGCACCTCTGCATCGCTTACAAAGGGTGTGAGACTAATGTCGATGTCCTAACTGCCCTGGCGACTGCTATACTTGAGGTGATGCGCGAATAAGCGATGCAGCAAGGGAACAGGGGATTTCCCCCACTCGCGCTTGGGATCTTGACAACAGGTAACCATTTGTTTAATCTGAGTTACGGAAAGCACCTCAAGCAGCTTGAGCCTTGGCCGTTGGCCACGCTACTTGAGGTGCTCACGGCTGACGGCTGATAGCTGAATGCTTACGAATAGGGAATAGCGATGCATCGCTACCTCCTACTCCCTAAAATCCAGGACGAAAGTACCTCACCAAATTAATAAATGCTATAAAATGCTATAAAATTGCATTTGTCCTGCAAGCCTGCAAGTATGCATCAATGATTAGCGGTTTAGTTCTTCCTCAATCATCCGTTCATAAACCTTTGGCAAGTGCTTACTCATGCTATTCGTTTCTATGCCATAACCTAGACTTGTCCAAGTACCGGACAACCGCCGCAAAACTTTATCTAAATTTCCTTGCCGCAATTCTTTGGGAATATCCATCCCCCAGGCTCTACTATCCTTGAGCCAATCGTGAACCACAGCATCCTGGAAGTGTGCCTCAAAGCTATACTGCTTCCAAAACAAAAAGCCTGAGGGTCTGGGGTGATAGCTTTGTGCCTTTGCTTTCCAGGTGATATCAAGGAACTGATACCGTCCCGCCGCTGTGCTACATTTTCCAACATTAGGACCAGCGACTATGGGAACACATATTTCAGGATGACGCCTTAAATCAGAAACGTGTTGACCCCCATAGATAATCGTGTAGGGTTGGGGGTCATTAGCTTCACTAGCGGTGATAGTACGCATTAGGGCGCGAATGTAAGGATCTCCCCCCCTCATCACTAAGGGAGGGGTGCCGTGAATACTGGTAGGATAATCAGATAGCGTACGCTCAACCGGGTAGTAAGCCCATCTATTAAAAACATGTCTGAGATAAATCCCCAATAATAAGCTCACTATCGCTAAGGCTGAAATATTGTAAAATAAGCCTTTGAGTGTAAATTTATAGGAAGTATTTGGAAATCCTCTTAACTTTCCGTACTTCTGCCGGGGTGATGAAGACACTCAGTTGACTAATCCTTACTAGTGTTAATAGTGTGAACTTAATAGTGTTCACAAAATGCGATTGACGGAACGTCACGCTACGCGAACGCTCAACACTCCCTCAACCTACGTCAGCAAATAGCTGTTCCCAGCTGTGATCGGGAGCTTCTGCTGAGCTAACCACTTCTACTATTTTATTCCGAGCTTCCGGTTCCGACAGCGCCTCAACACAAACTTCTGCTACTTTGGTGCGAGGTATGCTACCTTCAAATAGAGTATCTGCGCCAGACATGACCATCGGCTCTGAGTTGTCTTCGTTTCTGAGACCACCTGGTCGCACAATAGTGTAAGTCAAGCCACTTTTTTGGATATATTCCTCTGCTTGCTTCTTCCAGACCAGAATCAGCCAGAATAGGTTGAGGGGATGGAAAAACTGGGGCACACAGAGGGAGGAAACCAATACAAAGTGTTCTACCCCTTTTTCCTTAGCACCATCTACTAAATTTTTAGTCCCTTCGTAATCCACCTTGTAGGGTGCGGTTGGGTCAAAGCTAGGGCGAGCCTCACTGGCGCACAGCACTACAGTACTATCTGCGATCGCGGCACGGATACTCTCGGGTTTGAGCACATCCCCCACCACTAATTCTGCTGCTGGTGGTAATGTTTCTTGAGCGTACTCTAGATTTCGCACTAAAGCCCGTACAGGAATATCACGCAAAACGAGTTCCTGTACAATCCGCTTTCCTGTTTCTCCTGTTGCTCCAGCTACACATGCTTTCATAGCAATTTCCGTACAATTCACCTAGTAGCTTAGCTAGTTTACCAGTTATTCTGAGTGAAAATTAAACTAGGCCATTCAATCGAGAATTATTGGATTTTGTCTTGATGCAATAGCGAGTGGGGGAAACCACGGCAGTCGCTCATGGGGGAGACCCCCAAGACCGCGCTGCCTCCCCAAGACCGCGCTGCATCGCTTCCGTAAACCCCAACCTCTCGGTTGTATAAGTTTCATGGTCATGTGTTCTTCGCTTTCTCGGTCGATCTAATTAAAACCTGCTATAGTCAGTGATCTAATAACTGATCTAATAACTGATCTCGCATCACCAGAAACCCAGCTAGATCAGTCCCCCAAACTTTACACTTGTTTACATAGCTCAACTTGTTTGTGTCCGACTCCTGATTAACTCAGCCAGAGGAGTAGGATAAGCAAGAGCGACCCATGGACATTTCTCAACTAGGCTCTCAACTAGTTTCTGAACTAGTCACAAGGCAATCAAATGAAGAGGATGATGTATGCGATCGCATTTTATTAACCATCAGTCAATTGAGGCAAAACAGGTGGATTTGAATACTCCTGCTATAAAGGCCGACACTGACCCTATTGTTCCATCAGCGTCTTACTCAGGTAGTGAGCCGACTCGGTTTCAGTGTCATTTTCAAGACTGTATGGAGATGTATGCTTCAGCTGAGCAAGTAAGTGCCTATCTAAATACTCACCAGGATTGGTTTTGTCGCTGCGCTCATCCGATGAAAGTAGAACTGCTCACAGACAATGGCTATATTTTGACCATTGGTAGCTTTGGCGCATTTGGCTATAAGGTTGAACCAAAAATCGGTTTGGAATTGCTACCTCAAGACGAAAATTCCTATCAGATTCGGACAATCCCCATCCCGAATCACGTCAGTCCAGGCTATGAGCTTGATTTCCAGGCATCTCAGACCTTAGTAGAAGTACCAGCAAGGGAATATTTTCAAGAGCATCAGCTGGAATCGCAGTCCATACCATCAGCGATAACCCGCGTGGAGTGGCATCTTGACCTCAGTGTTGACATGTGGTTTCCCAAGGCAATTCGGAAACTACCTCAGTCCTTGATTCAACGCACAGGCAACGGAATTTTGCAGCAAGTTGTCCGTCAAGTTTCCCGGCGTTTAACCCACAAGGTGCAGGAAGACTTTCATAACAGTAATGGTCTACCTATACCGAAGCAATCACAGCAGCGGCAAAATCTACGGTAATATTTACTCTAAGGGTTGATAGATCAGCTATCAGCTATCAGCCCAATGCTTAGAGCTTAGCTTGGACACCTAAACTAAAAGCAACGAAAAGCTAAGTTTAAGTTTGCATATTTAAACTCTACAACCATCCTAGGGCGGGTACAATACCACGCCCCTAGGTAAATCAAATCATCTACGGATTGCTAAGAATCTTCTGAACAATTTGCATACCGGTGATGGCTTGCCAGCTGAATAGTCCCAAGAGTGCAACATTCAGGACGATGTGACTATAGCGAGCCCAAGCTTGACCTTTCTGCATTAATGGTGTTAGAGAGGCAGAGGTAGCAATAATTCCGGTCATGCCTAAACCAGCCAGCAAATGGGGTCCAAAAAACAACTTGCCATTGTTAATGTAGGTTACTGCCATACCTCCGATTGTACCCAGTACCATCATTGCTAGCAACGCTGAACCCACAAGATGGTGCTTAACATTATATTGACCCTTAACTAGCGCTTTCTTTTCGTCACCTTCCGCCGTTCTAGTCTTTTGGATTTTCAAACCCAGATAAAGAGCATAGAAGGCTGCCGCTAGCAGCACCCACATCAGTAAGGGGTGGAAGAATTGAGACCAAAATTTAACAGACTCTGGCAGGTTCATAATGTTATGTCAATTTTCAGGAGCTTCATGAAAATTAACATAACATAGTTGCCGTTATTAATTCTAATGTGCTATGTACTAAGTTGAACAAGATGGTAGTATAGCTGCTCACTCCCTCACCAGTTCAAAGGATAATATCTTTGATTGATTGCAACTTGGTATCAATCCTTGAGGACAGGACTAACGCACTAAGAGAAATCGCCTAATAGACATCGCCTAATAGACATAGCGAGGCATATCGCTCAAGGCGTTCCAGGTGTGTTCACTAACTACACCATTGCCTAGCAAACCCCTGTCGAGTTGGAAGCGTTGCACTGCTTCGAGTGTCAGGGAAGCGAAGATGCCATCAATCTTACCGGTATAGTAGTCACTAATCCAAAGTACTTCTTGGACTGTTTTGACAGCCTCACCAAAACTACCAGGACGTATAATCGGCATATTGACCGGAGCACCACCCAGAAGAGCTTGCCAGGTCTTTTGGTCTACAATACCAGTTGCTCTGAGAAATACCTTTTGCTGGTAGCCTTGCACAGCATATTCAATCTCTGTGTCAAAGATACCATCTAATGGACCAAAGTAATATCCCCGGTGAGCCAAGATACTTTGTAATTCTACCACATAAAGACCAATGAACCCTAGATAAAGGGTGTGCTTTCTGAGCCAAGCAGTGACACAAGCACTGGTCTGGGAGGTTTCCAAATTAATCAAAGCTGTCATGCTAGATTTCCCTGATGAAATTTTTCCTGGCATTCTTCATAATCAAATATCTGAGGTTGATCTGGGGTGATTTAAGTTTTAATAAGTTGTTAACCTTCTGCCAGTAAAGCGTGATTTGAATCACGTTAACTATGTTGACTGTTGACTGTTGACTGTTGACTATTGACTGTTGACTGTTGATCTTAGGGATGCACAGCCAAGGCTTGCATGCAGTAGTTAACATAAAACGTTCCATGTAGTTACCCCACGTTACGTTTATTTCTATCGACCCTAGAGGTTTCAAAATTTCTAGTTAATACCAAGTAGCATTGAGCGTTAGCACCCTCTATCGAGAGTTTCCCAGTCTGGTGGTGTCTTGCCGTCTTTGAATGCAATCCCTCTGATGGCAATGTCATACTATAGTGCTTTATATAGTGCATATAGTGATTTGCAGCTCAGTAAAATACACTTTAGCCTCTCGGGAGCTCCCACTGCAATCACCGGCTGTATTCTATTCCAATCAAGACTGCTATAGATTTAACTGAGTAATGAAACTGTTTGTGCCAGGTCGCCTTTGTCTATTTGGGGAACATAGTGATTGGGCAGGAGGCTATCGCTGCCTAAATCCCGAGCTCGAAAGAGGCTACACCCTAATCACCGGAACCAATCAGGGACTTTATGCTCTGGTCTTATCTCATCCGACCGAGCTGATTATGCGTACTTCCCTGAGGGAGGGTACACCGACCGTTTCTATTAGTTTACCAATGGAAAGGAGTGCTCTGCTCGCTGTTGCTAAAAAAGGCGGTTTTTTTAGTTATGCTGCTGGGGTTGCCTACCAGTGTCTATCTCGCTATCCTGTCGGTGGAATTGAAATCGATAATTACCGCACTGACTTACCAATCAAGAAAGGGCTATCCTCAAGTGCAGCAATTTCCGTCCTAGTTGCCCGCAGCTTCAATCGCCTGTATGACTTAAACATGACCCTCCAAGAGGAAATGGAGTTAGCCTATCTAGGGGAAACCACCACCCCTTCCCAATGTGGTCGGATGGATTTCGCCTGTGCTTATGGCAATCGACCGATCATGATGATGTTTGATGGTGATCACACCGAGATTAGTGAACTCAAGGTACCTCGGAATCTGTTTTTTGTAATTGTAGACCTCGGGGCAAGCAAAAATACTCAGGAAATCCTGAGTAAACTGAATCAGTGCTATCCATTCGCCACTAACGAAATACAACAGAATGTTCAGCACTATCTTGGTCCAATCAGTTCTAAAATTACTCAGGAGGCAGTTGAGGCTCTGGAAAGGGGTGATGCTGAACGGATTGGTAGCTTGATGAACCAGGCACAAGCTGAATTCGACCGCTATCTTATCCCTGCTTGCCCTGAGCAATTAACTGCTGGAGTGCTGCACCAAATCCTGAATTATGAACCAATTCAACCTTATATCCTAGGGGGAAAGGGAGTTGGCTCTCAAGGGGATGGCACCGCACAATTTATTGTTAAAGACAAGGAAAGTCAACAAAAGTTAATTAAAATTATTGAGCGTGATTTTCCTCAAATGGAATCTTTGACGTTAACGATTTATGCAGACCAATAACGTTCGCAAAGCTTTAATTCCCGCAGCGGGTTTTGGTACCCGTTTGTTTCCAGCCACCAAAGTGGTAAAAAAAGAGTTATTTCCGATTATTGACCGGGATGGTAGGGCGAAACCAGTGATCATGGCGATTGTAGAAGAAGCGGTCAGTGCTGGGATAGAAGAAGTGGGGATTGTGGTTCAAAAAAGCGATCGCAAACATTTTGAAGAATTTTTTAAGTCCCCCCCCAAACCCGAACTCTTCGAGAAACTCTCTCCAGAAAACCAAGCATACAGCCAATATTTACAGGATTTAGGCCATAGAATTACCTTTCTGATTCAAGAGGAGCAAGAAGGCTATGGTCATGCTGTATTCTGTGCCAAAGAATGGGTAAATAATCAGCCTTTTCTATTGTTGCTGGGGGATCATGTTTACACTTCTGACCATGAAACTTCCTGTGCTAGTCAAGTTCTAAACGTTTATAACCAGGTTGATCAGAGCGTTGTTGCCTTGACCGTAATGCCAGGAGAGATTATTCACAAAGCTGGTTGCGTGACTGGGATTTGGCAAGAGTCAGAATCACGGTTGCGTGTGACAGAGCTTTATGAAAAGCCTACTCTTGAGTATGCGCGAGCCCATCTCCATATGGAAGGAATGGCAAAGGATCAGTTCTTAGCGGTATTTGGTATGTATGTACTTAAGCCGAAAATTTTTGACTATCTTGAAGAGCACATCAACCAAAATATCCGTGAAAAAGGTGAATTTCAGCTCACATCATGTCTTGATAAATTGCGACAAGAAGAGGGCATAACCGGTTATCTAGTTAAAGGCAAGTATTTTGATACCGGAATGCCCCAGTTTTATCGACAGACCATAATTGATTTTCCGAATCAAACTTAGGTGACTTGATCTGATTAATCCTGTTTTTTTAATCCTGTTTCTCGAAACTAAGGGAAGCAGAATTCATACAGTAGCGTAAGCCTGTTGGTGGTGGTCCATCGCTAAACACGTGACCTAGGTGAGCGTCACAGACAGCACACAACACTTCTGTCCTGCGCATAAATAGGCTGTTATCCGGTTCCTCCTTTACATTCTCTTCTTTGATAGGTGCGAAAAAACTAGGCCAACCTGTCCCAGAATCATATTTGGTATCAGAGTTAAATAGCTCTGTTCCGCAACAGATACATTTGTAGATACCCTTGTCCTTATTGTTCCAGTATTCTCCAGTGAAGGCTCTTTCCGTTCCCTTCTGTCTGGTGACTTTAAACTGTTCCGGTGTTAGCTGCTCTTTCCACTGTGCTTCAGTCTTTTGTACTTTACTAACCATGGCTGAATCCTTGTAATAGTGTTTTGATGATACGTGGGAGGTGAGAGATCACCAATAGGGTAATCTGGTCTTTTTTAAAAAAAAGACACGTTTTGATACTTAACTTAACATTTTCTGGCACACAGGAGATGGGAAGTTTGGGAAGTTTGGGAAGTTTGGGGCGTGTGGGGAGATGGGCAGGGTTTGATCAAGGGTAATTATTCAAAGGTAGGCGTTGCTGAATTAAGGAATGAATGGGCGATCATCTGGTTTTATTAAAGCCCCCTAAATCCCCCAATTTTGGGGGACTTTGGGAGTTTTGTTCCCCCCAGCGAGGGATTGCTCGCTGGGGGGCTAGGCCGTGTTTTCAAAGTTTTCCGCAAGATTTAGATCCCCCCCAACCCCCCGCGCGGAAGGGGGGAGCCATTCTCAAAGTCCCCCTTTTTTAAGGGGGATTTAGGGGGATCTCCGAGTTTGAAAACACGCCCTAGGGGGGCGAAACCATACCCAGAATCAGCAACGCCCAAAGGTAAGTATTCGCCCATGAGATGAGTGGTCAGGCAACCCTTCCGTGTCTGCCACAGCTAATATCATGTCAGGATAATTACCCTTAATAAAAATCTCCCCCATCTCCCCATCTCCCCACACCTCCCACCCTCCCCACCCTCCCCGCGCCCGGGCCCCAAAATTGATGGATATTCAACCGGACTTGATATAAACCTCACTCTTCCTGGGGATACTCATCCCACAGTTTCGTTACTTGCCGTATGCTCTGGTAATTACCATTGCCAACAATCAAGTGATCCAATACCGGAATACATAAGAGTTGACCTACCTGTAATAACCGTTCCGTTAGAGTAATATCTTGAAAACTTGGGTCAACACTCCCAGTGGGATGATTGTGAGCCACAATTACCTGTGTTGCTCCTTGGCGCAGCACTTCTCGGAAAATATCCCGGGGATTAGCAATGGTTTCTGTTGCTGTACCAACAGTAATAATCTGAGTACCCAACAAATGATTCTTAACATCAAGTAGCAACACAGCAAATCGTTCATGATTTTGCCACATTAAGTCATGACTCAAAGACGCTGCTGCTGAGGCTGGACTATCAATAATTACACCTTCTGTAGGTCGAGACAGAAATGCCCGTTTGCCCAGCTCCACTGCGGCTAAAATCGTTGTGGCTTTCGCTAGTCCAACACCATGAATTTGGGTCAATTCTTGAGCTTTAATATTCCGCAACACAGCCATTGGGTCTCGCTGGTCTTTGGCAAGTTCCTGTAAAATCAACTGTCCTAAACCCATGGCAGAAAGCTTTCCTTTGCCTTGACCTGTACCTAAAAGAATTGCTAGCAGTTCCGCTGTCGCCAGATTTTTAGCTCCTAGAGCAACTAATCGCTCACGAGGACGTTCACTGATGGGAAGATCAGCAATTCTCAGGCAATATGTCATAGATGTACACTGATCAAGACTGAAGGGATTTATTTTTAGTTATCCCGTTTTGAGCTAAGAAAGCTAGATTCGATTGGGAATATGCTGATTATCCCAATAATCAAGATGGGGAGATGGGACGATGGGGAAATGGGGAAATGGGGAAATGGGGAAATGGGGAGATGGGGAGATGGGGAGATGGGGAGATGGGGAGATGGAGAAATTAGGTGTAAACAAACACAGATGACTAGCACAATTTCATAATACTGTCGTGCCAAATTGACGATTTTGCCAAATCTTTACATAACGGATTTTCTTTAGTGCATAAATATTTGAACAAAACCAAGAAGGTTTAGTGCTGGATTGTCTAGGAAGGTTATCCCTTGATTAGCGGACTTTTCGGCAACACCAATTACCTACCAAAAACGAAAATCCGAGAAATTCTAATCATATTGACTGACTTAATACCTCAAAGCGCGTAGTGGCTATGTTACAGTAATTAATAATTTACAATCAACATATAAAGATTTTCCCTAGACTGCCTCAGAATTAAGTAAAATTTTGATGAATTTATCACAATCCTAGTCCCAATCACTAGGATTAGCTGAGATGATGTCAAATCGAAAGCATATAGACATCTACCAAATTAACTATGTCAAATCAACTATTCAATATTTCAAACCTTAACGGCAGAATTGGGTTCTCTATTAATGGTGTTACGTTAGGTGACCGCTCCGGTTTCTCAGTCAGCAGCGCTGGAGATATCAACGGTGATGGCAATCATGATCTGATCATCGGAGCCCCAGGTGCTGATCCCAATGGCCTTTTTTCAGGTACAAGCTATGTAGTCTTCGGTGGTCCAGATGTAGGTACTACCGGTACCATTGAACTAGCTGACCTAGACGGTACTAACGGTTTTGTTATTGCCGGTCTTAATTCAACTGGATTCTTAGGCTTTTCGGTTAGCAGTGGTGGAGATATCAATGGTGATGGTACGAATGACCTACTGGTAAGTGCTCCTGGTGCTGGTGCCAACAACAATGGCGTTAGCTATGTAGTATTTGGCGGTTCCACTGTGGGCTCTACTGGTAGCGTAGATCTCTCATCTGGCTTTGCTATCAATGGCATTGATCCTGCAGAATTTTCTGGTCATTCCATCAGCAATTTAGGGGATGTTAACGGCGATGGGAAAAATGACCTATTGATTGGTGCTCCTCATGCCTTGTTGCCTATTTCTTCTCCCGGTCTTAATCCTGGCAATGCTTATGTGGTATTTGGGGGCACAGGTACTGGCGGTAGCCTAGACCTCTCCACTCTGGACGGCACTAATGGCTTCCTCCTCACCAGTAGTGTTGCCGGAAACTTAGCAGGTTTTTCAGTCAGTAGTGCTGGGGATATCAATGGTGATGGCATCAAGGACTTCGCTATCGGTGTTCCTGGTAGTGATTCTCCTCTGACTGACAACAGTTCTGCTGGCAAGACTTATGTAGTGTTCGGTGGTTCAGGTGTCGGTGCCACTGGAACCCTAGACCTCTCATCGATACCCTCCTCCGACCCCAAAACTGGCTTCGTCATTAATGGTATTGATGAAGGTTCTAGCCTTGATCTCGGTGACAGGGCAGGCTGGTCCGTGAGTGATGCTGGCGATGTCAACGGTGATGGTGTTAGTGATTTAATCATTGGGGCTCCCTTTGTTGACTCCGATACCCAGACTGATGTTGGCGAGGCTTACGTAGTGTTTGGCGGCACCGATGTTGCTGGTACAGGGAACTTAGACCTTGCAAGCCTCGACGGTACCAATGGCTTTGCCATCACAGGGATTGAAGCGAATGGTCTCCTGGGCTCGTCAGTTAGTTATGCTGGGGATCTCAACAAAGATGGGTTTGCTGATGTTGCGATTGGAGCTAAAGGTGCAGGCAAAGTTTATGTGCTATTCGGCAGTGAAGAGTTGGGAACTACTGGCAGTGTAGACCTTTCTACCCTAAACGGCGAAGATGGCTTAGTTATCGAAGGTACTGACTCCCTAGGCTTCTCAGTAAGTGGAGCAAAAGACGTTAATAGTGATAGCATTGATGACCTAGTTATTGGCGCACCTGGTCTTGAGCTTAGTACAGCCAATGGCGACACCCCAGGGAATAGCTATGTCCTATTCGGTAATGTTGCTCCAGTGATAGACCTCAATGGTGTATCGCCAGTTATCGATCCCGATCCAGATACCACTACTGATACTGATCCAGATACCACACCTGATCCCGATCCAGATACCACTACTGATACTGATCCAGATACCACTACTGATACTGATCCAGATACCACTACTGATACTGATCCAGATACCACACCTGATCCCGATCCAGATACCACACCTGATCCCGATCCAGATACCACTACTGATACTGATCCAGATACCACTACTGATACTGATCCAGATACCACACCTGATCCCGATCCAGATACCACACCTGATCCCGATCCAGATACCACTACTGATACTGATCCAGATACCACTACTGATACTGATCCAGATACCACTACTGATACTGATTCAGATACCACTACTGATACTGATTCAGATACCACTACTGATACTGATCCAGATACCACTACTGATACTGATCCAGATACCACTACTGATACTGATTCAGATACCACTACTGATACTGATCCAGATACCACTACTGATACTGATCCAGATACCACTACTGATACTGATCCAGATACCACACCTGATCCCGATCCAGATACCACACCTGATCCCGATCCAGATACCACTACTGATCCAGCTCCCGAGCCAATTATTGCTGCTGCCCCAGCTATTCCAGCTGCCCCAGATCCAGATACAGACGGCATTGATGCTACTGTCACATTTACCGGTAATCAGCTTGCACTGTTCCCAGATAACAAATTGACTCTGAGTGATGCTAATAACACCACTCTGGTTGGCGCAACAGTAAAAATTGCCAATCTGCTCAATCCCACAGAGGAACTGCTGACTGTTGACAACACTGATACCCTGATTGCGGTTAACTTCGATGCCAACAATGGTATCCTTTCCTTAAGTGGGGTAGATACCATCCAAAATTACCAGCAAGTCCTCAACACCCTAGAGTATGAAAACACATCTGGTGTGACTGATGCCTCTGGTCGCATTATCCAGTTTGTGGTTGATGATGGTTTAGCTTTCAACAACGTAAGTGAGGTAGCTACTCTGATTACCATCCAAGATAATGACTCGACGGTGATTGGTACTTTCCAGAATGATACCTTGCTTGGGGGTAATGGCAACGATACCCTAGAGGGTAACTCAGGTAATGACTTACTCGACGGTGGAGCTGGTAATGATAGCCTGGTTGGAGGAGATAACTCAGACACCTTGCTCGGTGGTGACGGTAATGACGTCCTTGATGGTGGGACTAATGGAGACTTCCTAGATGGTGGAGCTGGTAATGATAACTTGTCTGGGGGAGAAAACTCAGACACCTTGATCGGTGCTGAGGGTAATGACTCCCTGTTTGGTGGCAACGGTGATGATATCTTAGAAGGCGGATTAGGCAATGATATCTTATCTGGCGCAGGGGGCATTGACACCTATGTCTTGAACCCTGGTGAGGGAACAGATACTGTGTTTAGTTTTGAAGATGGAATCGATATGTTCAAGTTAGGTGGAGATCTGACCTTTGATCAGCTGGCAATTGCTGATATGGGCGCGACTACTATTACTGCCAATGGCGAAGTCTTAGCACAGGTGTTCGGGGTCTCCGCGAGTCAGCTCACAGCGGCAGATTTTATTGTTGAGGAGGATATAGTCGTTTAATTCAAGAGCCGCACACCCACTTCCAGAGTGGGTGTGTGGGGCCTTGCTGACAAATCCGCTGTACTTGTTGCTCCAGACGTTTCTGTTCTAAGGGTGGTAATCCAAATAAAATATTGCGACTTTGCCAAACTAAGACGGCTAAAGTTGTGCCAATACAGATAGCCAGACCTAGGGCAGGCAGATGGTTGTAGATAATACTATACCGGAGTGCTGCCCAGGTAAAATGCGATCGCATCAGGGAAATTTCATACTGCCAAGCCCACAGGCTTAATGGAGCAACAGTTATCCAGAGGATGCCTACGAAAACCCACCTACCATAAACAGTTATTTGATGTAATCGTTTTACCCTGGCCTCAAAGATGGGGTCAAGGGTAATTTTTCTTCTTGGGCTATCTGGCTGCTCCATAATTAGAAGACTATTGAAATTGATAACTAAACTTCATCAGAAAATTCTGCTTCAATCACTGAAGTCCCCTCCTTTTCTGGATTAACTGCAACCTCGACTACAGACTGAGCTTTACCAGTGCGCTCTCTCCACCAAGCTAAGAGGGTACTGGCAATAAAAATACTGGAGTAAGACCCTGCTGTAAAACCAATAATTAGTGCTAAGGCAAAGAATTTTAGGGTTTCTCCCCCGAACAGCAAGATTGCTAACAGGGGTAGCAAGGTAGTTAAGGTGGTATTGATGGAGCGGGTTAAGGTTTGATTAACAGCATCCTCTACAATTTGATTGATATGTTGACCTGGCTTGAGTTTAATTACTTCTCGCACCCGGTCGTAAATCACCACAGTATCATTAACAGAAAAACCAATAATTGTCAATAGGGCAACCACAAATAAGGTATCGACTTCTACCCCTAGCACTAAACCTAGGATAGAGAAAAGACCAATAGCGATTAAGACATCGTGGAACAGGGCAACGAAAGCGAATAGGCCATAGTCAAACTCGAATCGGAAGGTAAGGTAGACAAAGATGCCCACAAAGGCCATAAACAAAGCGATTAAGCCAGAAATAAACAGTTGCCTGCCCAAGGTGGGACCAACGGTGTCAATCTGAGTAGATTTGGGATCGAAAACACCAAGACGCTCGGTTAAAGCAGTTTGCAACTGGGTGCGTTGTTCAACATCTAATGTTTTAGTCCGAATTGTCAGGGCTTGTTTTTCTTCCCCTAGTATTTGGATACTGCTATTGCCAAGACCTTGTGCTGTCATGACGTCTCGCACCAAGGCCAAATCGATGGGTTGGTCACAGTTTCCGGGTTGAGTACAGTCTCTCTCTAGCTGTAGGCGGGTACCACCAACGAAATCCAGACCTAACCGTAAAGGGGCTCCTAGTTGGAGAAAAGAAATCACCATGGCAATGATACCGACCGTAATCAGGGCGGTTGAGATGCTCCACCAAAGCGATCGCGTTTTAATTACATTAAGTTTCATATTGACTTTTCTATTACTAAATCCTTATTTAGCAAAGGGAGTAGGGAACAGGGAGTAGGGAACAGGGAATAGGGAATAGGGAATAGGGAACAGGAATTAGGGAACAAAGTTATCACAATTACTACACGGATTGCTATAAAGTATGAATTATGAATTATGAATTATGAAATGTTTTTTTTGGTGGAACCGGATCCTGGTCAACTAAACACTATATCCACAACTATATTCACAACTTTATCCACAACTAGGATGAAGGATTAAATAGATTTTTTAGTTGAACTCGATCCTGGTCAACTAAACGCTTTATCCATAACTAGGAATTACACTTCCTACTTCCTAGTTCCTACTTCCTAGTTCCTAATTTATAAACTATTGGGTTGGTAAATTCGGGCAGAATAGTTCTGGTTTCTGACGTACCCCTGGAAGTCCTAAAACTGTTACGAGCATCAGGGTTCGACTACAGGTCACGGCGGTAAACATACTGATTCCTACCCCAATGCCTAGGGTTACGGCAAAGCCTTTCACTAGACCTGAACCTAGCCAAAACAGTACTGCACAGGCGATTAATGTGGTCACAGTTGCATCTAAAATACTAGAAAATGCTCGGTAAAACCCTGACTCTACTGAGCGATACAAGGTCTTACCAGCACGTAATTCTTCCCGTGTCCGCTCAAAAATCAGCACATTGGCATCAACTGCCATACCGATACTAAGGATAAAACCAGCAATTCCGGGTAGGGTTAAGGTAACACCTAAGAAGGCAAATGCTGCGATGGTGAGTAAAGCGTAGATACTCAGAGCAATATTAGCAATGATGCCAGGCAGTCGGTAATATAGCACCATAAAGATTAATACTAAAATAAGACCAACTACAGCAGCATAGATACTACGTTGAATACTATCTCGTCCTAAGGTTGCCCCTACGGTGCGATTCTCCACGATTTCCACTGGCAAAGGTAAGGAACCTCCCCGCAGCTGGGCAGCAAATTCATAGGCACTTTCGGCATCAAAGTTACCGGTAATCACTGCTGCACCACCACTGATGCCATTTTCAGCATATCGCGCTGCTACACTCGGAGCACTAATTAGTAAATTGTCGAGGAAAATACCAATGCTGCGTCCTGTACCGGCAATGTTCTTGGTCAGCTCAGCAAACTTTTGAGCTCCCTCACTATCGAATCGGATAGCCACTTCCCAAGCACCACCAGTTTGAAGAGGTTGGGGACGAGCATCTTGGAGGTTTTTGCCAGTCAGACCACTACTTTCAAATAGTTCAAGGATGGCTTGGTTACTACGATTGATAGCAGCTTGATTTTCTGCGATCGCATCTCCATCACCATTGTTGCGCAATACCTCTTGGTTCAATTGTAGTTGTTGTAGCACTTGCTGTTCAACCTGCAGCTGTGCTTCTGTACCAATCTTTTGATTGAGAAAATCCAGCTGTGCTGTTCCCCCTAGTACCCGTTCCGCTTGTTGCGGGTCATTGACGCCAGGTAGCTGTACCAAAAGCTGGTCTTTGCCAACGGTTTGCACTACCGACTCAGAAACCCCTAGGGCATTGACTCGGCCTTCTATAACGGTTTTAACTGCGGCTAATTGCTCAGCCGTAATTTCCGTAATCTCTTCGGTAGTGTTAATCTGAATTGTGAGTTGAGCCCCTCCCTGCAAGTCCAGTCCTAACCGGATTGGAATTTGCACCAGTACTATGATTGCTGTAATTACAAGTACTAGGATTAAGGCTAATAGTGAACGCTGTTTTTGCATGACTACGACCCGCCGCAACAAATGCTATCATAATCTGTTTTGGCGAGCCTAGTAACTGAGAAAATATAAAGTCTAAAGTCTAAAGTCTGAACTCTGAACTCTCAAGGCTGGAGGCTTAAGTATTCCATCGATTGGTTACTTAGCAATCGGCATCTTTTTCACCTCCAGCATCTAATAATCAGTAACGCCCCCTGCATGGCTTTTGCCAAGCTTTATTTGCCAAGCTTTAAGTTAAATCCGCAAAGCCACCATCTTTTTCACACCCTCGACAATCTGATGGGGTTGGACAATGGTTAGATTTTCGAGAGTCCCGTTGTAGGGAGTGGGAATATCTTGGGATGAAAGCCGAAGCACTGGTGCATCGAGTTCATCAAACCAGCGCTCGTTAATCGATGCTGTTAATTCTGCCCCAATACCACCGGTTTTCATGCACTCTTCTACAATAATGACTCGGTGGGTTTTGGCGATTGAAGCACCAATGGTCTTAAAGTCTAGAGGCTTTAGGGAAATCAGGTCAATCACTTCAGGATCATAGCCCTCTTTTTCCAGCTGCTTAGCCGCTTGGATGGCGTGGTGACGCATCCGGGAGTAGGTAAGAATGGTAACATCTTTACCAGGGCGTACAACTTCAGCTTTATCAAGGGGTACCAAGTACTCCTGTTCTGGCAGATTTTCTTTGAGATTGTAGAGCAGGACGTGTTCAAAGAACAATACTGGGTTATCATCTCGAATGGCAGATTTAAGCAACCCTTTTCCATTGTAGGGGGTGGAGCAAGCAACGATTTTGAGACCGGGAACTGCCTGAAAGTAGGCTTCTAGACGCTGGGAGTGTTCAGCCCCTAACTGACGTCCGACACCACCAGGGCCTCTAACCACCATCGGGATTTTAAAATTACCACCAGAGGTATAGCGTAACATCCCGGCATTGTTGGAAATTTGGTTGAATGCCAGGAGTAAAAACCCCATATTCATGCCTTCGACAATTGGTCGTAAACCTGTCATTGCTGCACCAACAGCTAGACCAGTAAAGCTATTTTCGGCAATGGGGGTATCCAGAAGCCGCAAGTCACCGTATTTTTTACACAAATCTTTGGTAACTTTGTAGGAACCACCGTAGTGACCGACATCTTCACCGATTACAAATACTGTCTCATCCCGTGCCATTTCTTCGTCTATGGCTTCACGCAGAGCATTAAAGAATAGTGTTTCTGCCATTAATAATTCAATATAGGGGGCTACTGTGATCCTAGCATTGCCAGAGCCCTCGAATGATGATGTACAGGGAAGTTTCCCACAGGTAAGTCGGGCAGATTGATAGGTGCGCTCTTACCATTAAGAATTAAATTCACGCTTTGGCGCGCCCATGCTGTGGAAGCGCTAATCAATAGTCTTGAATGTACTACTTCACCCGATCCTCGAGTTTGCTAATATATTCTCTATTATGATAGGATGCTTACTTTGAAATTCCGCTAAATTGGGGAAGAAGTCAAGGGATAGAATAGATTCAGCACTTCGGGGCATCCCTTACCATAACTGCAACCGTCAGAGGTCTAGGGTGACTACGCTTCGGAAAACCGAACCACTGGCTATATACAATTTTAATCAAAATATCATCTATATATATAGTAGTTGAAATTCATTGAACGAGTTGACAGCATTCATCTTGAGGAGAATAAAGGACGCATGGGCAAGGTAGTCGGCATTGACCTGGGTACAACAAACTCCGTGGTGGCTGTCATCGAAGGCGGTAAGCCGGTGGTAATTGCTAATGCGGAAGGTATGCGCACAACTCCCTCAATGGTTGGCTTTAGTAAGGATGGGGAAAGGGTTGTAGGACAATTAGCACGCCGCCAAGCTGTGCTTAATCCCCAAAATACCTTCTATGGGGTGAAGCGGTATATTGGACGTAAGTATGCTGAACTGAATCCAGAGTCAAAGCGGGTTGCCTATACCATTCGCCGGGATGAAAGTGGTAATGTGAGAATTAAGTGCCCCCGGTTGAAAAAAGACTTCGCCCCAGAGGAAATTTCTGCAATGATTCTGCGGAAGTTGGCGGATGAGGCCAGCCGCTACCTGGGAGAGGAGGTAACAGGAACAGTAATAACAGTCCCGGCTTACTTTAATGATTCTCAACGGCAAGCCACACGAGATGCTGGACGAATTGCTGGGTTAGAGGTTCTGCGGATTCTTAATGAACCAACAGCAGCGTCTTTGGCTTATGGCTTGGATCTTGAGGCCAGCCAAACTATCCTGGTATTTGATTTGGGCGGGGGTACCTTTGATGTCTCGATCCTAGAGGTGGGGGATGGGGTGTGTGAAGTGCTATCAACCAGTGGTGATACTCAACTGGGGGGCAATGATTTTGATCGAAAAATTGTTGACTGGTTGGCAGAGCAATTTTTGAAATCAGAGGGAATTGATCTGCGACGCGATCGCCAAGCCCTACAACGGCTGACTGAAGCTGCAGAAAAAGCTAAGATCGAGCTGTCTGGGGTGGGTGTAACTGAGATTAATTTGCCCTTTATTACAGCTACAGAAGATGGTCCAAAACACCTAGAAACTAGGCTGAAGCGCTCTCAGTTTGAAGAGCTATGTGTGGATCTAGTTAGTCGTTTGCGCAGACCCCTAAAACGAGCTTTCAAAGATGCTGGCTTAACTCCTATGGACATTGATGAAGTGATCTTGGTAGGAGGGGGAACCCGCACCCCGATGGTACAACAATTGGTGCGCAGCTTAATCGATCGGGAACCAAATCAGAATGTTAATCCTGATGAGGTAGTGGCAGTAGGAGCTGCAATTCAAGGAGGAATTCTTAACAGTGAAGTCAAAGATATCCTATTGCTGGATGTAACTCCGTTGTCCTTGGGTTTGGAAACTATTGGTGGGGTGATGAAAAAGTTAATCCCCCGCAACACGACTATCCCAGTCCGGCGGTCTGATATTTTTTCCACCTCCCAAAATAATCAGACTTTGGTGGAAATTCATGTCCTGCAAGGGGAACGGGATATGGCAACAGATAATAAGTCTTTGGGTCGGTTTAAGTTGACTGGTATTCCCCCAGCACCACGGGGAGTGCCCCAAATTCAGGTGGCTTTCGATATTGATGCTAATGGAATTTTGCAGGTATTGGCACTGGATAAAACTACTGGTCGAGAACAAAGCATTACCATTCAAGGGGCTTCTACCCTGAGTGAAGCGGAAGTCAACAAAATGATTCGTGAGGCAGAAGAATACGCTGAGGTTGACCGGGAACGAAGGGAACGAGTAGAAAAGCGCAATCGGGCAGAAAGTTTGGCTAATGAAGCGGAACGGCAACTGAGGGAGGTAGCCCTAGATTTTGGGAGACAGTTTGCTAGTGGTTATCGGCGTCAGATTGAAGGCTTAATTCAGGAGATGCGTCAATCCGTTGCCCAAAATGATGACCGGGCTATTGATCGCACTCAAGGTGATCTACAAGATGCCCTCTATGAGCTCAAGCGAGAGGTACGGCTGCAATATGAGGAAGAAGAGGATGATGACTTGTTTGGCTCAATTCGTCGCACCTTCACCGGAGATAGTGACACAGACCGATATTCTCAACGGGATTACCGCCGGGACTCCTATGACTCCTATGGGGCTAGTTCATCGAGGTCCAGTCGCGATCGCGATCGCAGAAACCCCCTTGAAAATGATTGGGATGAGGATGATAATTGGTTCTAAATTAGTCAGTAGTTAGTTGTCAGTTGTCAGTAGCCACAACTAATTAGCGGTTAGTCTTTAGGTAAAAGTTTTCTCGCTCTTCCCTTTAAAAAATACTGACAATTAACGATTAATCACGAATAGATCAAAAAACGAATAGATCAAAAAAGCCTTAATACGGGGGTTTACCCGATGAGGGAGTGCATCGAGACACTTCATTATTGACTAATTATGCAAAACTATCGAGATTACTATGAAATGTTGGGTGTACCCACAGAGGCATCCAGCGAGGAAATTAAAAAGGCTTATCGGCGGTTAGCTCGACAGTATCACCCCGACCTGAATCCTGGAGATAAGACAGCAGAAGACAAGTTCAAGGATATTGGTGAGGCATATGAAGTTCTCTCTGACCCGAATAGGCGATCGCAGTACGACCAATTCAGCCGATATTGGCAGAAGAAGAAGTTTGGTAGAAAAGCGGCTAAAGCTGCTACTTTGATTAAAAATGTAGGCTGGAACGGCAATGGTCGTGGTTCATACCAACCAGAGGATTATGGCAATTACCGGGACTTCAACACCTTCATTGATCAACTACTCGGGCGTCGCTCTACTAGAAAGGCAACATCAACCCCACCTCCAGGGACTCGGGTAAGTTCTGAGAGTGCGTTTCGACCAGGGAAAACTAAAACAGCCTACACTGTTAGTTCTCGTCTGAGACCTCAACCCAAATCCCCCCCTCAGCCTCAACCTTATCCCAAACCTCAACCTCAAGATATTGACGCTCGATTAACCCTACCTTTGGAAAAAGCCTATAAAGGGGGTCGAGAGCGAATTCGCCTAGAAGATGGACGGGCTTTAGAAATTGAGCTACCTGCTGGGATGGTAACCGGTGCCCTGGTGCGGCTCCAAGGTCAAGGTATTGATGGTGGATGTTTAAATTTAAAAATTACTGTGTCACCTCATCCTTTCTTTAAATTAGAGGAATTGGATGTGATTTGTGTAGTACCAGTAAGCCCTGCTGAAGCAGTATTAGGTGACTTAATAGAAGTTCCCACCTTGGATGGTATAGTGCAAATTAATGTTCCTAGTGGCGTCAGGTCAGGACAAAAATTGCGCTTGGCAAATAAGGGTTATCCCAATCAGGATGGGTTACGAGGGGATCAGGTAGTAGAAATTCAGATTGTTGTGCCAACCGAAGCCACTCAGGAGGTCAGAGAACTATACGAAAAACTAAGGGAGATTGATAATTTTAATCCTCGCCAAGATTTACTGGTCTAGGAAAAAGGCTTACATCCAAGCATCCACAAACGCGCAAGTCCCAAGTCACAAGTCAGAAGTCAAAAGTAAGCATTGACTAGGTTTCGGAGTTTAGAAATGTCAAACATCTTAATGGGTAGTGCTATATAAGGGAAGCAGCCCTGTAACCTCGGAGAGGATAAGGCAGTTTGTGGCGATAAAAACGAAGTAATTATTGAATGAGTTCTGAGACAAAAGACATTGAATCCAACCAATTTTTACCATGCAAGCCAATATAAAAACTGCTATGTCGTCGGTAAAATATTGAATGATAACTGGGACGATTAACATAGGATGCTAACCATTTTTGCTGAATATATTGTCCATTAAAATTAGCTAAAGTGTAGGACAAACAAATTAATAAAATCAGAGAAATTAATCGCTGTTTGCTGACTCTAGTAGCCTCCAAATTATAGCAGTTCTCAGGACGAGTGAGCGACATTGCTTATCCCTTTAAGGCAAAAGGCATGCATGCATGCTAGCAATAGTAAAGAGGGTTTTAAGCGATGCAGAGGTGCGACCCGTGGCGAATTTAATTACGGGTCAAACGCACCATTACGGTCTTGGGGAGGCAGAGGTGCGACCCGTGGCGAATTTAATTCGACGACTGTAAACGCACCATTACGGTCTTGGGGGTTTCCCCCACTCGCTATTGCCGTGGTTCCCCCCACTCGCTATTGCATCAAGACAGGGAATCAGTGTCAAAGGATAGTGTACCTCATAACTGCGAGAAACGGGAGCATGTCACTTATGCAGCAACATTAGTACGCTGATCTGGGGAATGGGGAATCGGGAATGGGGAATCGGGAATCGGGAATCGGGAATCGGGAATGGGTAATAGGTAATGGGTAATAGGTAATAGGGGAAGCATGTCACTTAAGCCTAATATTTTTACCATTACTATAGCCCCCTGATGGGTAATTGCTTGCTGATCTGGTAAATAGTTCATCTGTTCTGCAACTAAGACCGGATTTTTGTTGTTTTGTCAAGTAGTTCATTTGTTAGGCTTATTTGACCTGCTCCCCGAGAAACGCTATATAACCGCCACTCTTGAAATCACGGAACATTGTCTTGATCCCAAGGGCGAGTGCTTTCCCCCACTCGCCCTTGGGATCAAGACAACGAAAGTATTATCAACGAGGTCTAAGAGCTAGGTCGCTTATATATAGCAATTATCATAGCTATGAGGTACACAATTTCGGAATTTTAGGGAACAGGAACCCACCCCTAACCCCTCCCAGGAGGGGAATAGGGAATAGTTAATAGGGATGCGCTGCATCAAGACAGGAAATCAAATTCAAAGAAGACTGTACCTCATTACTGCGAGAAACGCTATAGTCTGCGTTTTAGCTTATTTCGTCACCCCCTCAGTAAAAATAATATAAGCAATGCGATCGCTTAATTTTATTAAAATCTAGCGCTAGAGTAAACATTTATAACTGGTAAGTTAATTCTAATAAATGCGATCGCTTAATTTTGACAAAATATAGCGCTATGGTAAAGATGGATAACTCAGAAGCTAATGATTAGCAATGCGATCGCTTAATTTTGATAAAGTATAGCGCGAGATTAAAATCAGATTAGTGCTCAAATCATCCTTAAGAGCAAGGAGACTCTCGTTATACCCGCAGGGTTAGCGAGAGAGGAATTGCGTCTTTAACGATAAACGTGCTAGAATGAAAGTGGTCAATGACCCACCCGAGACGATGGAAACAGATGCGCCTATACGAGCGAAGTCCAGTAACCTGGCGGCGCAGCAAAATTGGTAGACTTTGAAGTTACCGTAAGGATAGTGGAGTCTTTATGGTTGGCAGGTTATGCAGAGAAGGGTAAAAATTTATTAATTAAGACTCCACTATCCTAAGGTTTCGTCTCTAGGGAAAAGATGACAGGGCAATGGAAGGCCAACCCTTGAATCAAAAGTGTATCAAGACTTTTCTTGAAACTCGACACATGAGAACCGCAGGGCTTGCGGGGATAGTCTGGGTCGCGAGCGTAAGACCAGAAAACCCCTTGAGGGTGGAGGCGGTTGCTATGAAGCACCAAACCAAATCGTGAGGTTTAGGAATCCCAGCTCCTTTGGAGCCGCTACGCGAACGTTATAATCTTTGATTTAACGATGGGAGGATGTCAAGAGCACAGTTGCGATCGCTTAATAGTGATTAACTTGATCGCGCTTAATAAAATCCAATTAGTGGTCAAGTGATTACAAACACTGTGATCCCATAAGGCACGATTAAACCGTTCGCGTAGCGTGGCCGTAGGCCAATCGATAGCGCAAAATTCGTGCTTTGATAAAATCTTCAGCAGTTTTGCGATCGCATAAATTCGTGCTTCGCTCAAGTCATGATTAGCAATGCGATCGCGTCATTTTGCTCAAGCCTATCGATAGCGTAATTGACAGCGGTAACACTATCATCAGCATTGCGATTACCTAATTGAAAATTAACTATAGCGCTATACTAAATTAGTATAGTATGCTTTATGATAACAAATCTGTTATAGCAGTCGCCAGGGCAGTTAGGACATGACAAAAGTCTCAAACCTAAGTAAGCGCAAGAGTTTGGGCGTTGCTGATTCTGGGTATGGTTTTGCCCCCCTAGCCCCCCAATTTTGCGGTGCGACCCGTGGCGAATTTAATTCGCCGACGGAAAGCGCACCGGTGGGGGAATAAGACTTTCTTGCGTCCCTTCCGGTGCGCGCCTCCTAGGGCGAGTAAATCGCCCTTGGGTCGCACCGCAAAGTTGGGGGACCCACGGGGGCTTGACCAAAACCAGATGATCGCGTATTCATTCCTTGATTCAGCAACGCCAGAGTTTGACTTCTGACAAATGACTTCTGACAAATGACTTCTGCTATACAAACACAACTGTTGCTTCCCCTACTCCCTACTCCCTACTCCCTACTCCCTACTCCCTACTCCCTACTCCCTACTCCCTACTCCCTACTCCCTACTCCCTACTCCCTACTCCCTACTCCCTACTCCCTACTCCCTACTCCCTTGACTCCCTATTGAAAACTGCTATAATCCCCGAATAACCTACCATAATCAAGAAACCAAAACTCTTTTGCCTGCGTCTGCGATAATCAAAGGCACCGGAGTTTTTCCTATTCTTGATCCAAAACCCGTCACCATCGATGACGAAACTAATTATTCAAATCCCCTGCTACAACGAAGAAAACAGCCTAGGGATTACCCTTTCGGTGCTTCCCCGTCAACTGAGGGGTGTAGATACCGTTGAGTGGCTAATTATCAATGATGGCAGTACAGACCGCACCGTAGACGTAGCCCGCTCTTATGGCGTAGACCACATTGTCAATTTTAAACACAATCAGGGACTAGCCAAAGCTTTCATCGCAGGAATCGAAGCTTGCTTAAAAGCCAATGCGGACATTATTGTCAATACCGATGCGGATAATCAGTACTGCGCTGATGACATTCCCAAACTCATACAACCTATTATATCAGGTCGAGCCGAAATAGTCATCGGGGCGCGACCGATTCAGAAGATTAAGCACTTCTCCCCCATCAAAAAGTGTCTACAAAAATTCGGTAGTTGGGTAGTCCGAATTGCTAGCAATACTAATATCATCGATGCTCCCAGTGGATTCCGAGCTTTTAGCCGAGAAGCCGCCTTAAAGCTAAATGTCTTTAATGAATACACTTACACCCTAGAAACTATTATTCAAGCTGGACAAAAAGGCATTGCTATCACTTCTGTCCCAATCCGCACCAATCGCTATTTGCGCCCCTCCCGTCTAGTCAAGAGTATCAGTGCCTATGTTAAGCGATCGCTAATCACTATCCTGCGAATCTCCATGACCTACAACCCCCTGAGATTCTTTATCACCTTGGGGACAATTCCATTTACTCTAGGAACCTTACTGGGGATTCGTTGGTTAATCCTATACTTCGCTGGTACTCCCAAAGCTCACGTACCCAGCCTAGTTTTAGCTGCTATTCTGATTCTAATGGGCTTTCAACTGTGGATATTTGGCTTAGTGGCAGATCTAATGGCAGTCAATCGTCAACTTCTAGAAGACATCCAACTACGACTACGACGATTGGAAGTTGACTCCAATCACACTCCCCACTTGCCATCAACCGGAAATCAACAACAGCGGCAAAACCGGGAAGAGGGAGGAGAAGGGGAAGAATTTGCTAATAATTTCTTGAATAGATAATAGTCCGATTGTGATAGTGGGACGCTCTTAAGACTACTTGTTATAGTAGGAAACTCTTAAGACTACTTTTGGCTGAAAACAACAATCACTCTCGGACTGACGCACTGACACAAACAGCCGCAAATAATGACCAGAGACCTATTCGCCCGTCAAGCCCTAAACCAAATCCCTAAAATCCTTACCCTCCTAGACCGCAATCCCCACAGTCCCACCTACGGATGCTTTGACCGTAACTTCTGGCACTATAAAATCATCGATTTCCCTAGTGGGATGGCACAGGAATTTGTCTGGCCCCTAGCACTAGCCTATCATACCGACTTGCCAGATAACCCGTTCTACCAGCAACCAGTAATTCTCGATTGGGTCGAAGCAGGGATACTTTTTGCTGCATCCAGTTCCCATCCCGATGGCTCCTGTGATGATTATTTCCCCTATGAGCGTGCTGCTGGAGCCGCCGCCTTTTCTTTATTGGCTAGCATCGAAAGTTACAAAGCCATGGGACTCCATAACCCCATTGCCTTGCAATTCTTTGAAAAACGAGCAAATTGGCTAGCCCATCACATGGAAAGTGGACAGCTGAGCAACCACCAAGCCTTGATTGTCTTATGTTTAGACCTGCTATCGGAACTCTTGCATACCAATCAATGGGATAGAGCGCGATCGCAAAGGCTAGAGCAAGTCTTATCCTGGCAAAGTCCCGAAGGCTGGTTTATAGAATATGAAGGCTGCGACCCAGGCTACCACACCTTAACTATTTCCTGTCTAGCTAGGATTTATCTGTTGAGATTAGACCCACGCCTAAAAGAAGCTCTGATCAAAGCTGTCGAATTAGCCGCAGAATTCATCCATCCCGATGGTTCCTATGGGGGAGAATACACTAGCCGTAACACTTATAACTTTTTTCCCCATGGCTTTGAATTAGTAGGACGCTGGTTTCCAGAAGCCCTAGAGATTAATGACCGCTTCTTGGTGGGATTAGCTAATGGTCTTGCTCCCTGTTACGCCGATGATCACATTATTGGTCACCATACCTGGAATTATCTCCTATCTTGGCGGGATTTTGTCAGCAACCGACCCAAACCAACTCCCCGTCCCAGTGGTCGCGTATGGTTGAAAGACGCCAACATCCTAATTGACCGCCGTCGAGGTACAGAACTTTATTTAGCTTTGAATAAAGGAGGCGTTTTTAAGATATTTCGAGACAATCAATTAATTGCTTCAGATACCCATTTTTCCCTACTCGTAAAAGAAAGAGGTAAATTCAAAAATGCTGTTGGTCATCTGATCGATGACTATCAAGTTAAAGTCAGTGAGGATGAAATTCTGATTGAGGGAAACTTAGGATGGGCAAAACAGAAGCAAATGACTCCAATGAATTTACTAATTCTACGGGGAGTGATGTTAACGGTAGGACGCTTCTTTCCCAATTTAATTCGAAAATTATTACAGAAATTATTAATTACTGGTAAAAAAGACGCTCCCTTCTGCTTTCGCCGATATTTTTATTGGCAAGGTGAGCGATGGTTAGTAATTGATGAATTACAAGCTAAGTCTTGGAAATCGGTACAAAGTGTCGGAATTGGTGGAGATCAGACATCGATTTATGTGGTGATGAGTCGTACCTTTCAACCAGGACAATTACAACCGTGGGTTGACCTAAGTGATGAGGTGCAAACCTTGGATGATTATGAATGGTTGAAGTTCGAGCAGCGTTTTTGAGATCATATAACTGGGAACATAGTTCTGAGTGTGTCAGTGCTCAAATACTGTGTATTGAAGTTTTACCAAACTATAGCGCTATTTAATTTTCGCTAATTGCTGCATTACTTGTTCACAAAGCTATAGCGCTTTAATAAACCCAATTATTAAATTATGTAACATTTGTTTTAAAACACTAGCGCTATTAAAAAAATGTGTTATATTAAAGCCATAACAAACAATAGCGCTAGATTAAAAGGCAAAGACATGGCAGCACAAGAGATAACCACCATTGGCACCACTCAAGCAGCTTATCTTTTAGGTATTTGTGTCCAACGAGTTCGCCAACTCCTGAAAAGCGGCAGAATTAAAGGCGCTCAAAAAGTTGGCAGATTTTGGCAAATTCCCCTATTTAACGGGATGCCTAAAGTAATTCCCGGTAAGCGTGGACCAAAAGGAACCTGGAAAAAAGTTGCACAAAAGGTGGCGACTTACATCCACGTCAACCAGCAAATCATCAAGGAAAATAGAAAATACGATACTTACAAGCCTGTTTTGACCGTCAAACAAGGCAACCGCAACACCTACGGTCATTATGTAGAAATCAAAGGCCCATCTCGGTTAGTCTATCAACCCAACTAAACGGGCAAGTGGTCTCCCGTTATAATCGCGTGATAAGCGCGGGAGGGGAATTGCCCGACGGGGTTTAACGGTTCTCAACAGTACGCGAGTAGTACAATAACATTATGCTGTTAACTTACTGCTATCGAATCAAGCCTAGTGACGAACAGATAGCCATCATGGAGAGATGGCTGGAATTGTTGCGTCGTCACTGGAACTATGCTCTCGGTCAAAGACTTGATTGGCTCAACAGGACTCGTTGTCCTATTGATAGATGCAGTATTGTGAGGGAAGCGATTGGCGAAGTCCCAGAACCCGTTAACTATTACACCCAGCAATCAGCACTAAAGGAAACTAAAAAGCTATTCCCTGAGTACAAGCTGATTTACGCCGAAACTCAACAAGTCAACTTACAACGGCTGAACATGGCATGGGAACGATGGAGAAAACCAGATGCGACCGGAAAACGCGGAGGACGACCTCGGTTTAAGAAACAAGGTCAATTGCGGTCGTTTATATTCCCACGGGTTAACAATTCCAGAGCAGGGGCGCAGATCAAACATGGAGTGCTTAAGCTGAGTCGGATTGGTGAAATATCTGTGGTGATGCACCGACCTCTACCGTCCGGTTTCACTCTCAAGCAATGCACTATCGTTAAAAAAGCGGACGGCTGGTACTGTTGCATCTCAATGAAGGATGATACTGTCCCTGAGTTTCTTCCTGTAGAATCGGTTAAATCTGCTGTTGGGATTGATGTCGGCTTAGAGAAGTTTCTGACCACATCAGATGGTGAAGCCGTTGGGATTCCGCAGTTCTACAGAAAGGCTACTAACAGGTTAGCAAGTGCCCAACGGGTAATGTCACGCCGTGTAAAGGGTTCTAAAAACTGGCAGAAAGCTAAACAGAAAGTAGCTCTATTGCACCTTCATGTAACCCGTTGCCGCAAGGAATTTCACTATCAAGTCGCCCATTGGCTATGTAGTAAGTATGACCTGATTGGGTTTGAAAATTTAAATATCAAGGGACTTGCGCGGACTAGATTAGCGAAATCAATACATGACGCAGGGTGGGGGTCGTTTCTGGAGATTTTACAAGCAGTGGCGGTCAAACGCGGTTTGTTAGTCCAGTTCGTTAACCCACGGGGAACAAGTATTGAGTGCTTCAACTGTGGGGCTTCAGTTGAGAAAAATCTAGCTGATAGAGTTCATCATTGTTCTGATTGTGGAGTAAAAATTGACCGCGATTGGAATAGTGGCATCAACATTTTGCATCGTGCATTAATGGCGGTTGGATTGCCGCTGAATGGCTGTGGTAAATCAATACATGATATTGAGGAACAGCAAGTCTCATTCGTGAGTTTGAGAAGCCTACATCATAATCGTTGATTTGATGTAGGAGTAGTCACTTGTCCTAAGCATTGTGGGGCTAAGGTGTGGCTATAAGTTGACCCCGCTGTTGAAATTCTCACTAAAGTTTTTGGTTAGCATCAGATGTTGAAGGTTGTTCGCCTTTGGCCTTCCCCTAGGGTAGATTGAAGGTTGACCGTTGCCGGTTGCCGGTTGCCGGTTGCCTTTTGCCTTTTGCCTTTTGCTGCTAATCCATGAAACGACTCATCTCCATTGCCATCAGCCTACTCATCTTAGGGGTAATTTATGCCAAAATTGACTTTCCCCAACTGATCGCTGTATTCAAAGAATGCGATCGCATGTGGATGGCGATTAGTCTGGGCATGGTGATTCCGATCACCCTGTTCACGGCTTGGCGACTGCAACAACTAATGCCGACGGGTTCCCAACTCCGATTTTGGGAAGCCAATCGCCTGATTTTAGCTGCCAGTACCCTGAATATGGTCTTGCCCTCCAAAATGGGAGATATTGCTAAAGCCTACTTTATGAAGCAGCGGGGTAATTTAGCTGGGAGCTTGTCGTTAGCCATCGTTATTTTTGAAAAAGCTTGTGACATGCTGTCTCTACTGCTATGGTGTGTCTTTGGTTTATTACTCTATCCGGGGAAAAGTGGTTTCTTTTGGTTGATGACCGCTGGGATAATTTTCGGCTTAATTTTAGGGCTATTCCTCCTCAGTTCCCGCAAATTTGCCCATTTATTTTTCTTAGTGACAAAAAAAATTGCCCCAAAAAAATTCCGTCCAAAGCTAGAAAAAATGCAAATGTCTTGGGGGGAAATGCACGGCTACTTCTGGCATGACCCCAAGCAATTATTCAAAATTACCCTAACTTCAATTTTTATCTGGTTCTTACACTTATTGCAAATTTGGTTATTTATCCTCGCCCTCAACGCCTGGACACCCTTTTTAGCCAATCTCGCTCTGTCCCCCCTAGCCATTTTAGCGGGATTGTTACCACTAACCTTTGCGGGGGTTGGCACCCGTGATGCTGCGCTAATTTTCTTCTACCAACGCTATTTCCCTAAGGAGGAAGCTGCCGCCTTAGGATTACTGTGTACTTCCCGCTACCTACTTCCAGCCATTGGTGGCTTACCCTTTCTAGGACAATATTTGACTACAGTGCGCGACTTGGGAAAAAAACCTTCTTAATTTGACTGTTGTCAAGAGGAGATGTATGTTAAATTTATTTAAATTCGGAGCAGTTTAGTTAATAGTTTTGTAAAAAACTGTTTAGGGATGGCACAATTCCCCAACAGCAAATACTATAGTCTGTACCGGAAAGCCATCCTTGAAGAGGCAGCTGCAATGCTCAATAGTCATGGTCGTGAGGGAAAAAGGTGAGGCAAAAATCTATGTTAATAAGTCGCAGAACTTTACCCCCTAGCTCTGGTAAGGGGGTCAAACCTAATCCAACGGTTCACAAAAACTTCACCAATTGGAAAACTAGTTGGCAACCTACGAATCAGACACTAGCTGAGCCAATAATTGACCGTAAAAGAGTGGAAGAATCTCTCTTAGCAGTCCAACAGAGATATCGATCTCTATTTGAAAACTCGACTGATGGTATATTTCAAATCACCCCTGATGGTTACTATATAGCCTGTAACCCATCGCTAGCTAGACTATATGGCTATGAATCACCTAAGCAATTTCTTAGTAATTTAACTGGTGTTGGGGATTACCTTCACAAAGATCCCGAGCGACGCTATCAATTCCTTGACCTACTGCACTCAAAGGGTTTTGTAGAGGATTTTGAATCCCAGGTCTATCGCCAAGACGGCACCCTAATGTGGATTTGTGAAAGTGCTTGGGCAGTGCGTGATGCTACTGGTTACATTCTATACTACGAAGGTTTTGTAAAAGATATTACTAAACAAAAATTAACTGAAGCAGCTTTACAAGCAGCACAAGCCAAATTAGAAGCCCAAAGCCAGGAACTGGAGAATGCCTTAAAGAAGCTGGAACTGGCTCAAGAGGGATTAAAGCAAAGTGAAAAAATGTCCACCTTAGGACAGTTATGCGCTGGTGTTGTTCACGAAATCAACAATCCACTTAACTTTATCTGTGGAAATGTGACTCCAGCAAGGGACTATGGCGAAGATTTATTAAGACTGTTGGGATTATATGCCAAACACTATCCCCAGCCTGTAGCCGAAATTCAACAGTACGCTGATCTAATTGATCTAGATTTCCTGATCGAAGATTTTCCTAAAACCCTATCATCTATGGGATTAGGTGCAGAACGCTTGCAACAGATTGTGCAATCAGTGCGCCACTTTTCCCGACAGGATGACCAGGAAAAGCAGCGAGTGAATATTCATCAGGGCATTGATAGTAATCTGACTATCCTCCATAACCGCTTAAAGCCCAAAGGAAAGAATCCCGGGATTACCGTGACCAAGGACTATGGAAAACTCCCTTTAGTGAAGTGCTACTCTGGTCCAATCAACCAAGTGTTGATGAACCTGCTGTGCAATGCCATTGATGCTCTGGAAGAGTCACAGGTTAACAGGTTCTTTGTTACAGGTTCTGCAGCTGTTCAAGCAGACAGGTTCTTTGTTCCAGTTTCCCCTCAGTCTTCTGATTATGGCCCGCAAGGTGTAAAGCAAAAAGCACCAGCCCCCCCTAAGATCACCATTCGGACAGAATTTCTAGGCAGCGATGGTGATCAAGGGGACAGTTCTGGTGGACAGGTCGTGATCAGAATTATCGATAATGGTCCGGGAATGACAGAAGAGGTCAAACAGAAGATATTTGAACCATTCTTCACCACCAAATCAATCGACAAGGGAACTGGCTTAGGGCTAGATATCTCCAAGAAAATCGTTGTTGAACAGCATGGCGGTCAAATCCTATGTACCTCTAATCCGGGTAAGGGAACAGAATTTGCGATCGCAATTCCTGTAGGTTCATATCATCAAGGCTTGCAGGTAAAATAGACGAACCAATCACCAATGACTAACGACCAATAACTAATGACTAATGGCTACTTAAACTTTTGCGTGCAAAGACTTGAGATATTCAGTATTGACTCCCGATTCTCGGGTTAGGGCGATTTTGCCAGTCCGGGCAATTTCACGGATACCAAACTTATTCAGCATTTGGGTCAGTGCTACCATTTTACCAGGGTCTCCCACAACTTCTAGAGTTAGTGACTCCTCAGATGTATCTACGACATGGGCACGAAACACCTGGGCTAATTCAATAATCTCGGAGCGGGTGGAACTAGTAGTGTTAACCTTTAGCAGCATCAACTCCCTTTCGACACAGGGAATTGAGGTAATATCTTGTACTTTAAGGACATTTATTAGCTTATAGAGTTGCTTAGTCAGCTGCTCAATGCTGCTGTCATCTCCAGGTACTACCATCGTAATTCGAGATATACCAACCTGCTCAGTTGGTCCAACGGCAAGACTTTCGATATTGAAGCCTCTACGGGCAAATAAACCAGCAATGCGAGTTAGAACACCGGCTTCATCTTCAACTAAAACGGAAAGGGTATGTTTCATAGTTTGACTTGGGAGTTGACTTGGGAGTTGACTTGGGAGTGGTGGGGGCGTGTGCTGCCTAAATTGCTATCAACGTGATTTATTGGTGAGACTGTTGACTGTTAAGTGTTGACTAGCCCCTTTTTTTAGGGGGTATAAGGGAGTAGCAACGGTTAACTGTTAAGTTTCTTGAAGCTAAGCGTCAACGGTCAACGGTAAACCAATGTAAGCATTCAGCGATCAGCGATCAGCGATCAGCGATCAGCGATCAGCCAGAGGTTAGGTCACAGGCTAGAAGCCTGTGCCACAAATCACCTCAAGTAGTTTGGCCAACGGCCAAGATATTTTCCCCAGACTTTCGATTTTATTTTAAGCACCTCAAGTAGCGTGAGCTTTTAGCTGACGGCTGACAGCTGACGGCTGAATGCTTACAAACCAATTACCATTTTATCCAGGTTTTGAGTAACCAAGAACTCTAGTAACAGTGTGCTGTATCTAAAGATATATTTTTTATGAAACTAGGCAGCTAATTGCCAAATTCCTCGGTAACATAAAAATCGGTAAAAACTGATTGGAGTGAAACAAAATAATTATGGGTTGGTTAAAGCGAATGTTTGGATTTGGGAGCCCAGAGGAAGCTGCCGCAGCTAGTACCCCTTCAGAAGATGCACCAGCAGGAGATGACATTCCCCCAGAACGAATGGGGTTAAACGGGGAATACGACCAAAGCGGCCTTGCCAAGCGAGTTGTTTGGGCCTTTGACCAAGACGACGAGCTGGATGACGAGGAAAGGCTCTGGGTTGCTCAAACTGGCGGTAAAGTTGTGCTAAAAGGAGAAGTAGCTAGCCAGGAGGTTCTAGATAAGATGGTTAATGTTGCCTCAGGTGTGGATGGTTGCACGGAGGTTGAAACTGATCAAGTGAGCGTCGGCTAATACCAATTGTGGGGATAATCAAACCTTAGCTCCCAGCCACTCTAACAGGATCAGATTCACCTGTTCCGGACATTCATCGTGGGGACAGTGACCAGCATGATCTAACTCCAATAGCTCTAAATTAGGATTGAGTTTAACAAACTTGCGAGCTAACATAGGGGGAATCATCCGGTCTTCTAGTCCCCACATCAATAGCATAGGAATATCTAATGTAGGTAATAGGGATTTGACCGGTAGACTAAAGTTAGGAGCGGTCATCCCTCTCAAAAGTCTACTAAAGGTGGCCGCAGCTCCAGGATCGGTGGCAGGGACACTCAGAATTTCTACTAAATCATCTGTAACTGCCTCTGGATTAGCATAAGCTAACCCTGCCCACTTACGCACAATCCCTGGACGTCTTACCACGTAAAATAGGGTTTTGAGTAGCACTGGTGATGCCACTAGACTCTCAACAGTTGAGACTATCGGTCCGAGCCAACTAGGAATCGCTTCTTCTCGGGCTTGGAAATCTGGTAAATTAATCATCACCAGACCTTTAACCATCTCTGGATGGGTTGCTGCTGCTCCTAGACCAACTAGCGAACCAATGGAGTTACCTACTAACACTACCGGTTTTTGGATAAAAGTTTGCCAAAATTCATAAACCTGAGCTACCCAAAGGTCAATGGTATAGTCAACCGAAGCTTTCCGGGATGCCCCAAAACCCAGCAGATCTAAAGCATAAACGGTATGATGTTGACCGATTACGTCTAGGTTATTACGCCAATGCCCTACCGAAGCACCAAACCCATGAAGCAGAATAACTGGTGTTGTCGGCTGGACAGTTAGGGGTTGGGGTGGGCGAAAATAGGTATAACGGATCGGCCAACCCCGCCAGACCCAATCCCTTTGACTACCAACTCGTTGCTGCCAATGCAAAGATTTGGTCACAACCTGCCTCAACTTCAAAAATATTTACAAAGCAACTTGAGTCCATTATGCCTTGCCTATCAGGCAAAGGAGTAAGTTATAACTATTCCATCGGCCTTGGTTTCCTAAGTGATGTTAATAATTTGAACAGAAACAAGAAAGGAATTAGTAAAATGGCAAGTGTATGTAGTAAGTCGATTTTTTGATTAATCCACTTAAGAAAATAAACAAACGCCTGTGAGTGATAATAGAAGACGCCAACGCGATCTACCCCAAATTAACGAAAGAATAAGGTTTCCGAAGATTAGAGCCATTGATACCGATGGGGCACAGCTGGGTATAATCACACCTCAAGACGCCCTGCGGATCGCTGAGGAAAAGGAGTTAGATCTTGTCCTGGTTAGTGACAAGGCAGATCCGCCAGTGTGTCGCATCATGGACTATGGCAAGTACAAATTTGAACAAGAGAAGAAAGCCCGTGAAGCAAAGAAGAAGCAGCACACGGCTGATGTAAAAGAAGTGAAGATGCGCTACAAAATAGAAGACCATGACTACAATGTGCGGGTCAATCAAGCGGAGCGCTTCCTGAAATCTGGCGATAAGGTCAAAGCTACCATTACCTTCCGAGGTCGAGAAATTCAACACAGTAATTTAGCCCAGGCACTACTCGAGCGCATGGCTAAGGATTTACAAGAATTGGCAGAAGTCCAGCAAGCACCGAAGCGGGAAGGTCGTAACATGATGATGTTACTCTCCCCCAAAAAATAGTGGTTATAGTGATTGGTCATCAGTCATTGGTCATTGGTCATTAGTCATTGGTCATTAGTCATTGGTTATTAGTCATTGGTACCCACATGGGCAGGTGCCTGGAATTCATGTCTGAATACCCATGCACGGAGCAAGCAGCTTAAAATACCAAGGACTACTGACTGAGGACTAGTGACGAAGGACGAATGACTCTATGAAATTGCCATCTCCGACTCGCCTGAAGGGTTACTGGGTTAGAAAAATCCTAGAGTGGGTGAATCTTCGCCCAGAAGAAGGCGAGCGGACATTGTTGATGTTCGCCTTCCATACCACCACTTCCATGGGACTGCTTTGGTTAGAGTACAGTGCCATTGCCTTGTTTCTAGAGAAATATGGCGCGAAGTGGTTACCGGTGATTTATATTGCTAGTTCCGTGATCTGCTCTGGGCTGGGAGTATTATACTCCTGGTTGCAGAGCATTTTACCCTTGAGGTCAGTCTTGGTAGCGATCGCTATCCTAGCTGCCTTACCCCTGTTAGTGTTCCGCCTAGGCTTGGAGATCGAGTATGGCTATATTACTGTAGTCACCATCTTTCTATTGCGATTGTGGATGGATGCGGTGTACATCCTCAATGACCTTAATTCCCAGGTGACGGCTAATCAGTTATTCAACATTCGGGAAATTAAGCGTACCTACCCCCTAATCTCCAGTGGGCTTTTGGTAGCTGATGTCCTCTCTGGGTTCTCATTACCTCTATTATTGCTGTTAGTGGGACTCAACAATGTGGTGGCTTTTGGGTCTGGCATGATGCTCATCGGAGCACTGACCTTGGTTTATATATGTCAGCACTACCAGCAAGCCTTTCCTAACTCCCCAGCACGACAGTGGGAAGAAATGGAGCCAGACTTTGCTGTGCGTCAGCCGAGTGAATCCCTCAGACGCTATGTCATCCCTTTATTTGCCTTTTTTATCTTAGGGGAAGCCCTGTACCTCCTAATTGAATTTCAGTATATGGGTCAATTGGAGCAAACCCTGGATAGTTCAGCAATTGCTGGTTTTCTGGGTCTATTCAGTGGTACGTTGGGACTTTTTGAACTGGTGACCCAATGGTTTATCTCTAGTCGGGTGATTGATCGCTTTGGTCTTTTCCTAAGCGCTATGGTATTACCTGGTGCTTTATCTGTGATTGGCTTAGTGACCCTAGCTAACATGGCAAGTTGGCTAAAGTTTGATATTGGGTTCTTGCCTAGCTGGATTACAGGGCTATTTATTGGTGTAGTCTTACTCCGATTCGTTGATGAACTATTGCGCTTTACTTTAATTGCTAGTGTTGAACCTGTACTCTTCCAAGCCTTACCGTCAGGGTTACGCTCTGTGGTGCAGACTACTGTGCAAGGGATTGCCAAACCCATGACTACTGGCATTACTGGCATTGGAATTTTAGCCACCATTGGGCTGCTGGATTGGGCTTTCCCCAATTTTGAGCCATTGCGCCATTGGGTGTTTATTCTAATGGTAGTGATTTTTGCCCTATTATGGCTGCTGAGTACCCGGTTGATGCGGGCTAATTATGGTTCATTGCTGCTGATCAATGCTGAGCAAGGACGTTTGGGTTCTGCCAATACCAATTTCCTGGATACTAAGACCCTCTTTGAGGAAGCGGTAAAGCGACTGAAAACTGAGCCGAAGAACCGCTCTGCTTACATTCAACTGTTGTCTCAAATCGCTCCAGAAACAGCGAGTCAGGTTCTTTCTCCCTTGCTGGGAGAAATGTCTACAGATTTGCAGCGCCAGAGTTTAGAGGTGATGTTGCCCTATCCCAACCCAGATTGTCTAGAAGATGTGTCTCGGTTGATTGATCAAAGACCACCAGTAGAAGTCCTGGCCTTAGCATTGCGCTATTTTTGGCTGGCTCAGAAAGACCTGAATATTCGGACAATTAAGCCTTATCTACAACCTGCTGTTGACCCAACCGTAAGAGCTACAGCAGCTGCTTTAATTATGGGTCGGGGTACACCAAAAGAGAAATTTGAAGCCGTCAAAACCCTGCGGCGGATGCTCACCTCAAAAAAAGAGCAAGAACGGTTGATGGGTACCCGAGCTTTGGCAGAGATGGATTACTTGGAATCCTTGGTAGTTTATATTGATGACCTGTTAAGGGATAAGTCATTAAAGGTACGGTGTGCTTGTTTAGAGGTGATTGCTGCTAAACGATTTGAAAAGTACTATCCGTCTTTAGTCAAGGCACTTTACTACACATCTACCCGCAATGCTGCTCGTAGAGCGTTGGTCAAGCAAGGGGATGAAGCCATTGCTTTATTGAGGGTTTTGTCTGAAGATATTCATAAGCCAGACCCAGTAAGGCGGCAAGCTTGGATGGCTCTCGGTGAGATTGGCAGACTCCAGGCTATAACTCAGAAGGGTACTCCTGAAGCTATGAAGCATTTGGTGCAACAGTTGATGAGTAGTTGGGGGACAACCCGTCGTAATATTCTCACGATCCTGCTGAAGATTCCAGGGGAGGTTGGAATTGAAGCGGTGATGAACGAGTTAGGGCGTAGGGTCGTAGAAGCCTTAATTGAGCAAGAATTGATGTTTTTGGGTCAAATTTATGGCGCACTGCTGGATTTGACCTCAAAGAAAATAGCTGGACTGGAGGCAGATTTGCTGCGGCAGGGGCTTAATGATCTTCAACAAGATCTGGTGGAGGTGTGTTTCTTACTGATGAAGTTTCTTTATCCATCGAGTGCCATCAAAGCAGCTGAGTTTAATCTAGCATCCCATTCTCGGTCAAACATTGCCCTAGGGTTAGAAATTTTGGATAATACCCTAGATATTCCTAATAAGAAAGCATTTTTGTCAATTTTAGACCGGCGTTCTCTGAAAGAAAAATTAGCTGCCCTCGTGGATTTAGTGCCTTATCAACCCATGAGTGTAAGCGATCGCTTACGTCGGTTAATCGAGTTACGACATTTTATGTCAGATTGGCCCCTAGCGTGTTGTTTTCATGTGGCCAGAGCAGCACACTGCTCTCTAGCACCAGCAGCGGCTATGAGTTGCTTACGTCATCCTACCGGTTTTGTGCGGGAAGCGGTTGTGGCTTATCTCAAAGAGATGTCACCTCGTGCTTGTGCAGAGTTGTTGCCAGTGCTTAGGAATGACCCAGATCCCTTGGTAGCTGCTCAAGCACAAGAGATTATCGGATAGTTTGATCAGTATAGTTGCCTATTGTTTGTAAACTTTGCTGGCATCATCTCTAATTTATCATGGCAGTGGACAGTAGAGCTAGGGGTGAAATAATGTCTGAAAGTAAGCATTCAGCCATCAGCGTGTCGCGTATCAGCGTGTCGCGTATCAGCTATCAGCCATTGACCTGTGGCCACGCTACTTGAGGTGGGAAGAGCTTTTGAATAAAATAAGCTGACCGCACCTCAATTAGCGTGAGTTTTTAGCTCACCGCTGACCCCTGAATACTTACGTCTGAAATTACCACAGTACAGTGGTTGAATCTTAATTAGAGCTCTAGGTCTAGTGAGCCATTAACTATAAACAATTAGCGAAACAACTATCGGTATGGGTTAAACTTGTAGTTTACTACAGGACGGCTATTCGCTAGCAGCCAACCGCTAACCCAACCGCTAACCAATGTTATCTAGCATTGATCGTTTAATTTTTATCAGGGGTGTCCCAATTTTTCACGAATTGCGGGACGATTTTCTGATGCGACTAGCCTCTGTGATGGACGAGCTAGACTTTCCTTCTAACCATACCATCTTTGCTCAAGGGGAAGAGGGTAGGGAACTTTATATTGTAGTCTCAGGTTTGGTAAGAGTTCACATTGGTGAGCGGAATTTGGCACAGTTCAAGCAAGGAGCCTGCTTTGGGGAGATGTCCTTGTTTGATGCAGAACCTCGTTCCGCTTCTGTGACCACCATCGAACCTTGCCATTGTTTGATGTTGACACAGCTACAACTCTATGATGCCATTGATGAGACACCAGAATTTGCAATTAAGATTATTCGTATGCTGTCCCGCCGTATTCGGGAACTTAACAGCAATTTGAATACTAATCAGGTTAAAAATCCACCATTGGATGTGAGAAGGGTTGGAAGTCGTTTAACGGATTTCCGTGCTTAAGATAAGTCCTAGTTTTTTGGTACTAGTTTCTTTTGGTACTAGACGTGGATCGTAGGTTCGTTAATCATTAAAATAATCAGCAACATCGGTTTATAATTAACAGTAACTATGTCTTTTGTTGGTCTACACATTCACAGTGATTATAGCCTACTGGATGGAGCATCTCAGCTACCAGCACTGATCGATCGAGCTGTTGATTTGGGAATGCCTGCGATCGCACTGACAGATCATGGTGTGATGTATGGTGCTATTGAACTGATTAAAGTTTGCCTAAAAAAGGGCATTAAGCCGATAATCGGTAACGAAATGTATGTGATAAACGGGGATATTGAGGTCAATAAGCGTTACCGAAAATATCATCAAGTTGTCTTAGCAAAAGATACCCAAGGCTACAAAAACTTAGTAAAACTAACAACTATTTCTCACCTCAAAGGGATGCCAGGTAAAGGTATTTTTGCTCGTCCCTGTATCAATAAAGAATTACTGGAGCAATATCACGAAGGGTTAATTGTAACCAGTGCTTGTTTGGGGGGCGAAGTTCCCCAAGCTATCCTAAAAGGTGACTTAGATCAAGCCCGTAAAGTAGCTAAGTGGTACCAAGATGTTTTTGGGGATGATTACTATTTAGAGATTCAAGACCACGGCTCTGTAGAAGACAGAGTGGTTAATGTTGCGATTGTCAAGATTGCCAGTGAATTAGGAATTAAAATTGTTGCGACTAATGACTCCCACTTTATCTCCTGCTATGACGTAGAAGCCCATGACGCTTTGCTGTGTATTCAAACCGCTAAACTGGTTACAGAAGAGAAACGGATGCGCTATAGTGGCACGGAGTATCTCAAGTCAGCAGAGGAAATGAAACGGCTGTTTCGAGATCATTTACCGTCGCAGGTGATAGAGGATGCGATCGCAAATACCTTAGAAGTGGCCGATAAAGTCAAGCACTACAATATTATGGGGGAACCTCGCATCCCACACTACAAGGTATCCAAGGATTATACCCCTGACACCTATTTAGAAGAAATTACCTGGAACGGACTGATGAAGCGGCTAAAGTGTCGCTCTCGTAGTGAAATTGATCCAGTGTATAAAGCCCGGCTGGAGTATGAGTTAAAAATGCTCCAGCAGATGGGGTTTTCTACCTACTTTTTAGTGGTTTGGGACTACATCAAATATGCCAGAGACAATGATATTCCCGTTGGTCCGGGTCGTGGTTCAGCAGCAGGCTCTCTAGTGGCTTATGCCCTAGAAATTACCAACATTGATCCTGTACATCATGGGCTACTGTTCGAGCGCTTTCTAAATCCAGAGCGGAAATCCATGCCAGATATTGACACAGATTTCTGCATTGAAAGACGGGATGAGGTGATTAAATATGTCACCAATCTCTATGGTGAAGACCGAGTAGCCCAGATTATTACATTTAACCGCATGACCTCTAAAGCGGTATTAAAAGATGTAGCGAGAGTGTTAGGAATTGCCTACCAAGAATCGAATCGTATGGCTAAGATGATTCCAGTGGCGCGAGGTAAGCCAGCCAAACTCTCAGTCATGATTTCTGATCAGACACCAACACCAGAGTTTAAAGAAGCTTACGATCAAGATCCGGAAGTGCGTCGTTGGGTGGATATGGCGATTCGGATTGAAGGGACAAATAAAACCTTTGGTGTCCATGCTGCTGGTGTGGTTATTTCAGCAGACCCCTTAGATGAAATTGTGCCATTACAACTGAATAATGATGGTGCAGTGATCACCCAGTATTTTATGGAAGACCTGGAATCTCTGGGACTCCTGAAAATGGATTTTTTAGGACTAAAGAACTTAACCACTATTCAGAAAACCAAAGAGTTAGTTAAAAAGACTCAAAATATTGAACTCGATTTAGATGATATTCCCCTAGAGGAAATTAAATCTAGGAAAATTTTAGCCAAGGGTGAACAGAAGAAAAAACCCCCAGGTGTTCAAGAAACTTACGAGCTCCTAGAGAAAGGCCAGTTAGAAGGAGTATTCCAATTAGAATCTTCCGGAATGCGTCAGGTGGTGCGAGACCTGAAACCTGACAGTATTGAAGATATATCTTCAATTTTAGCTCTTTATCGCCCTGGTCCTCTGGATGCTGGTCTGATTCCTCAGTTTATTAATCGTAAACATGGTCGAGAAAAAGTAGAGTATCAACATCCTCTATTAGAGCCTATTTTACAGGAGACTTATGGAATTCTATGTTTACCGAAAGGTACCTTAATTGATAAGCCCGATGGTTCTTATGTGCCCATTGAAGAAATTAAATCTGGCGACCTAGTATTAACCTCTGATGGTAAACGAGTTTGGCCAGCAAGGGTAGCCAAGCAATGGCGCAGTGGTGTTAAAGACATTCTGAAAATTACCCTATCTAGTGGTACAGTCATCTATTCCAGTAAAAACCATCGCTTTCTAACACCAGATGGAGACAAATTTGCCTATGAGCTGAAACCAGTAAACCCGGTTGTTAATAATGCTCATAGTTTGGGTTCTGAAGTTTATGAAAAATATCCCGGAGCGAGCAACAGTTTAGACCCGGTGGTGCGTTACGGGACGGGCTGTTCCAAAGCTGGCTACGAGGCGGAAAATCAGGGCGAGCCCGTCCCTAACGCACCCTACGCCACATTTACTAGACCGAATTTACAGCTAGACCCGGTGGTGGGTTACGGGACGGGCTGTCCCAAAGCTGGCTACGAGGCGGAAAATGACGGCGAGCCCGTCCCTAACGCACCCTACGGAACTCTACAGGCAACCCTATCTAGACCGAAAGAGTCACAGTACAAGACTTGGGATGTTCGGATAGTTTATGTTACCGCTGTAGAAGAGAGTGGGCAACAAGAGTGTTTTGATCTACAAATGGAGGAACAATCTTCCCCATACTTTCTGGCTCATGGCGTAGTAGTTCATAACTGCTTTCAGGAAAGCATCATGCGGATGGCCCAGGATTTGGCCGGTTATTCTCTAGGTCAAGCGGATTTACTGAGGCGATGTTTGAGTGGATCAACTGAGATAGTGGATCCAGCAACCGGTCGTTTAGTTTCCCTGAGGGAGATTGCTTATAAATCTAGTTACTGGTTGGGACGAAAGGTTTTTTCTCTGGATTTAAAGACCCAAAAAATTACCCAACGACCAATTATCGAAATTCATCCTAATGGGATTCGTGATGTTTGGGAGATTACTACCAAAACTAACCGCAACATTCGCGCTACGGATGATCATCTTTTCTACACGAGTCTGGGATGGAAGCCTCTCAAAGAGTTTACCATAGGAAGCCCGATCGGTTTAGCGAAAACATTACCAATTCCCTACAGTCGTGAACTGTCGAATAGTAAAGTTAAGGTAACTGCTGAGATCATTGGTGATGGAGATTTTTCTATAAAACCTCTAGCTTCTAGCTATCCAACTCTGAAAGGGGAAAATTTACCTAGGGCTTTTCAGAATCAAGCCTTGATGGGGATTACTGACTCAGATATTTTCTGGGATGAGATTGTTGAGCTGAAGTATCTTGGCCAAGAGGATGTTTTTGATTTAAGTATTGCTGAAACTCATAACTTTCTTGCCAATGACTTTATTGCTCACAATTGCATGGGTAAGAAGAAAGTGGCTGAGATGCAGAAGCATCGGGAGATTTTTATCGATGGTTCAACCAAAAATGGCGTGACTCAAGACATAGCTGAGGAGTTATTTGACCAAATGATTAAATTTGCCGAATATTGTCTCAGCTATGATACGGAGATTATCACAGTAGAGTATGGTCCAATAGCGATTGGTGAGATTGTCGAAAAAGGTATCCCATGTACTGTTTATAGCGTTGATAGTAATGGCTATGTCTATACCCAACCTATTGCTCAGTGGCATAACCGGGGAGAGCAAGAGGTGTTTGAATATACTCTAGACGATGGCTCAGTGATTCGAGCTACAAAAGATCATAAGTTTATGACGATTGATGGTCAAATGCTGCCGATTGATGAGATATTTGAGGGAGGGTTGGAGTTGAAACAGTTAGCAGAATTGCCTTTAGGGTTAATTGAGCAAGCTAGTTAATTTTTATGTATTTTTGTTAAGTTAATAACCGCATAATAACGCTTTCAGATATTAAGAAATAATTCGCCAACAGCATCTTGACCTCAACCCAACCCGGATTTTGTATAATTTATGCATAAGAGGTTGTCTGAGAAGTCTCATTTGCTACATCCAAGCCCCCTAAATCCCCCAATTTTGGGGGACTTTTAGCAGCAAATATTCTTGTTCCCGCCATAATTGGGGGGCTAGGGCGTGTTTTCAAAGTTTTCGGCAAGATTATGATCCCCCCCAGCCCCCCTTAAAAAAGGGGGGAGCCATACTCAAAGTCCCCCTTTTTTAAGGGGGATTTAGGGGGATCTCCGAGTTTGAAGACACGCCCTAGGGGGGCAAAATTCAGTATAAAAAAACTTTTCAGATATCCTCTAAATGTCACAAACTAAACATTAAGAGATAAAAATGCTTAAATTAGTTAATAATGGATGGAATATCAATTTTTTTTTGATGGCTACATCCTTACTCACACTTTTATCTTCTCAACCTGCCTTTGCTAATCAGGCATGTTCTACTGTTGATTTTAATGGTTCGGCTGCCAAGCTTCGTTATAGGAATGTACAAGGTGATGCAAGTAGCAGGACAATTTCCCAATCTAATTCAGTTAGAGGTTGGAGTTATAAAGGTCGTCTAGCTAGTTACGTTATATTCAACGGTAGTAAATCAGTTGTCATTGTAGAGGAATTTAATCCAGACACAGGACAATTCGGTCGTAAACTAGCGACTATTAATATTTCAAATAGTGATAGCATTCGCGGATGGGATTGGGATGAGGAAAAAGGAATAGCCTCATTTTTATTAGTAAATAGCTCAGGTACTTTCGTAGCTGTAGAAAAGTTTGGTCTATCAGGATTCGGTTCTCGAATAGCAACAGTAAAACTTTCTAATAGCGCTTTAAGTAAATTGGGTTCTTCTTGGACATGGGATGGTACCTTGGCTGAATACACTTTAAATGGTAGAACTAAAGTCGAATATTTTGATGGTGATTCTTGGGGTTCTCAACTTCCTAACAAGAGCTCATTTGTTGGGAATAATATAGTTGGAAGAAGTTGTTACTAAGAATGTAAACATTCAGCTTATGCGCAATGCGCATTGGCGCACGCTACGCGAACGGCGCACCCTAGGCGAAAGGGAACAGCCTGCATAGGTAAGCATTCGTTTAATCTCTATTACAGAAAGCTGATGGCTGATAGCTGAATGCTTAGATAACTACTAACTATTAATACTTAAAATCACATCGTTACCGCCACCACCGAGAATATCATCACCATCTCTCTCATCTAAGTAGTCGGACAAAAGTAAAATTAACTGTTGAAATAGGGAGCTGGGAGCAGGGAGCTGGGAGCAGGGAGCAGACGGACTTTTGGCAACTTTACACAAGTTAATACAGCGATGCAGAGGTGCGACCCGTGGCGAATTTAATTACGGGTCAAACGCACCATTACGGTCTTGGGGAGGCAGCGCGGTCTTGGGGAGGCAGCGCGGTCTTGGGGGTTTCCCCCATGAGCGACTGCCGTGGTCTCCCCCATGAGCGCTTTGCATCAAGAAGTGAGGTTGATTTTTGTCCAGGTACTTAGCTAATTCTGATCTTCTGTTGTAGAGGAAGAAGAAATTCCAGTGGCGATAATATTAGCGTTGATAGTAATAGCTAATTGTCCGTAAAGACTATCATTGCCACTACCACCAATTAGTCTATCATCTCCACGTCCACCTGCGATCGCATCATTACCTGCATTGCCGTTAAGCAAATCGTTGCCATTTTTGCCATCAATTAGATCATTACCATCCCCACTGTTGAGGGTATCGTTACCATCCCCACCGGTCAGAGTATCAGTAACGGTTGAGGGAATGGAGAAAGGGGAAAAAGACGATTAGAAATCTATAGAAAAATCTCTAGAAAATAAAAAAAGTACTCTCTGGAGTAACATGCTCCGGTAAAATGAAAACTATAATACCAAAACTGAAGAATTGTAAAGTAATATTAAGTAAAGGCATACATCGATTGAGTGTTTTTTCCTCTATGACCACCCAGTTTTTTGCTTCCCAGCGTGTCGAAATGACTGTGCCACAGGAATCTGTGCCGATTCAGCACTACTTGCGTCAGCCGGAACGGATAGTTTATGCGATCGCAGACCTGAATCGCATCCAACAACTGACTCAGAAGCGTTTTCGCCTGAAAATGAATCCATTACACTTTATGTCCTTGACATTTCAGCCCACGGTAGATCTGGAAGTGTGGGCAGAATCTGACGCTACCGTTCATCTGAGGTCTGTCGGTTGTAAAATTCTGGGATTGGACTATATAAATCAACGGTTTGCCCTAGAATTAACCGGAAAACTGCATCCTTGGGACGATCAAGGAGTGACTAAGCTCACCGGCAGAGCGGATTTAACTGTCAAGGTTGATGTGCCCTTACCTTTTTCCCTTACTCCCAAGCCAATCTTAGAAACCACTGGCAATGGTTTGCTCAAAAGCGTTTTGGTCAGGATTAAGCAAACATTGATGCACCAGCTGTTGTTGGATTATCGTCAATGGGCTCGCAATGGCACCCAGACAAATATTTATAGTCAGCACCAAGCACCAGGAGCTCCCGCCACCTAATCTAGCCATCATTGTCGGAGTGGTCAGGGTGGAAAGATGGGGAGATGGGGAGATGGGAAGTATGGTAAGTGTCGTGGGAATTTTTGCCTAATTCCAATCTCTTGCCTCTTGCCTCTTGCCTCTTGCCTCTTGCCTCTTGCCTCTTGCCTCTTGCCTCTTGCCTCTTGCCTCTTGCCTCTTGCCTTTGCTTAAGGGAGTATGTTCAAAATAACCCTTAACCCTTAACCCTTGATATTTCCTTGTGACAAAAACTATTACTGATCTCCCCATTAAAGCTGGTATTGTTGGTACTGGGTTTGCGGCTAAGCTCCGAGCTCAGACATTGCAAGCGGATTCGCGATCGCATTTAGTGGCGGTCTGTGGTCATACCCCTGCCAAAACACAAGATTTTGCTGAAACCCACGGCACTACAGTGGTGGATTCCTGGCAGCAATTGGTAGAACACCCGGAGCTTGATCTAGTATTTATTAGCACGATTAATCGGGATCATGGCACAATTGCCCGTGCTGCCCTTAATGCCGGGAAACATGTTGTCACTGAATATCCCCTTTCCCTTGACCCCAAAGATGCCGAATCCCTGATTACCCTAGCCAACGCTAAGGGCAAGCTCCTCCATGTAGAACATATTGAGCTTTTAGGGGGCTTGCATCAAGCCTTGCGCCAATCTTTGCCCAAAATTGGTGAACCGGTTTATGCCCGTTACGTAACTATTGCGCCGAAACACCCTGCACCCCGGGGCTGGACATTCAATCTGGAACTATTTGGCTTTCCCTTCATTGCTGCTCTTTCTCGCATTCACCGCTTTACAGACTTGTTTGGTGAAGTCGCTTCTGTGTATTGTCAATCCCAATTTTGGGATGCTGCTGATCAGTACTTTACTGCTTGTCTATGTAATGCCCAACTGCGCTTTACTTGTGGTCTAATCGCAGATATTACCTATGGTAAAGGGGAAATGTTCTGGCAGAGGTTACGGAATTTTGAGGTGCATGGAAACCAAGGCACACTGCTGTTTGAGGGAGACCAAGGTAATCTGATTAAGGCAGAGGAAACCAAACCAATTGAAGTAGCAGGGCGACGGGGTTTGTTTCTTAAAGATACCGCTATGGTAATTGACCATCTAGTTAAAGGAACACCCCTGTATGTCTCGACCGTAGATAGTTGTTATACTCTCAAGGTTGCAGATGCATTACGTGAGTCCGCAGCTACAGGTCATGCGATCGCTTTAATTTAGTTTTAAGCTATCAGCTATCAGCTATCAGCTAATGCGCACACTAGTTGAGGTACTATCAGCTATCAGCTATCAGCTATCAGCTATCAGCTATCAGCTTTGGGCCTGTGGCGACGCTACTTTAGGTGCTTATGGGCTACGGGAAAGTCCCAGCGTCGTTCGCACAGCGTGGCCAAACGCGCACGCGTGGCCGAAAGGCCAAGGCCAAAGCCTGTGCCACGCTAAGCGAATGGCTCACGGCTGTTCGCGTAGCTTGAGCTAAAAGCTCACGGCTGACCGCTGAATGCTGACTGCTGAATGCTTACATTTATCATTTGGTAAAATTTATCGTCAACATTTTATACCATAAAATTGACAACGACGTTGTATAAATTACCTAAAGTATATAAATCTTAACAAATATTTTAAACTTCATTACAAAATCAGATATGCCCTTGGCATACCATGATATCTTCTGTAAGATACATCGAGTCGGGTTTCCTATGGGCTGATTGGACACGCAGCTTTCCCGCTCTCGAACTACCTAATGGTAAAGTTAGACAAGGAGGACACTTTGGATTTGCATTCTACTCAACCCCACAATGATCATGGTTGTGAAGGCATTAGCGATTATGTCGCCGAGCTTCAGTTTCACATGGCACTCCACGCCCGAAAATTAGTTCCTAACCTCACTACAGCAGCAGATAGTAGAGAGCAACTATTGCAGCAAACCCAAGCTAATTGTGAGAAACTGGCCTCCCGACAATCCCGTTCATAGAGATGAAGCCCTAGCGCGATTTGCAGCAATCAACGATTCTGTATACTGTAGCGCCTCTTGCCAAACCTGATAGCCAAGAGGCGTTAAATGTATGCCATCAGTTGTCAAGTTGTGCTGCATCTGACCTTTACTATCAGTAAACAACTTGTGAAGATTGAGATAGGCTGCTCCTTCTTGTTGAGCAATCTGAGCAATTTGTTGATTAAGATTACGAATGCGCTGATTAGAAATAGCAGTAGCTCGTGTCGGTAAAATCGACTGGATAATCAGTTGAGCTTGTGGGTGATTTTGCCGCAATTGACGGGTAATCTGGCGCAGATTATTGACAATAACTTGGTCGGTTTTCCCCTGACGCAAATCATTGATACCTGCCATCACATAAATTGTATCAGGACGAGTCTGGGAAAATGCCGATAATCGACTCAAAATTTGACTGGTATTCTCACCAGAAATGCCTTGATTGAGCCAAAGTTGATATTTAGGTAATCCCTGTGCCGGTAACCACAAACTTAGGGAATCTCCCACTACCATAGACAGACGATTGTTACCCTGTCCGTAGGCAACAGCTCTGGCTTCCTGTGCCAAGAGTTGTTTCCATTGCTGATAGGTAGGTTTGCTCAGAGGGACTCCTTTGTGATTTAATCCCTTTGCCCAAAACGATGAGAAACTATGAGCAGGTAAGCGAGTATAAAGTTTGCCAGCTCTGAGGGCAGCTAATCGTTGATAATACAGTTCCGTTCCCGACTTTGGTGAAGGAGTAGCAGGTCGATAGTTGGGTAAACTTTGCCGATACTTTACACCAAGTTTCGCCCCCCTAGCCCCCCAACTTTGCGGTGCGACCCGTGGCGAATTTAATTCGCCAACGGAAAGCGCACCGGAGGGGGAAATTGAGTTAAAGTCCCCCAGAATTGGGGGATTTAGGGGGCTTGCAGCTAAAGGTAGTGAGGTCAATTCATCTGAAAACGGCTGTAACAATTTAGCAGGGCTACGTTTCTGCCATTGACTACTAAATTGACTACTAAATTGAGGAGAGGAGGTTTCGACAGTGGTTTCTACAGTAGGGACAATCTTTTGACTAACCCGAGCCTGCAATGCTTTCTTAGCTGTTGACACTAACAGGGTTGAGAGGCGATCTGAGGGATTGGCAGGTAGGGGTGGTGGTGGTGGAGCAGACATTGCTCCTCCAGTGAGTAAAGTTGTTGTTAACAGATATAAATTGCTCATAATTTGCCCACTTTCCTCTCTATACTCTTTTGACATCAAACAATCGAGGAAATCCGGACAACTTTAAAGCACTTCTAATATAATGTCAGCATAATGGCGTTGCGTCAGTCTTTGAATGAATATGAGTAGAGTGGGCATCCTGCCCGCCCGGAAATATATTGAAACTGGCAAGATGCCAGTTCCACGCAAGATGCCCATTCCACAGGTGCGACCCGTGGCGAATTTAATTCGCCAAGTAAGAGCGCACCTAAGCAAGATGCCCATTCCACCTCACTCTTAAAATCATTCCATTATTCAGCAACGCCAACATAATTACCCTTAATCAAATCTCCCCATCTCCCCATCTCCTTAATGATGGGTATTCAACTTAATACCCATCATTAAGGAAGGGATAGCTCAACGCGCACCGATCCGAATCACATCTCCATCGAAGGTTGGGAGTGACAGCACAAAGGGATCAGTGGAATAGGTCAATGCCTGTTCTTCCAGAATACCGATGGCAATTTCTTCACCCATGCGCAAACTATCATAGTAGTCAGTAAAATAGTGAACCCCAGCCATATTGCGACCAATAGAAATATTGGCAGCGAGTTTGTTCAACTCACCCTCCAGAGTCAAAAAATCCCTCGTACGCTCTGAAACAAGTCTCGCCTCACCTTTCCTGTAAGCAGATGGATCAGGGGCACGGAACACAATAGCCTGATCTTTGGGGCTATAGCGTTTAAATCTGATCTGTGTCCTTGCTTGTCCCGGTTTTGGGTTTTTGACTGGTGTTTCTACTAAAACTGCACTAGTATCAAAGAATGCCTTAAGCATGGTCACACATGCCCCAGCAACAGCGGCATGTCCTGCACCATAGGCAGGGTGCATGGGAGACCCTTCAGGAAATGCCATTGGTAGTAGATAATTCTGTGAGCTAGAGCCATTTTGATTGGCTAGTTCCAAAATCGACTTGAGAGTACCGTTGCTTTCTAGTTCACGTTCAAACCTTCTAATGTACTTGATTAATGCTCTGGGTACACTAGCTTTAGCTTGATTAGGTAGCTCTTGAAATCGCCGTAATAGTTCAATCCGGGCTGCCAATGCCTCTGGTCGCAGGCGAATATGGTTATTGAACTTCTGGAAGCGGACAGCTTTGAGTGCTCGTGTGGCGACTTCAGTAACCAAAGTTAAGATGTGTGGACCGCCATAGAGGGCAAAACCACCAGCATTGCGACGGGTTGCTGGATTAGCTGCTGCCACACCACCCCCAGAAAGATGATCAAAAACGGGATCGAAGGGTGTTTGCATCCCCAGGAGAATGATGCAAGCGTTGAGATAGGGTTCATAAAGAGCGTCGTAATGAACATAGGTGGCTAAATCCCGGGGAGTGGAGATAAATCGACGAGCTGGACGATCTGGTAGCTTAGGGTTTTGATCATTCTCTAAAACATAGGTTTCTCTGTCTTGCTTAATTCCACGCTGAACCAAGACATAGTCTTCCATGTTGGTCATGTAATCTTGGCAGGGTGTTGCAATGGGAACCTTTTGATCAATTTGCAAAGCACCATAGGTAATTTTCCCCTCTGCAACGTTGCCACCACCATTGAGATCAACATTACCTATCAGTAGAAACTGAGAGAGATAGGGGCCGACTTCCACTCCTGGAGAAGAGCCTCGGAATACATTTTGCTCATCAAGCTTGCCTCTGGAATTTACCTTCCGAGGTCGTCCAGTTTGGTTGCGAATATAGTCGAGGGCATTGAGACGATTGATTGAACTCTCGATTTTGCTATTCGCTCCTCTTTTCTCAAAGTCATTGAGGGGCTGATCCCGCAGTATGGCTAATTCGTAGACCTCTGCTATCTCAAAAATTAGCTCTGGGTTAGCCTTACCGCTAGCATCCATTAACGGTGGTGCTGGAGGCATGGTAACCGCTTGTGGATCGGGTCCGTTTAGCTCAAAGACAACCCCTGCAGTTGGTGCTTGCCATTGTCTAAATTGCTCAAGCAGATCAGGGTTAGTCTCAGGTTTAATAGTGTAGTCTTGACCTGTAAATACTACCTCAAATTTGGCACCATGACGTACCCGATCAGAGAAGGGATCAATAAAGCCATCGTCCACTGCACGGCGAAACTCCACAAAATCCTGTGGGTCTTGTAGTAGCCCTGTATCAGGATTGTGAGGTAGCCCTTTGGTAAAGGACATAAAATACTGATCATCAGCATGTCGCTGTTCATCCCCATTGGCTTTATGGGTAGGATAGTCACGACTTCTGGCTAGTTTTGCAGCGTCAAGGCGAATGTCAAAAGACTTCTCTGAACGATTTGCCATGAGAATCTCCTTAGGGAAAAGAATTTTGATATGTTTTTAAGATGTCTATTCAAATCTAAAAAGTAATTTATGACTCTGACAGTACCCACAAGGGTACTTTTTTCAGGAAAAAAAATCGGTTGGTTTGTAAGGATTTAGCCGTTGGCCGTAGGCCACGCTACTTGAGGTGCTGTCAGCCGTCAGCCGTCAGCCGTCAGCCACAGGCTCACGCTAGGCGAACAGCTTAAAATAAACCTCTGCCCTTGAGAATTTTATAGTTCGAGATTAATGAGAATGAAAGTCTTGGAAAAAGCCCTACAACTAATCCTTAACAAAATACCAGTAGCTCAATTCTTCCAAAGCAATATCATTCTCTGGCTGTGGAGCACGGAAATAGGAATGGATCGGAATTAACTCAGCAACAGGATGTGCTGATGGTTCAGAAATAATCTGTTTGATTCGGCTCAAGTAGTTTAAAGCGGTGCTATCCCAGGTGTAATATTTCAAAACATACTGCTGACAACGTTTCTGTAACCTTTGCCACAGTTTTTGATCACAAAGTATTTCCCTGATTCCTCTAGCAATATCTGCTGGATCATTGGGATCGACTAACATACCATAGTCTTCATCCCCTACTTTTAGACTTTCACCGACACCACTATTTTTTGTCACTACTATCGGTAATCCAGCCGCTGCTGCTTCTAAAGGAGCAAGACCAAAGGGTTCAAACAGGGAGGTAAGAGTAAACACCGAACCACGCTGAGCAAAATACCGATAGGAGGCGGCTAATGCTGGTTGATCGGGTACTGAGAAAGCACTAATTTTACCCCACAAATTTTTTTCTCGTACTACTTCCCGGATGGGACCGATTACTAGTTTTTCGGTCTGTTGATCCTGGACTTTTTCTTGCAAGGGGTTATCCAATCCACCAGTAATCAGCACCACATTGGCTTTCTCTTGGACTATCACATCGTCAGCAAATGCTTGCACTAAACCTAGGAGGTTTTTCTTGGGATCTAAACGGCTGGATGCCAAGATAGCTGGTAGATTGCGCCGTGACTCACTGATATCCCGGCGCAATCGCTGTTCAATCAGTTGATAAGTCGCTTGTTCATTATGAGCGATCGCATCGGAACCAAAAACAGAAGCATTCACTCCCGGTGCAATCACGGCAAATCGATGATCATCTTCTACATCCACTGCTCCACGATAAGCATGATGACTGTACTGTTGGAACCGCTCTTGTGCGGTATTAGTAATATTGAGGGCTGAGTGGTTCATGCTCAACCGTTCGGCTAGGATCCGGTATCGGAAATTGTAATAGTGATCAATTTCCGCCAGATTCTCTGGAGTGACGTGGAGTTTATCCATTTTTTGAGCCCCTAGGGAATGACCTGTGAAAGTAAAAGGGATCCCGGTCTGTTGCTCAATCAGCACTCCACACAGTCCCCCATCACTATAGTGGGTAGTCATGATATCAGGGAATCGACCTTCCTCTCGATAAAACTCCAGGATGTTTGGTACCCAGTCTTGGACGAGATAGGGCCATAACAACTCCTTGCGCAGGAACTCTTGTAGTCCGGCTGGCAATCGGATAATCCGAAGGTTGTCTACACTCCCATAGCAATCAAATGTCTCGGCAAATTCTGGCCAATCCGGATCAATGATGTGGCGGGTGAGAATATCTACTTGGTGACCTTGTTTTGCGATCGCATCTGCCACTTGCCTGACATAAACCAACTGACCACCGAAATCGGGATGTTCGCTAATGTAGCTATTTTTATGGTCAAAATTACCGTGAGGGTTGAGAAATCCAATGTGCATCACACTGACTCGAATAAAAACAAACTGTTACCAAACCCTGACAATTCCTAGGATTGACAATCCGGGTTGAGCTTGTTTTGGGGCTCTTATGTTAATTAAAAATTAAACTTATAATTATATTATGAAATTGGGTGGTTTTCACGACACATTTAATAGTTTTTAATGTTAACTTATATTAAGAAGCCTCGGGAAAGACGAGATCTGTTGCATAAATAGCCAACAACAGGGTGATAACTACGATAGTTTAGTTACCTCCTAAAAACTGACTTTTACAAAAGGTCTACGGTTAAGACAGGGACGTTATTCGTAATCAATCGTAAACAAAATCAATCGTAAATAAATTCAGGAGAGGTAAGACATTCTATGGTTAGTTCTATGGTTGGTTCTATGGTTAGTGAAGCAAAGACCACTACTCCTCACCATGTGGTCATTATTGGTGGCGGATTTGGTGGACTCTATGCTGCTCAGGCTCTGAGAAAGGCACCAGTGAAAGTAACTCTAATCGATAAACGGAACTTTCATTTGTTCCAGCCCCTACTCTACCAAGTGGCTACCGGGGGCTTATCCGCTGGTGATATTTCCTCACCCCTGCGGGCAATCCTGAGTCACCAGAAAAATACTCAAGTGCTGATGGGGAAAGTAATTGGTCTTGACCCGAACCAGAAAACCGTTCAACTAGCAGACAAAGAAATATCTTACGACTCCTTGATCGTGGCGACTGGCGTTAGCCACCACTACTTCGGTAATGATCAATGGGCAAAAGACGCTCCTGGTTTGAAAACCATTGAAGATGCCCTAGACATTAGACGTCGGATTTATTCTGCCTTTGAAGCAGCAGAAAAAGAAACTGACCCCGAGAAACGTCGCGCTTGGTTGACCTTTGTGTTGGTAGGAGGCGGACCAACTGGAGTGGAATTAGCCGGGGCTATGGCAGAGTTGGCTTACGACACCTTAAAAAATGACTTCCGCGATATTGATACCTCCGAAGCGAGGATTTTGCTCTTGGAAGGGATGGATCGGATTTTGCCTCCTTACCCACCGGAGTTATCAGTAAAAGCTCAAAATTCTTTGGAACGGTTAGGGGTGACAGTACAGACAAAGACTCTAGTTACTAATATTGATAATGATATAGTTACCATGCGTCAAGGAGAGCAGGTAGAGGAAATTAACGCCAAAACTGTTCTGTGGGCAGCAGGGATGAAAGCATCTGCCATGGGCAAGGCGCTAGCAAACGCTACTGGTATCGAGCTAGACCGGGCTGGACGGGTGATAGTACAACCGGATATGAGCTTGGCCGGACATCCGGATATTTTTGTGATTGGTGATTTGGCGAATTTCTCTCATCAAACCGGTAAGCCCCTACCAGGAGTTGCGCCAGTGGCGATGCAACAAGGCAAGTATGTATCTACTCTGATTCAGAAGCGCCTTAAGGAGGAGACAGTACCGGATTTCCATTACCAGGATTATGGCAATTTAGCGGTGATTGGACGGAATGCCGCAGTAGTGGATTTGGGGTTTGTTAAGTTCTCTGGTTTCCCCGCTTGGCTGGCCTGGATTTTTATCCACATCTTCTTCCTGATTGAGTTTGATAACAAGTTGCTGGTAATGATTCAGTGGGCATGGCATTACCTTACCTTTAAGCGCGGGGTTCGTTTAATTACCAACCTTGAGGAAGAACCAGCAGGGAATTTCGAGGAGAGAAGAGATTATCGGACGCCGGTACAGGTGTAGAGCTTTAGGGATTAGGGATTTAGGTAAGCTATCAGCTATCAGCATTCAGCTATCAGCATTCAGCCATTAGCTATCAGCTTATGCGCTACGCGCACGCTACGCGAACAGCCATTGGCCTACGGCCAAGCTACATCGAACAGCTTTTGAATAAAATAAGCTGACGGCTGACGGCTGACCGCTGACCGCTGACCGCTGAATGCTTACGTATTAAGAACCCTTACACTAAGTTTAAGTAGTAAAACCATTAACCTAAACTTTAATCCCTAATACCATTAACCTGATCCATGAGTCAGATTTCCTCTAAAACATCTACTCCTCCCTCGATTAATCTATTGGAGCAACCAGCCGCTTGGCTGTACAGTTTCTGGAAATTTTCTCGTCCCCATACGATTATTGGGACGAGTTTAAGTATTTTTGCCCTCTATCCCATTGCCGTGTCCATGACTAACAGTGGTTGGACTTGGCAAGGGTTCGGTCAACTGTTGGGAGCTTGGATTGCTTGTTTGTGCGGTAATGTCTATATCGTAGGACTAAATCAAGTCCACGATGTGGAGATTGACCAGATTAATAAACCCCATCTTCCCATTGCTGCAGGGGAGTTTTCTCTGCAACAAGGTCAGGGGATTGTGGCGATAACTGGTATCCTAGCGCTACTGTTTGCTTGGTTATTGGGACCGTGGTTGTTGTTGATGGTCAGTATTAGTTTGGCAATTGGTACAAGCTATTCCTTGCCACCGATCCGGCTGAAGCGGTTTCCCTTTTGGGCAGCGCTATGTATTTTTTCAGTACGGGGAGCAATCGTTAATGTAGGTCTGTTTTTACACTTTAGTTGGGCATTGCAACAGGGACAAGTGATGATGCCCACCGCAGCAGTGTGGGCATTGACCTGGTTTATCTTAGTCTTTACCGTTGCGATCGCAATATTCAAAGATGTCCCAGATATCGATGGGGATAAGCTTTTCAATATCACTACCTTTACCATCCGCCTCGGTAAATTGGCGGTATTTAATATCGCACGGGGAGTAATTACTGCTTGCTATCTCGCCATGGTGCTAGCTAGTGTGCTGCTCCTCGGTTCAGTAAATATCCTCTTCTTGGTAGGGACCCATCTGGTAGCATTAGCAGTAATGTGGTGGCGCTCTTACCAGGTAGACTTGGAGGATAAAAATGCGATCGCTAGTTTTTATCAGTTTATCTGGAAACTCTTTTTCCTGGAATATTTGATTTTTCCAGCGGCTTGTCTCTTAAGACTATAGGGTTTCTCAATCAATCGAATCAACAGCCCGTCAGCCGTCAGCCGTCAGCCGTCAGCTTATTTTATTCAAAAGCACCTCTGCATCAAGACAGCGTGCCCGTAGTGCATAAGCTGATAGCTGATAGCACCTCAAGTAGCGTGCGCGTAGCGCTTAAGCTGACCGCTGATAGCTGACCGCTGATAGCTGATAGCTGATAGCTGATAGCTGATAGCTGAATACTTACAAAAAAATAGCCGTAGAAATACTATCCACGGCTATTTAAACTCCACAATAAGTCCGTTGAAATTGTTATATAGCAGTCGCCAGCGATGCAGAGGTGCGACCCGTGGCGAATTTAATTCGCCAACGGAAAGCGCACCATTACGGTCTTGGGGGTTTCCCCCATGAGCGACTGCATCAAGACAGGGCAGTTAGGACATTACAAAAGTCTCAAAGCTAAGTAAGCGCAAGAGTTTTACTTTTGACTTCTGACTTCTGACTTCTGACTTCTGCTATGTCACTCAGTTACTAAACCTAACCTGATGTGATCCTATTTAAGCAGACCGGAACCTTTGACTGGGGGGAAAACCCCCCAGAAATTCAAGGTGTTATGGCAACAACCAATACTTGTTTAGTGTAGTTATCACTTCGCCTGGAACCTCAGTCGGCTCCAGAGGAGTCCATTCGCAAATCTCCGCATACCCTAGGGCATACATGGTTTGCATACTATAAATTACTGCTTCCCGAGACCCTTTCAAAGTGTGCTTAGCAGGTTGTTTTTTGAAGTTTTTAGTAAATCCTTATCGCATAAGTTAATAATTGAACTCATTGTGGTCATTTAATGATTATTGTAATGATTATAATTATGATTGTCAAGGGTTTAAAAAACTTTTTTTTGGAATTTTTAGGATTAATAAAAAACAGCAATATTCTGAAAATGATGCTACGCAAACGCTAATTTTTAACTAGTTTTTTTTACGATATTGTTGGAATTATTTGGTGCATCTCATATTTGTAAAAAAGTTGCGTAGGGTGTGTTAGGGGGGCCTCATTTTCGTCCTCGTAGCCAGGCTTTGGATAGCCAGCCCCGTAACGCACCACCGTGTCAAACAGCTTTTAGGAGATGCACCCGAATAATTTGCTCCTAAAAGAGAGATATTGCACCAGTAAAAAAAACTTAATAACGGCAGTAATAACAATCAATTTTAGTACTAAAATAGTCAAATATTATCACTGTTCCCTGTTTACTAGCTTGACAGGTAAATTTTAAACTTGGTGCAAGATCTAAGTAAAATGAGGGTGAGCCCCTGAGTGGTGCGTTACGGGACCGGCTGTCCCAACCAGGGACGAACAGGCGTAAAATGAGAGTGAGCCCCTGAGTGGTGCGTTACGGGACGGGCTGTACCAACCAGGGACGAACAGGCGTAAAATGAGAGTGAGCCCGTCCCTAACGCACCCTACGCCACTATTGCTAGCATGCCTATTGCCTCTTGCCTCCCTCTTACCTGTTCCCTTTTCCCTATTCCCTGTTCCCTATTTCCTGTGCCCTTTGCTCATGACACAATCAATCTTGAGGATGCCAGAAAATGCCAGACTAACATCCCAACAGTTTTACGACCTTTGTTGTGCTAATCCCGACTGGAAACTAGAGCGAACCGTAGAAGGAGATTTGGTAATTATCGCTCCAACTGGTGGAGAGACAGGAGCAAGAAATGCTAATCTTCTGATTCGTTTGGGAATCTGGAATGAACAATCTCAACTAGGAATAGTGTTTGATTCATCTACAGGATTTCATTTACCTAACGGCGCTGAGCGTTCACCGGATGTAGCGTGGGTTAAGCGGGAAAGATGGGAGGCTCTAACACTGGCACAACGGGAAAAATTTCCACCCATAGCACCAGATTTTGTAATCGAATTAATGTCTCCCACCGACAACCTGAAACCAGGCCAACTAAAAATGCAGGAATACTTAGATAATGGGGTAAAATTGGGTTGGTTATTCAACCGATTAGCCAAGCAAGTGGAGATTTATCAGTGTGGGAAACCTAAAGTAGTATTAGAGCAGCCTAATAAATTATTAGGAGAACCAATTTTGCCTAGTTTTGTTCTAACACTTGATGGTTTTTGGTAAGAAATTGCTATATAAGCTGTCGCTCATTTAAACGACCTTGTCTTGACGCAGTTGCTCATGGGGGTTTCCCCCATGAGCAACTGCATCGCTTGATTAAATCAGGAAAAAAAACCTGAAACTCTTTTACCTTCTGCCTTCTGCCTTCTGCCTTCTGCCTTGCTGTTGTGCAATTTAAATGCAAAACAGCTTATGGCGAGGGGGCATTGTAATTTCCTGGGAATTAACAGGACTGACGCCATTGACAAGTGCTTCTGTTAAGCTATGAAATCAGCTGCTGTAATATCTCCTTGGCTCACATTTAACAGTGAGCCAATACCAAAACCTGTAATGTTATCTACAATTATTAAACTGTTTGGCAGACCACTTAGTATGAACCCCAGATCATTGAACGTCCGATTTGATACTTGTATGCGATCAATTCCGTCTTCAAAGTCTGTAATCGTGGTAAATCCCTCTGTTGATAAGACAAATTGATCAGCACCGCTACCGCCAATCAAGTCGTTAAAACCGCCATCACCAATAAGCTGGTCATTACCATCTTGTCCCTGCAAAGTGTCGTTACCAGATCCTCCCCATAAAGTGTCGTTACCATCTTCCCCCCACAAAGTGTCGTTACCAGAACCACCAATTAATTGGTCTGAACCATTACCACCAATGAGCTGGTCATTACCATTTTCCCCCCACAACGTGTCGTTACCATCTTCCCCCCACAAAGTGTCGTTACCAGAACCACCCATTAATTGGTCATTACCATTTTCCCCCCACAAAGTGTCGTTACCATCTTCCCCCCACAAAGTGTCGTTACCAAAACCACCAATTAATTGGTCTGAACCATTACCACCAATGAGCTGGTCATTACCATCTTGCCCCCACAAAGTGTCGTTACCATCATAACCCCACATCATATCGTTATTTGCAGTACCAATTAATGAGTTATCTCCGTTGTTTCCTTGAATAGTCGCCATATCAGTTGCTCCTTTTTTCTCAAAGCTTGTTACTTCTATCTACTTCTATGTCCAAGCAATCAGACTTATGCAACTGATTTACAAACTTATGCAACTGATTTACAAAACTTGGCTCTTCCGTACTTGTTATGCTAAATTAACACTTTGCCAAAGGGAGCAGGGAGCAGGGAGCAGGGAGCAGGAGGAAGAGGCATTATTCAGAAAAATTGATGGTTAAATAGCCTCATAACCCTTACACAGTAATATTTTCGGAGATTTTTAACTGTAAATTTAGCATAGTAGGTACTGAAGAACCCAAAACTTTACAAGAGTTCATGGAAATATAGGGCGCGTTTGACACTCGCCACCGCGTTGCTTAATAATGGAATGATTAACCAAAAATGGGGATTTTATGAAACTTTAAATAATAAATAAGAAGCCTAATTGATAACTTCAACATCTCTTCAGATTTAGAGTAGCATAGAGAAATTCGATGTAGTCTGGCTAAATAATGTCTCAATTGTGATGACCATATTTATGAGTTTTGTGGCTATGACAATTAGGGCATTGCATGGTTTGATTTTTATTAAACCATTCCTTAGGTGAGCAACGCCCTACAAGTGACGTTATCTCCTCTCCCGTTGTGTCTAATCTGATCTCCGGATAGTTACTCTGATTAAAAATCCGCGTTGCTGAATCTTCGAATGAATAGAAGTAGAGTGGGCATCCTGCCCGCCCGAAAATAAGCATGAAACTGGCAAGATGCCAGTTTCATGCAAGATGCCCATTCCACGGCAAGATGCCCGTTCCACGGGTCGCACCTGTAGAAACACCAAAGTTCATTTGGCTAGCTCCCATATTTTGTAAATCGATCACTCAACTAACGAGATAATAGGGGTTTCAGTATTGGAGTTTAGTGTTTTTGCACCACTGAGATGCACCGAAAACCAGTCTGACCTATTCGGCCAAGTTAAACAAGTGACCTTAGTCAACTTAAGCCGTCAAGTTCAGTCATCCCTTGAGTTAGGATTTTTGTAAATTTTATTGAAGCCTTCTCTTTATCTTTTTTTAAGTTTATCTAAGTAAAAAGGTAATCATACCACATCCGCTGGTAATAAGTAAAATGTATTGGATCCAAGGCAGAAGGCAGAAGGCAGAAGGTAAGCATTCAGCTATCAGCCCTCAGCTGTCAGCTAATCAACGGGAGGTAGTAAACAAGCTGACGGGCTGGTAAGGCTAGTTGAAAATCCCTGGTCGTTGTACTGATCCGAGTCCGTCCAGTTAAAGCGCCTGCTAGCACTTCAAGTAGCGTGCGCGTAGCGCATAAGCTGATAGCTGATAGCTGACGGCTGAATGCTTACGGCAGAAGGCAGAAGAGTTTCAATTTTTTTTAGTTAATCAAAGGTCGTTGAAATGGGCGAAAAATTATCATAAACATTACACCTAAAAAGCTGATTATTTTGAGACTTATATAGCGGTTATCATATTCATGAAGTACACAGGATTTTTCCCCTGTTACCTGCTCCCTGCTCCCTACTCCCTGTTCCCTGCTCCCTAATCCCGGCTCCTATAAGGTAAAGGTATAAAATTTAAAAGTATCAAATACATCTCATCAGAGAATTAAAGATTTGATATAGAGCAGACAAAAGTATTTACAATCCTCTGATTGCAAATTAAATTGGGTTCGAATAAAACCTGTTAAAAAGCTCCAGTTTATGGCTAAAACTATCTTAAATAAAAAAAAAATCCAATAATTTAGCAATTATAAAATCTATCGTCTAAACTTTCAGGAGCTCTAAAAGTAACAGGCTCTTTATTCGTGACGTTTGTAAGCTAAGCACAGTCAACCCTAGAGGTCAACCATAAAACTACCTAAAAACAGCAATATTTTCAGGTCAATATTATGGTGTCAGCTGTAAAAAAAAAACCTAATTTAACTTAACCTCTAGGATTTTTTCCTGATGGTTGGGAACTCTTATAGATAAGCCTTAGGTTTATTTAACCATTTGTTATGACAAATCTCAACAGTGTTCTTCAACGAGACCCATTTGCCGACAGCACATTAGTTGTAAACGATGAAGGGATTACCATTCGCCTGATCGACGGCAGTAGGAATAATTTAGACCAAGTCTCTTTGGGTATCCCTAATACCCCGTTGCTGCGTTTGTCTCCAATTGAGTATGAAGACGGAATCCAGTCACCGGCGGGTATCGCATTTGATGCAGAAGGCAATGCTCTGATCGGTATAGATGGCAATACCGTTACGCGCCAACCCATTCCGATATTTACCCAAGCCGAAGCAGACCGATTAAATGGATTGGGATTGAATGTCATATCCAATACAGAGGGCTTAAGCAATGTATCTGATGCGCCCTTTGTGTTGCTTAACCCACCAGATCGCCCTAGTACCCGAGTGATCAGTAATGCCACCTCTAACCTAGAGGAAGGAGAGTCTGATCCCAATGGTAATGGCTTAAGCGCTTTCATTTGGGCTTTTGGTCAGTTCGTCAACCACGACACTGATTTAGCAGCAAATGGGTCAAAAGAAGAGAACCAGAACCGGTTAGAATTGCTCAATTTCCCCATTGACATTCCAGCCGATGACCCGAATTTTCCACCAAACACTCCTCCCACTCAAGAAATTTCTACACAGGCAGATGGTGGCTTGGAGTTTGACTTTGAACGGGATGCGTTTTTCAGCGGTACTGGGGAGTCTGGGAGCCCAGGAAAAGCCATTAATACTGTTACCTCTTGGCTTGATCTTTCTGTAGTTTATGGGTCTACTGAAGAAGAATATCAAGCAATTCGTGCTTTTTCAGAAGGTCAGCTCAACGTCTTCTCGGATGAAACAGTTGCCACTAATGACGACTTGTTACCCCTTAACATCACAGGTGCTGATGGAGAACTAATCAGTGGTAAAGGCGCTTTTATGGATGTGGGTTTTCTAGCGGGGGATACACGGGTTAACGAGAACGATAGTTTGGCATCCCAGCATACCCTCTGGATGCGTAATCATAACCGCCTTGCCCAAGAACTTTCTAGGTTTCATCCTGACTGGACAGATGAGCAGATATATCAACGCTCTCGCCAGATTAATATTGCCCAATATCAAACTATTGTCCTGTACGAGTGGCTCCCCCTGATGGTGGGTGATGTGATCACTGACTACAGCAGCTATAACTCTGATCAAACCCCAGAAATCACTAGTGAATTCGCCGCTGCTGGTCTTCGTGTTGGTCATACCCAAACTAATAACCGTATAGACACTATTGATGCTGATGGTAATCTCACCAGTTTGCAATTATTAAGAACATTTGGTTCACCCAATATTAATGATAGTAGCGATATAGATAATATCTTGCGCGGTGCGAGTCAAACAATTACTGAAGATGTTGATACTGATATAGTTTTTGACCTGCGCAACGCTTTAGTACCAGGAGCGATCGGATTTGACCTTTACTCTGCTAATCAGCAACGGGGACGGGATCATGGCTTGGCTGACTATAACCAAGTGCGAGCAAGTCTCGGTCTACCACGGGTAACGACTTTTGCGGAAATTACTTCAAATGCAGAGTTGGCAAATACTCTCGAAAACCTCTACCAGACTGTGGAAGATATCGACTTATTGATTGGGCTGTTTGCAGAAGATCCTGTTGCTCCATCGAGTGCGGGAGAAACTATTCAAGCAATGCTATGGGAGCAATACGAGCGGATACGGGATTCTGACCGCTTCTGGTTCGAGAGACCGATTGAGGATGGCGGTTTCTTTACCCAAGAGGAAATTGCAGCCATAAAGGAAGTGACGTTTGCTGACATTATCAAGCTCAACACCGAAATTACTACAATTCCAGACAATGCCTTCGTAATCAGCTCCGATAACAATCCCTCATCTGATGGACTGCTAGATTTAACCGGCTTGTCGGGACAAGCTACAGCAACTGTGACTAGAGAGGCGGACTATGACAATTTAATTGGCTTTTATGTAATTGCTGATCAACAAGGAACGATAATTGATTCGATCACGGGTCAATCTCTTACTCCTGGCCAAGAGGGTTATGCAGAAGCTGCCATTGATGCCAGCGTGGTTGATTTCAAGGTAGACGAAAACTTGACCACGGTGAATTTTGATGTTACACTTCCTGGAGGCTCTATCTTAGCTCCCTACTTAGTTACAGATGGGGAATTGGATGATGTTCAAAATGGTGATGCTGACATATTCTTTGCTTTCACAGCTGCTAACAGTGATGGCATGAGCCACATCCTTGAACTTGGAAATGGGAGTGACAACACATTCACATTCGCTTTTGAAGATTTAAGTGGTAATGATAGTGAAGAAAGCGATGCTCTAACAGAGCCGCTAAGCGATCGCGACTTTAACGATCTAGTGATTGATATTACCATTTTATAATGGTTCATCAATCGGTAATGATATGAAAAAAAAATCCCAATTCCAGTAGGGTGGGCAAAGTAATCTAATCGTGAATACTCAAAATAACCAAAGGGTTTTTGCCCACCCGACAAGCTACTGAATGATTAGAAAAAAAATCCCAATTCCAGTAGGGTGGGCAAAGTAATCTAATCATGAATACTCATTTAAACCAAACTGTTTTTGCCCACCCTACAAGCTACTGCCACTGATCTACTGAGCAGCTAAGCTAAAACTCCTCTGTACCACAGCACCACGTTTCCCGAGGGATTTTGCTTGCTGTTGATCCACAGTGTACAAGACACCTCCGGCATTCCCTGACCTCACAGTCAGTTTTTGTTTAGCAATCCAGGTTTTCTGATATCCCTTGGGTAAGGTTTCTTCCAACTCGATTTTGCCATCAACTACCACTCGTACCCAAGATTGCTCTGTAATACTCAAGCTTACTTTAATTAATGGATTAGATGGGGAAGGTTTAGGTTTGGGGGGTGGTTTAGGTTCGGGTTTAGGGGCTGGTGCTGGTTGTTCTGGTTTATCTGGGGTTGTCTGCTCCTGAGCAACGGATGAGTTTTCGATCTGTCGATTAGTGAGATAGGTGAACACGGTGTTGAGTAGATAAATTAGTCCACCAGCAACACTGATCAAGCTTACTATTATGATGTAAGGATAATAGGGTTGTAAGCTTTTGGCTACAGTCTTGACAGTCTTGCTTTTGGCTACAATCCTAGGAATCTTTTGAGCAGAGGTTAGAGTCTGAGATTTCTGTTGTGAGGGGGTACCTGTATACAAGACTAACTGACCAGGCTCGCTTTCCTCGGTTTTCTCGGTTTCCTCGGTTTCCTCGGTTTTCAAGGATAATCCAGAATTAACTGGAAACGTTTTGGCTATCCCTGGACCATCTAGACCGAGAAACTCTGCATAGCGACGAATGAAGCCTTGAATGTAAACTGGCTCGGGCAAGGGCTCGGATTGCCCTGCTTCAAGGGCTTGCAATATATGCAATCGAATAAAGGTTGTGTCAGCGACTTCCTCAATAGGTATAGATTTCTCCTGCCTGAGTTGGCTGAGATAAGTCCCTATTTTCTGGAGTTGCTCCTCTTGCTCTAGACTTAAGTGGCTCACCAAATCTCTCCACCCATTAATCCACGTTAACAATTTTTATACATAAACACCGGATAGTAACATCCCTTGGGGATCTCACCATAAAAATTATTAAAAATTAACAAAGATTAACAATATCGCCAATTTACTGATGAAATAGGAAAACTCTCTCATTTTAGGGTATGGTTTCGATTGGCATCCTCCCCCGGGGGGAACAATCCTCGTGCCGGGGGATTCCCACGTCACTGTGAGTCTTTCCCTTTCGTCGAGTTGGCTGATCTAATTGTAAGCATTCAGCCGTTGGCCATTCCCATAGCATGGCCATTCCCGTACCGTGGCCAAAGCCCAAGGCCAACGGCTGACAGCTGACGACTGAATGCACCTCAAGTAGCGTGCGCCTAGGGCATATGCTTACGAATTATCAGCTAATCTTTGGCAATAATTTCGGCGTTGCTGATTCTGGGTATGGTTTCGCCCCCCTAGGGCATGTTTTCAAAGTTTTCCGCAAGATTATGATCCCCCCCAGCCCCCCGCGCGGAAGGGGGGAGCGATACTCAAAGTCCCCCTTTTTTAAGGGGGATTTAGGGGGATCTCCGAGTTTGAAGACACGCCCTAGCCCCCCAAGCGAGGGATTGCTCGCTTGGGGGGAACAAAACTTTCTTGCGTCCCCCAAGCGAGGGATTGCTCGCTTGGGGGATTTAGGGGGCTTTAACAAAACCATATGATCGCGCATTCATTCCTTAATTCAGCAACGCCATAATTTCAGGCATCATTTCGTTTTTTTTCTTTACCGTATATCCATGCTTTAATAATGCTTTTATATAGCAAAGGGAACAGCGGATCTGGGAGTAGGGAGTAGGGAGTAGGGAATATCGCATCAAAATTATCTCAATTCCTACACGGATTGCTATAGGCCAATATTATTATAGGTAAACTTCATTAAATTTTCTGCAATTATCTGCAGTATCCTGAATTTTTATTTCCTAGATCAACATCAAAGTTTTATCGCTTTACTCTACTGATAAAAGTGTAGCAAATAAAAGACATGTTGGAAAATGGAACTTTTCACGGTGTTTTTAACCGCCGAGTCGTTTTTGATTCCCCGACTAAAGTAAGGATTAAGGGTGTGGGGTATTGACAAAAGCGAAACAAAGGTATAGGATTGCAATCGTGACCAAATAAAAGCCGATCGAACTAGATCCAGAAAGATTCAACCAGTTGCCGAAGGAGGAAGTGGTAGAAATGCTCATGACTGCAGCCAAGGCTATAGCTCAGCAGCAAGGAACAAGAGAAGAACTGAAACAAGAAATAGAGAAACTGCCTGTAAGTAGCAGAGTTAGATCGCAAAATCTCATCAAAACCGCCATCAAAAGACCTACTCAAAAAACCGGAAACTCAGAAATAAGAAAAACAAGATACAGGATAAAAACCTAAACGTCAACTAGGCAGACAGTAAAGACATCAAGGAAAAACCTGGAGTGGCTCTCGGTATCGGGAATATATTCAGGATACTGCTAATTTATCTACTAGTAATTTATTAAGTAAGTTTAGTAAATATTAAGTTTAGTAAAAAAAAAGCTCTGCTTAGGGGTAGTCTGTGATAGATTTTGTTGAGCAAGCTCAACCGGCTCAACTTGATAAAACTGCACTTGCTCCTGGTTTTATTCCATAACCAACGTTGCTGAATCCTTAGAGGTTGTCTGAGAAGTCTCATTTGCTACATCCAAGCCCCCTAAATCCCCCAATTTTGGGGGACTTTTAGAAGCAAATTGACTCTTGTTCCCCCCAAAGTTGGGGGGCTAGGGGGGCAAAATTCAGTATCAAAAAACTTGGGAGATATCCTCTTAGATAGAATTCAAAGGAGTTTTTATGCTCGCAGACGGATTTATAACATTATTGAGTCTAGGTTCTGAGTACTACTTTAAATACGAGATTGATGCTCAGACTGGTTTCCAGATTTATTGGATTACAATTCCTGAAGGACTCGATAAGGAACGCTATAGCAAACAAACAATATCCGAGTTTCTAGCAGAATCATCAGTTGCACAAATTCTCAAACCTGGAGAAACCATTGATAAGAGCCTTTATCAAGGTAGCCTAATTTTACCGGGATTACCCGCCTCACCTTTCGATGCATTTTATAATATTGAACTCACCTACGACAGCGATTCATTTACCTTAGGAGTTCAATCTACTGACTCTTTTGGATTTAGTCCCGAAGGCTCAACCCATTTCAAAGATTTAAATCTGAGTTTTACCCAGCAACTTAATTCGGAAACCGCCACTGTCAGTGGAACAGTGACGGCGGTTTTCTCTGGTCAAGATATCGTTCTTGAGGCAGGGGTGAGCGATGGCTCTGAACTAATTTTTAATTACAATCCCAATAATCCTCAGGAAATCCCAATTCAACCCTGGGGCAATTTAGAGTTGACGACTTTTACCGTGCAACCTGGGCCAAATCCTCTTCAACCCCAGGTGCTCTATTGGTTTGGAGAAAAGTCGGGAGAATGGGTTTATGATTGCTCCTTGAGGAATAGCGAAGATGCACCCGCCATCGACTTACGGATTCAAACGGAGCCAGAAACAGTGGAGTGGGGATTAGGGTCTATCGCTGTTAAAGATGGCTTGATCGAGAGTGAAAATGCCACCCTAGAAGCGGCAAACCTAAGTTCTGCTAGCAAACTGATCAAGGCATTCCAAGAGACCAACGAAATCACTATTGCAACCTGGATTAAGCCTAGCCAAACGGGTCAAAAATACCCAGCTATAGTCCTTACTCTATCCGAAGATCCTGAAAATCCCTATGTGACTCTGGCTCAAGGGGATTCAGAATGGCTAAAGGGTTATGGAAATCGGTGGTCGGGGGATTGGTACCATCAAGACGAGTATAGTGTGCTATTGCGCACCAACACTAATGATAGAAACCGATATTGGCAAATCCTGACCACAAGTCCCGACACAGTAACAACCGAGGAGCTAACCTATGTTGTCTATACCTTTTCACAGAATAACTTGGGGGATGAGAGTGATAATGCCAAGGTGTATCTCAATGGAACGCTAGACAATTCAAAATGGATTAATAGCGATGATCAGGAGCGTCATTTTTGGAGAAATAGGCATCAGCAGAGTAATCGTTCGAGAAATAGGAATCAGAGGGGTAATCGTTGGGAAAATCGAGATGATGAGGATTCTCCTTGGAAAAATCGGGATGATCAGGAGGATTCTCCTTGGAAAGATAGGGGTGATAAGGAACTTAAGCCTTGGACAAATCACCCTGCTGTTAAGTTAGCGTTAGCAAATGACGTTTTATTTCTCGATCGCAGGGGCAACTCCCCAAGGAATCAAGATTTCCCTTGGGAAGGGGAACTCTACGAGGTGGCAATTTATGACTCCGCCCTGACACCAGAGGCGATTTACCAGCGCTACTACCCCACCATTGAAATTTTGGGCAACCTGACGCTGACTAATATGCCCAGTCCCTTGGACCAACCCCTAACGGCTGAACTGACTTTGGAGGGTATGCCGGATGTAGAGCACTATTCAGAGTCTAAGCTCAATCTTAAGGTTGACACCTCTGAAATCCGGGAAGTTACTCCTGAGTTTGACTTCACCAAGATTGCCCTGGAATGGCAATCAGAACCTGGAACCTCCCCAAGCTGGTACTTTAAGTGGGGACAAGTGGATAGCACATTATGGAAAACGTCAATTCCCTTTACGGCAGTTCAAGGGGATGCGCCGGGTAAACTTGCCCTCAATTCACCGGAATTAGACCTTCAAATCGGATTAGGACAAATTAATACCCTAGAGGGGTTGTCTCTATTCCTGAAACCAGATAGCACGGGTGAGATATGGCAGATGTCTTCCATCACCTCTGTGTCTGAACTGGTACTCCCCCAATTAAGGGATTATCGCCCATTTGATTGGACGGTAGATTTCAAGCTACTCTTTGCTCGTCACGATCAACAACGGAGTCAATTTGACCCCCTCGGGATTGAAGATGGGAAAGTCGTTCTCAAGGGCAATTGGTTGGGAGAAAACCTTGTACTCCATGGCTGGTGGCGCAATGAGCAGTTTGTCCTGGAAGGGCAAAGAAATTTAAGTCTACCGTTTGAAGTTACCTTAGGTCCAATCTTTGAACCTGGTACCTCCCAAAAGATTATCGACCAGGTAGCGATCGCTTCCGTGATGAACGCCACTGTAATCCTGGAACTGACTGAGTTAGGCTTTTTGGCCAAAGTCTCTGGAACCTTTGATTGGACCGATCAAGCAGGAACGGTAAACACCTTTACAGTGCCGGAGTTTACCCTAGTCCGCCCACCGCTGACTCCCAATCACATCCTGGAAGCGATTTTGGAACGGTTAAACTCCCAAGTAGATGTGATCTTTGCGGAACAGTTTCGCCATCAAGCGGACTACTACTTTACGGTGGTGGAGGAAAAACCTGTTATTTATTTGGGGAATGGCAACGACCCTGCTACTATCACCCAAACCACAACATTGCCCCAGTTATTCAACACTGCTGGGGATTCCAATAACATTTCCAGCACGACAGGCATCTTTACCCTGACAGAAAATGCCGATCAAAGCTGCACCCTGACCATAACTCCTCCGGAAAGCAGTGACAATTGGCTAGATCAACTCAAGACCGATTACGACAACTTTATTGCTCAACTAGATACCAACAGTAATCTGATTTCTGGTACCCTCACTCTGGTCAAAACCCGGATTGCTGAACGGATGCCGTTGTTGGTTGAGGAAATTCTCTACTACTACTACGGCTTGGATACTGTTAATGGCTCAGTGGATTTGCAAGCTGGAATGCGGTTACGGGTCGATTACCAAAACTATCAATTCGTTCATCCAGCCCAATCTACGGCTAATTCAGGGTTTGTGGGCAGTGGCACGTCTTACTACAGCCTCAACAGTTATCGGGATAGCACTAACCTAATGATTAATTTTGATGGGTTTTTGTCCCAAATTCAGCCCTATGTCACCACAGATATTGCTACGGTAGGGGCTGGAAGTAGTCTGGATACCTTTAAAGTTGGCTATCAAAAACCCTACTTGCGGCTGGTTTATCCTAGTTTGGCAGCTCCCTCTGCAGGTTCCCTCGATCCCGGACAGGCTGCAACCATTATGGGAGCCGCAACAGTAACAGACCTGGATAAAAAGACAAACGTTGCTAGCTTTTATTTCCGAGGACGAGCAACAGTGATTCCAGAAATTACGGTGGTGCTACAGGAACAACCGGTATTTGTTCCGGTGGGAACGACTTTACGACAACTGATGGAGCAACGTGTCAGTATTCCGTCCGTATCCCTAGGAGAATCCCTACTGAACTCTACCGGAAAACCGAGGTTGAGCCGCCTTTTACACGAAGGGGTGTCTAACGAACCTAGCTATCGGTTTATCTACCTGGACGAAGATAGTCCAGTGCTTGATTTGCCTCTGGTCAAAGGCGATCGCATTGTCCTGTAGGGGGTGAACAGATGACTACCTTTACCCAATCAACAGCACAGGCGCTCTACTTTTTACCTGAATCCGTTAACCCTACCCTGCCCTATAGCATTGGGTTTTGGGTGAAGGGCGGATCGATAGAAGGTTCTCAAACCCTTTCCCTGGAAGAAACTTGGACAATAAAGCAGGGAGTATATCTATTTCTCAAAGCTGTGCCAGAGGGGAATGATGCCATAGACCTTTCGGTGTTGAGCGACCGCATTGGTGAATTTATGATTACACCTTCGGTACGCAATACCCGGTTTTTGTGGATTGATAACCCAGAGGAGTTAGTCTCTCGCTGGCGATTTCATGCCCTGACTCTTTCCCCAACAGATACTGTAGAGCGACTGACCTTTTTCAATTTCCGGAACTATGAATTAGCGATCGCTAGTGGTGTAATTTGTCAGTTGAACGCAACCAAAGACGGATTTGTGTTTGCCCTGGATCCGTCTCTACACAACCTCCCTAGCACTGAGACTGAATCACCGGAAACTGAATCACCGAAAAGTGACCCCTTTTATTTGTCCACAGGTTATGGTGCTTATCAACTCAAAGGCATTGAGGTCAATCAGGCAGGGGAAGCTATCGCATTACCCTTTAGCGGAGAGTTGGCCGGTTGCCTGGCCTTTGCCCTGACCTTGCAAAACCGGTCTCCTGGCACAGCCTCCTTTGAGGAACTGGCCTATCTGGATGTGACCCTGCGGATGTTTTTCAAATCCGCAAACTCCTTACTAGACGCCACTGACCCCTTGTCTGGTTTTGCAGGATTGAATAGCGACCAGGAATTCTTGATTTCTAGCCATCGATATCCGTTTCTGGGGGAAGATAGCGATGCTGCCTCCCATTATTCTGAGCAGGGGGATGGTAGCCAAAATCTGACCTTATATAGCGCCCTAGATCCACTGCAACCCTTGAATAGCGAACGCAGTTACTTTGCTTTTGTAGAGCCAGGAAACTCTACTATTTCGGATTTATCCTTGCCTTCTTGTTATCGCACTAATTTGGGATATTCCATTCATGTCACTCCCCATGGTCATGGGGACAGTCGGCTAATCTTTGCAGAGCGTCCAGGGCAGAATTCTAGCATTTTTGGTTCACCCTTGTATCTAGTCCCCCAAGGGAAATATACCCTCTCGGTTCCCAATTACGAGAGTACCCCCATCCCCAGTGGTCAGGAATTCTCGATACGAGATGAAGATAACTTCTTGTGTGGATTAGCGGGGATTGAATACATTCAACTGTCGAGTCAACAGGTTAATATTCTGCATCTGGAAGCTGGAAAACCGACCTTTGCGCCGGATTTCGTTCCGGAGCAAATTGTAGAAACCAATGAAGCTGGGCAGCGTCTAGAATCGGTAACAACCACAGCTTGGGGATATATTGACTATGACCAAGTAACGAATTTACCGGTCTATTTTTCCCAACCCAAGCAGTCCTTGCTGTATCAAGCATCAACGTTCCAGGATGAAAACCAAGACCCCACTGATGATCCCCTCACGTTTTTGGAGGTTCCCGTTACAGGACTGCCAAGGGGAGAATATTTACCCTTGTTTCCCTATGGTGGAGTAAGTGGAACCCTGGCTCACTATCAGCAAATGGAGGAACAAATCCTCAATCCCCAGCGGCGCAAACAAATTAAAATTGTTGCTGAAACGGACACCACTCAACTTACCGGTGACACTCAAGGAATACTAGGAGCCGGGACATCTAGTCCCCAAGCATTCAGTGCCTTGAGTAGATCAGCTACCCCTGACGCTCAGGCCATGACAGCTGCTGCTGCTAGCTCAACAACGGAAACCATCACCGGTACAACGTCCCTGGGATTGTTGGCAACTTATTCCTCTGATTATCAAACCCTCAATAGCCTATTACTGGCAAAGGATACCGACAATGAGGATGTGAGTTTGCAGGACTTAGAACGGGGTTCATCCCTCCGTTCAGCTTTCCAGTCCAGTCAGATGTTCCTGGTGATCACTGACCCGAGTTCCCTAAAAACCTTTGATACCAATGAACCTCCTCAAGTTATCAAAGAGCATTTTCAGAACAACCAACTAACTATTAAAGGGTGGACCTTTGATCTTAATCCAGACAATTGGCGACAGGGCACAGGGGATAGTGATACGGTCTTACTGTTTAAGTTCCTAGATAAGCCCCTGATTGATATTCTCAAGGATACCGCCCTGTGGGAACAACCGGAGGTATTTGTCGGGACGGCAACTGATGCCGAGGAACGGGTCAAAGAGATTAAAGCAGTGCGCGATCGCTTAGTGACATTCTTTGAAAATGCGATCGCAACCGCAGAGGACCCCAATGCTGCTGAAAAAGACCGGGATAATGCTGCCCCTCTAGCCCGGGTTGGCAGCAGCACCTTTTGGTCAGGGATGATCGCATTAAATGTCAAGCTGCCAGAGGGGACAGGACTGCCTCCAGACTTGAAAGCCCTAGAATGTGGCATACAAGACCAGGATAACTTCTACGCTCAGTATGTCGGGAGTAATGGCACCCCGATTTTGCCCCAAAATGGGCAATTGGTAGCGGAACAGTCTTCCCTGTTTGGATTGCTGGACTATCAAGACAACTCCGTGCCAGAAACCGGTCCCTTGGGCTATGCCTTCCAGGTGGCCAACTTACGGGTGCAGTTCCAAAATTCACAAATCACGGCATTTTCCAGTCAGGTCAATCTTACCCTAGATAAACTCTTTGACGAAGCTACCCAATTACTCAATAGTCGCTCAGGACGGAATATTGTCATTCTCCAGGGCTTTACGGAAGAACACGATGGGGTGATTACCTATAGCTTTAGCTTTAGCGGCGAGAACTATTTTGCCCTACCCGATAGTCATATTCTCAATAATGTTGACATCGTTAAGGCCACTTTTTCCACAGATCCCCCAGGTAATGATACTACACTCACCATTGGACGATTTACCCTCTGGGGCCGTCTCAATTTCCGTGACCTAGAGACCTTTGATGGATTATCCTTTGGGTCAGATACTTCCCTGTCCGATGAAGTTTTAACTGCCAGCAACCTGGTCAACCGCAGTGCCCGTGCCTTGGAAGACGATTATCAAGTAGGGATTGATACTCTCAATCAAGCATCAGCCGAGTTGCAGCAAAAACTGGATGAGCTAGCCAAGAACGAACAATTCCTGCAGTTTTCAAAGCTGAGTATTGTGATGAACTGCAAGCATACCAATGGTACCCAGGATATCACCTTTAGTGTGGATCCCAGCCAAATTGCCTTTGATTTGGCTCGCAGTAAAGCCCGCCCCCATAGTCTCTACAGCAAATTTCCCCTCAAGCTGACTAACTTCGTCTATCTCGACCCTGCTCAACCCGATAGCAAGCCTCAAGGGTATCTTACTGTGAAAACTCCCTTGGGCAGTGGTTCTATGCCCGACAGTGGCTTTGGTTTTAACTTCGAGTTTAATTTGGGTAGTCTGGGGGCATTGTCGGGATCAGCTCAGTTTGTGGTTAATCTGTTGATTATCTGGGAACCGAATCAGGATGGTTCCCAGGAGGGAGCAACAACCTTTGTGGGATTGAGGCTACCGGGAATTGGTGGGGATGTGCTCGGTTTTCCTCTCCAGAGTGTACTGAAGCTGTCCTTCAAGACGGTGGAATTACTGGTTGATTCCACTAACGCTTCTGGTACAGCTTACTTGTTGAAAATTAAGAAGGTTGCTCTTAAGTTTTTTGTCCTCTCATTTCCCCCCAATGGACAAACCGAAATTGTTATCTTTGGCAATCCTGATGCCACTGATAGTAATGATGCTGTTGGCTGGTATGCTGCCTATGCCAAAGGTTAAGGCTTTAAGCAATAGGTTTAATTTAAGTTAGATCAAAAGGAGATACGATGGCAGAGGAGAAAATCCCCAATTATGAACAGATTAACGATATTCCAACGTTTATGGAGGAAGTACAGACTACCTATAGCATTACTGAAGAATTGCCCATCACCTTATCTGAAAATCATCCATTATCTGATATGTGGGCAAAAACGATTACTGTTACGGAAGGGACATCACCGGATCCTTGTTATACGGCTACTGGATCAATTAATGATGAGTTCCCCTTCAATTTTGCCCAGGATTTTCCCTTTGATATTAAAGATTTCAGTTTTCTAAGCAACCAAGATGTTGCTCCTGAACTGGCAATGAAGTTGAAGATTGATGTCTTCCAACCTATCCCGGAACCTGAAGATAGAAGGGGGATTAAAGTTACCGTATTTTCGGTACCCCAATCGGATGATTATCCCAATGGTGTTATTGTTAAAAAAGGCTTAACCTTTGTGGACGAAAATGGCAATCCTGTGGCTGATGATAATCTATCGACCACAAAGATTCCAGAAGAATCAGTGGTGCCACCGGAAGCTGAAGTTAAGCTCGATCAACTATAGCCTTTGTATCTCGGTTGTAAACACACAAATTGCTGAAAAAGGCAAGAGGCAAGAGGCAAGAGGCAAGAGGCAAGATGGGAAAGATATCCGGAGTTTTATTGCCCAATAAAAAAAATACCTCTTAGGTTTACATATCATTTATATATGATATATAATTCAAGGGTAAATGTCTAATTTATAATTGTTGTTGTAAATTGATAGTTGTTGAAACTAAATATTTTTGAATAAGGAGCAAAAAAATGTCAGAAACTAAAGTATTTTTTGGTGTTTCTCTAGAACTGGCAGGTAAGACAATTTCCCTAGAACCTAAAAATGCCATTACTGAGCTGAAAGAAAAGGGAATTGAAGTTGAACTTCCGGCAGGGGAGAGAGTCTACCTTGGTACGGTTGGTACCTCTCTTGGTAGTATTATGGGGAATCTAGGTATCGCAAGCGAAGAGGCTGATTTTATAGTGGACGAAGATAAGGCTCGCGAATCAAATGGCACACTGAAAGAAGGAGCGATCGATCCGAATTTCTTGCCCGATATAGCTGTCTTACAGGATGCTGCTAATCTCCTTCTAGAAGCAGGTTTATATGTGGATGAATTTCATGTCAGAATACCCGGTGCCGCCACAAATGGAACAGTAGCCAAAGACAAGACAGCTTACACTGTTGGACTATCAGCAGAATGGCAAGATGATGCCGGTCAATTAATAGATGGATTAGACCTCAAATTAAGGGGGATCTATTTCAAAGTTAGTAATGAAGAATAGCGATAATTTATAGCAATTCTCAGAGTGATGAGGACAAAGGTTATCCCTTTAAGGCAATAGGCAATAGGCAATAGGCAATAGGCAATAGTCAAGAGGTTTTGAAGGGAATTGGTGTCAAATAATACTGTACTCATAAATTCGAGAAAAGCTATATCAGTTATCAGCTAATGGCTGATAACTGACCACTGAACGCTAACTTTCGACAATTCCATTTTTGCCTCCTAATCTTTTCTGAATCGAGCTATGACTGCAATAGTGCAAAGAACAACCAGTGTTAGCTTTGGTATGGTCTCCGAGCTAACCGTTGCTGGTGAAACCGTCAATTTGATCCTGGAGAAAATTGAAGACCGCAACGTAACGGTTTATCAGGGCGGTATGATTGCTGGACAGCGACTTTATGTCGTGGCGCTTTTGGAAGAACTGATTCCAGAATTAGATGCACCAGACTCGATTCAGAACTTAGCCATTACCAAAATGGCGGTGGAATTGCGACCAGATAAAGGGGCATTTTCTTTTGAGGCTGCTATTGAAAATGCCTGGTCGATTACCCTCGATTCGGGGCCAACCTTATCCATCCAACAGCTTGCTCTGTCAGTGTCGTCGGTCAAATCTTCTGGCTCAACCAATGGGAGTCAACAGAATACGGCAGAATCCCTCTCCCAGCAGCGAAAGCTGTCATTTGAGGGGCTTTTTGAGTTATTTGGGGGCGAATTTGCGGTTAAGGTCGCCCATCAATTTTCCTCACAGAATGGAAACATTGCCAGTCAGTGGGCATTTTCTGCCACTGCTGAAAATATTAGTATTACCGAAGTCATCAAAGCCTTTGGATTTTCCCAAGATAAACTTGATGAGTATGGGTTGCGGGATTTAGTAGTTTCCTTGGCATTTGCGCTACAACAAACCCGCTATCAAGACAGTAGTACCCAAATCGTCGAATCCCGCTATACCTTCACCGGATCCATGGATTGGGATACTGGCATTGCCTTAGTGCCAGGGGAAGAAACCCTGCAAATCCAAGCAGCGATTGAAATTGCCAAAACCTCCAGTCAGGGATCAGGGGGAACCTCTACGACCCTAAAAGGCGCGATCGCAGGAACGGTCAAAGCCTCGATTCCCTTTTTCGATACCTTACAACTCTCGGTTATCTATACCTTTAGCCAAACCAGTAGCACCTCTAGCTCTGGTCGTTCATCCCAAGCCCTGGCAAATCGTACCGGTGAGTTAATTTTCCAACTCCAAATCAGTACCCTGTTGTTGAGCGCAGTGTACACCAATATCAATAATCGTAAACTGTTGCGGTTTAGCGTTAGTTTGGTCAGTGGTAAGAATCCCACTATTGGTGACCTGATTGCCTATATTGTCAGCGTCTATGACTCCAGCATTATTGAGTTTGAACTGGATCCACCCTGGGATGAATTTGCTAAACAAGAGATAGCGCTAGATAAGTTTAGTCTGGAGATAGACCTAACTGAGAAATCCATCACCATTTCCTACAAGGCTACCTTGAATGTCTTGATTGCTAAGGTATCCAATGTGGGGCTGTCTTACCAGTTTGGCACCAAGACATCTCAGGTCAGTACCCAACAAAATAATGCTAGAACAGCATCCAATAAAAAAATAGCGATCGCAGTTGACTTAAGTATTCCCGGAGAACCCAAAAAGCGAGTTCAGTGGGACCCAGTCAATGAGAATCCCCCAGAAGTGCCCAGCACTAAAGCCCCGATCTTCGAGCTGAAGTTCCTGGCTTTGGGACAACGGGTTGCCTTCGCACCAGAAATTGTGCAGCAAGCTCGTACTATTGAGCAATTCACCACGGTGATGCGCCAAACCTTGGTACCCCTTCCCCCTATTAAACGGCGGCAAAATCCCCTCACAGCTCTGCAACAGTCCTTACCCTCAGCCGTCAGTTCTGACCCCACTCAACCAATTCAATTTTCAGGTCAGCCAATACAGTTTAGTGCAGAGAGTGGCTGGTTAATTGGTGCCCAATTTGTGATTTTGGGTTCCATTGAGATCAGTATAATTTTCAACGACCCCTTTATCTATGGCCTGCGCATTAGTTTGTCGGGACCCCCGGTACAAAGTTTTGCTGGATTTGAATTTGAAATCCTCTATCGCCGCATTAGTGATACTGTCGGGGTCTATCGCAGTGAGCTGGTTTTACCAGACACCATGCGCTATATCGACTTTGGTGCTGTTCATATTACCCTGCCAGTGGTTGCCATTGAAATCTATACCAATGGGGACTTTGGTATCGATGTGGGCTTCCCTTGGGGTGGTGACTTTTCCAGATCCATTGCCGTTAATGTCGGCATCTTTTTAGGGTTAGGGGGCTTCTATTTCAATAAACTTAGTGCAGAAACAGCCACCAGTGTTCCCGACATTGTTAGTGGCACCTTTGACCCGGTATTGGAATTTGGCATTGGCTTACAGGTCGGGTTGGGGAAAATTATCAACAAAGGTCCTCTGCGCGCAGAATTCAGCATTACCATGCAGGGCCTTTTGCAAGGGGTGTTTGCTACCTATAATCCCACCGATACTAATGAGAAAAAGGCCACCTATTACCGAATTCAGGGTGGTGTAGCCATTGTTGGTCGCATCTATGGTGTCGTGGACTTTAAAGTGATTCAGGTTGATGTAGAAGTCCTGGTTAAAGTTGCGGTGCTGTTTGTGGTGGAGGTATACAAAGCTATTCAGGTGGCTCTGGTGGCTAAGGTTTCTGTCAAAGCATCGATCAAGGTTGGCTTTGTCCGGATCAGATTTAAGTTTAAATTGACCGTCCGGGAGCAATTTGTCCTCGGTTCAGATACCACACCACCCTGGCAACTCGCTGCTGTATCTGGGGGAGCCATGGCTCCCCCAGATCCAGTATTTACTGCCCGTGCTCAAACCCTGCGTCCCTCTATGCAGAAAAATGCTAGGGCTAATCGCTCCTTTGCTTTTGCTAAAGCCCAGGCCACTAGTAGCACAGGGACAGTTACAAATGCCACTACTACAAATGTCACTACTACAAATGTCACTACTGAAACATCTGGTGGACGGTCATTGCGATGGGATGATGGCACAACGGGAATTAAGCTAGAAATCCTTACCGACCAGGTGCGCCCGGAAACTGTAAAAGACGGCAAGCTTCGCCTCGATATTTATTTTCAACCGTCCTTTACCAAGACCGAAACAGGGGTAAGTGGTATCGGGTTATTGTTTATGGAAAACTCGATTCCTCTAGACGATAGCAATAGCACTACTGAGGATAGCAATAGCACTACTGGGGATAGCAATAGCACTACTGGGGATAGCAATAGCACTACTGGGGATAGCAATAGCACTACTGGGGATATTAATACAGATAATGATACGGACTTTGATGAGTTAGTTAAAGCCCTATTCAAATGGGTGATTTATGCCTATTTATCAGATAGTGAGCGTAATGCTTTAAATATCGACACAAGTGCTGTTAATGTTGATGATCAAGTCTTAACGTTGGAATTGTTAGAAGATGTTTATACCCTATTCGTTAACTACTTAGAGGAAGAACCGGCGGATGAGTTTTGGGCACCCCTGATTCGATTCTTGTCTACCAATTTTATCTTTGATATCACCGACCGCCCCATCAATGAGACAGATACAAATAATACAGATACAAATAATACAGATACAAATAATACAGATACAAATAATACAGATACAAATGAGACAGATCCAACAATTAGTGGTACCATTTTCCCGATGTTTCCTCAACTTGAGATGGAACTCAAGGATGGTGCTGATACTGTTCTCAATACCGTTGATTTTGATAGTACGAAATATTCTCCCGCTCAAATCAAGGCGATTCAAACTTATTTTCAATCCTCCAACTATAACCATAACCAGAGCACAGAAGAAGTCCTGGGACAAATACCGACCAACGATTCATCCGCCGAGTTAGCGATCGCTGAACTTTTATTTATTGACTACTTCACCTTAATTATTCGCTCTGCGGTGCAGCTTGGCATCGATCATGTTAGGGATAAACAAGAGGGGGTTGATGAAAATGGCACGATTACCCTAGGCACTTTATTAACTAATTTCAATGGTGGTGAGTCGTTCCAATCCTTAGCGGGAATGACCTCACGATTCTTGTTGCATGGATTGCGATTACCCACCTTTACAGGTAGCACTACAACCATTGATGGACAACAAGCTGCTTATCTTGGTACAGGACAACAATTTACTGTCACAGTCACGCGGACTGTTTCCGGAACAGAGGGGGATAGTGAGACAGTAACCATTACCCCCAATGAAATCCGGTTATTTAAACCCGATACTTTGACCTGGATTCGACTAATTGATGATCCAAGTGAGAACAGCGATAGTGCAACCTTAACTCCTGAACTTAATTACCCTTTCCCTGATACTGGTACCTACAACACCATTACACTGATTCAGCAGCTTGATGAGGCAGAAACCAGTGGAATTTTGCCCACAACTCCTCCAACACTGCTGGAGTTTTACAATCCCACGAACCAGCAATACACTATTCGCCAAAAAATCAATGCAACTAGCAATAATCTGCTGTGGGAACTTCCTTCTGGGTTATGTGATTATCTCAAGTCTACGTCTGCTCAGAGAAGCTTAACCCTTTTCTACAATCAGCAGTCAGTTCAAGATGGGGAAACCTTAAATACTGCGGAGGGGGAAACTTTAGATACTGCGGAGGGGGAAACTTTAGATACTGCGGAGATTGAAGCAGGATATACCTGGGCAACTAAATTAACCTTGGAAATCCGCCAAGTCTCGACCTCAGATGGGAGCGGATTTTTGCCGACCGTATACGCTATTGAACGGATTGAAACGGCTAGTCGGCAATTACTGCAAGATATTCTGACCGCAAACGTAACTCCTACAACCTTGACCTTGTTGTATTTGGATGACAGTGGTGACTCTAAAGTTCTGACCCGTGATGGCAGTGCTGACGTCTTGATGCTGAAGACGAATTTATCCCTAGATTCTGGGGATAACCGTACTGTGACACTAGACTTGTCTACGAATTTCCTACCATTCCTAACACTGGTTCAAGAAAGCACTGTTGTAAATAGTGAAGGCTATTACCTCAACTATAGCTATGAGCAAAAGGGCTTACCAGATTCTCTGTTTGCTGATGGGGACACGGCTCAGGTCACTCTGTTAATGACCTTTAGCAGCACTCCCGCTAGCTATCACAACTGCCTTGAGATTCCATCTGATCATTCCCAGTTTAGTACACTCAATGATGAGGTCAGCGAAATTTTTGCCACCAGTAGTGAAACCATTGATGTGTTAAGGATTCCGGCAGGAAATCTTGGTTTTAGACTGACCCGTACTGCCATTGAACCTCAAGACAATGATACTGCGACCGATGAGATTCAAAACCTCTATCAGCTTTTGAGTTATCAGCTGCCCAGTACAATTGAAGCTGAGGAGGAAACCGGGCAAGACCGTCTACCGATCGGACCGATTGAAGAGGATGAGGATGATACAACATGGGTCTATGAAAAAGTCTTGCCGGTTTATGCTTTAACTACCGCAGCAAAAAATACACCATCCCAAGCATTACCGGAAATTCTCAAGGATACCCTCAATCCCTATTACGGTATTGGAGATACCTTTAAGTTAGATTTTCGCTGGCAAGATATCTATGGCAATCGTTTGGGAAGCGATGGGAACTTTGCTGAAGGTATTAGCCAAAAATTAGGTTATTTCGACCCGATTTTCGGAATCAATCAATGGCCATCGGTGGGTGAAAGCTATCAGATCACCAGCAAGGATGATAAGACTGCTAATTTGATTCTGGAGTTGGTGTTAGACCAATCTAAATATATTCCCACTCCTGGAAATCTTTTCACTGAGGCACTGGATCAGATTAAAACTGACCGCGCCACCTATCAACAAATTTACTATCAGGTTCATGACTCGAACTTAACCTTTACGGTGATTACATCGGTGATTCCCAGCGGTGACCAGGAGTTGACTGATACCCAGCGTGCTGCCTTCACGGGCTTTGTGGATAATGTCTATAAGTATTTGGTCACGTTGGAATATCTCCAGGAATTTACCTATACAGTTGCTGGTAACAGTGAAGACCTGGAATCGGTTGCTAATCAATATAGGTGTGATATTGGAGATTTAGGGGATAGTAATAGTGCAGTTAGTGGTATTTTCAGCAGTGGTCAAAGTATTCAGATTCCTGTAGGTATTCGGGTTGAGTCAACCAACAGCTTAAATAAGATCGCAACCAAGCTCAACAAAGATTACGGCACTGAAAGTGACAAAGTTGAGGAAATTGTCACCGAATATGCAAAAACGGCGGATTTATTAGCGGTTGGTGGGATTATTACTTATACTGGTAATTTGGTAAACTATACCGTTCAAGATGGGGATACCTTCGAGTCGATTGCGATCGCACAACTCGCCCTAGAGGAAGACCAGCTGATCGAACCCAACCTACAAACCATTGCTCAAGGGTTAGATACCACTGAAAGCTTAACCAATGGTGTCCTGATCAAGGGTCTAGAATCATCCCACGTCAACAATTACGTCACCCTAAACGCCACCCTAGAAGAAATTGCCTATGGGGTATTGCAGCTGGAAAATGCTGACCTGGATCTGGAGTTTGACCAGATCTTGACTGACCGGATCAATGAGATTATTGCAGAGAATGAATCCACGGTATTGCTGCCAGGGGTTACGGTTTCAGCCTTGAATAGCACAACCCAGGATGGCGAAACTTTGGGCAGTCTTCGAGACCGTCTGTTAGCAGAATCCCAGGATGTGGTTGAGGCCATTCGTGGTCTGGAAATTTTCCCGACCGACACAACATTAACGGTTACGGTGACCAAGAAAGATGAAGCAACACCAACTCCGTTTAATGTAGAGATCAAGATTATTACTGACAAGAGTTGGAGTGCGATCGCTGCGGCATTCCCCAATACCTCTAGGATAGAAACTACTGAAACGGTGATTACTGCCAATGCCCAACGCCAGGATTTACTGGTGGCAGGTTCCACAATCACAATGGCCGAGATTAGCCTTGATTACACCATCCAGGCTCAGGATAGTCTATATCACATTGCCCTTAACCAGTTTGTCGCCACTACTGATGCTCGCTCTATCGATGTGTTGAAATCGGGCATTGTTGCTGAAATCGGTGCCCTGGAGTATACCATTACTGAGGCAATTCTGCCCGAACAGAACACCCTTGCTTACCTAACTCAGCAGCTTCATCTACAAACCAACCTTCATCGCACGGTTTTGGAAACGGTACAAGGGATAGGCAATATCAGTGATATTCTGACTGAGTCTGCGATCGCTAGTCAATTAGCTGTGGTTGCTGCTGCTGTCAGCGATATGACTGGGTTATTTGGTACGGAGGATGTTATCCTGGCTGACGTGCTGTTGAACTACACTGTCACCAGTGGGGATAGCTTTGACCAAATGATTGCTATTGCTGCTGCCCATGATGCTCAAATTATTACCGATCAAACCACAGCAGGGGATATTGCTCTTCAAACTCCCACTTTAGCCTTAGAGTCCGGGGCAACCCTCTACATTCCAGATCGCTTTACCCTGGATACTTCTTCTGCACAGAACCCTGACTCTCTAGCAGTGGTAGAATCCACAGCTCAAACCACATCCCTGAGTACGTTAACCAGTACCATGGGAACGGGAGTTACTTCAGCAGCAGTAGCGGTCGCTAACCAAACCCTGGCAGGACTCTTGAGTGGCAATGCTGCTATCGATGTCCGTCCGGTTTTGGCATCCCTGACTAAGATTAGTTACAACAGTGACGATACGGTAAATAGTGACTTAGAACGGTTAGCGCTCTTCATGGATAGTCAAACTATCCAGACCGGAACCGATGAAACCTTATACACTCTCACCTCTCGATGGGCGCAAACCCTGGTTAATTTCAAAAATAGTATTGATGCCGAAGCCAGTCAAACCCAGCAAAGCATTGGGGCGGTGAATGCTATTTATGAGCAACTGGACAACTTGGAAGGGGCAAATCGCATTGCGTTACGGGCCTTACTTGATCCCAATGATAGTGAATCTTCTTTGAGTATCTTGAAAGCAACACTGCTGGATGCTCAAGGTAACCTTAAACCCCAATTCGAGCCATCAACAGTTCATACCCAACCTGAAAGCTTGGATGTGCCGGATGCGATTGCTAATATCGAAACTGCCCATGGTCAACCCGATGATCAGGTATTGATCACAACTTTACAGACATCATTGGACATTATTCATCGCATGTATGACCTCAGTTGTCTGAAAACAGCGGTGGATCTGTTAGAAAAGCGTACGCAACGCCCCCTGACTGTGGCAGAAGTAGGAGAGGCGCTCCAAAATGAATCGGGTCTAATTGAGCCCAATCAGGATTGGATTGTTCCCCCGGCGGTAGCTAGCACAACGGTTGATCTCACCATCCGAGATAACAATAATAGTCTTCTGTATCCAACGGATTTACTATTCTCGGTCAGCACAAAGGTAGAAATGCGACGCAACAAGGATTTGATGCATTCCGGCTATGTGCCTGAAGCTGAGGTAGTATCAGCCTATTTTGCCCCCAAAACCGTTGTGCTGACCAGCTCTTCCGATGAAGAAAATGCTGAGTTTAGCGATCGCCTGGCCTCCCTTGACCCCTTTGCCAAGGCATTTGAGCAAGCACTGCCTAACTTAAAGCTAGCAGTGGGGCGGAATGCTGGGAATATTGATAATGCTAATCCTCAAAACAGTGATACCCTGTGGGCAGTTCATCTGGGGGATACCGGGATTAGTTACGATATCAAAGAGGATTTCCCCTACTTCTTTTCCGCTGCGCCTTTGAGCAATACGTTAATGTCAGGGGAAGTAAGCCTTTACAGCTACACCCAAGATGCTGGACTTGACCAAACCTCAACAGAAACCGTGCGAGTGGATGCGGTAGACCTGAATGGTTTAGCCCGTAAGTATTTACGTGCTATTGAAGATATCCTGAAACCGGAAACAGCTATCCCTGCAGTGAATGATCCCAGCTTAAAGGGTGAGCTTGGGCGGATTTTAGATGTCAAAGCAAGTTTGGCAGATTCGATTAGTAACAATGTGACCCATGTATTGGATACTTCTGTGGATACAAGTTCCCCAGAGTATACTACTCGCCAAACCTTAGCAGTGGCAGCACTCCAAAAGGAATTGCTGACAAATTTAGCGGATGCTTACGACATTGAAACCATTGTTCAATATAACGTGGATGTAGCGATCGCTGATGGCTATCAATGGTCTAGTCAAGGGTCTGGTCAAGATATTCCTCGTTTATCTGGGCAACCAGTGATGAGCGGGGCTTATTACACCAATCCTGAAAGTACACCCAACTCCACTAGTTCTGACACAGAAAAGAATGCTCTGCTTCAATCAATAGATTTCACTTTATCTCCAGCTAAAATTTCCCTGAGCGATGCCAACAATGGTAAGTCTACGCTGACCTTTTTCTTCAATACCCAAACGCCTCAGCGTTACGAAGATATTGCGGTTAATCTGAACTATCAGGTTAATGAGTTGGAATACAATATTAATACTACCAATTCCACCTCCTCTTGGCTCAATTTTATTCAACCTCTCAATGATGAGCCTAATCAAATTGGAGATGTTCAAATTCCCATTCCTTTGCGAGATTTTCCCCTTCCTCCTTCTCTGATTTCCCATACAGCAATTCCTGACCCCGACAGTTTTGCTGGTGATATTCTCAGTGCTGAGGATATTCGAGACTGGAATTATGTTTTCCTCTATGAACATCCCGATGTGGCTCAAGATACCATTGAATGCCGGATTGAATACAATGGTTCGTCTAAATTGACCATTGATGATGTCTCTTTGAAGGAACCCGAAGAAAATCAAGACGAAACATTTGCAGTTTTCACGGTTACCTTATCTCCTCCTTCTGACAAGACTGTTACTGTTAATTATCAAACCCAGGATGGTACCGCGAAAGCACCAGGAGATTACACCGCAACTAGCGGAAGTCTGGAATTTGCGACCGGTGAAACCAGCAAAACAATTGAGGTGGAAGTCAAGAACGATAATGTTGTTGAAAATAATGAAACCTTTACCCTTGTCCTGAGTAATGCAGTTAATGCAGACATTGGGGATCCAGTGGGTGTTGGCACAATTATCGATACGACTAATACTATTGATCCACTGTTGGATACTCTGGTGCGGTTTAACAATCTATATCCAACCCTAGTCAGTGATCTCAAAGCTTTGGAAACAGGATTAACCGATGACAACCAAACTACGGTTACCTCTGCCCTCAATGCCTTTGCAACTCTAGCAGAAGACGTGGCTAGGTCATGGCAAATTTGGCAACCGATTGCGATCGCACAGGCATCTCGCCAGACAGTTCACTACAATATTGATGAAAACCTATCTGCTGACCAAGAAACCAAAACGGTTATCATCACTCCCACTAACAATCTTCCCGTTGCTGATCAACAAATCTTAGACATTGAGTTACCAGGGTATGAGTTAAATGATACCAGGCAGAACGATGTAACCACTAACTCCCCCACAGTACCTTACACCACCATTGAGTATGATTTCACCAAATTGCTTGATGCAACTGGGGTAGAAACCTTTGGGGAGTCGGCATTACCGGACCGTAAGGTGACTGTCACTAATTTGGATGTGTTGGACTATCAAAATGCCTGGGGTGCTATCCGTCTCGCCCGCAATAAGAATTTGATTGATGGCAGGGAAACTAATGCTGCTTTCATCTTCCAGACTCCTGAAGTAAGGTTTAAGAACCGGATTACTCCTCTAATTGTTAATGATAAGCGTTGGGATATTGCAGACCTGGGCGATTCCAGAAGTAAAACCTTGACACAGCATCTGGAAGAGTTATTCAAGGTCTTGCTGCCAGCTATCATTAACCGTCCTTATGATATTCGGATTAGCTGTCAGTATGCCTTTGCTTTAGCTAGCAACACTAACGAAGAGGAACTGTTAGCTTCCTTACCTGTTTTACTAACTCCTCGATTTACGGTTCAAAAGTCTGGGGATTCCACGGATATGTTAGTAGTTACTCAAGACCTGCGAACAAATATTGTCCGGGAAATTAACAATTGGCAGACTCAGAAAAACCCCAATCAAAGCAGGGGACGATATCTGTTTAGTTTTAGTTTCTTTTCCAATCCAGAAAATGTGAGTAGTACGGAGAATCCTAATTTGCCTCTGTTAACGGTGGAAAATTTGAATCTTTTGCTTACAGATATTATCTAGATATATAGCAATTCTCGGCGTTGCTGAATTGAAGTTGGTAAAGCCCCCTAAATCCCCCAGGGCTGTTTCATTGTCGATGTAAAAATTTTTTATGAGGTTCTGAAACCGCCTTGGAGTAACGGTTTCACCCTTTTTTTAATATTCAAGTATTTTAACCTAAAAAAGTCTTAAATTCTCTAAGCGCAAAAAGCTTGGGCAACGGAATAAAAAAGCGAATGATATCAACAAAACAAAAAGCGTTCGCCGATACTGTAAAATAAAAGCGAACGCTTTTTAATTATAAAAATTTTATCTATGAATAGCCTAATTCAAGCTCTCAAAAAAGTCAAGGACTTTCGTAAACTCCAAGGACAACGGCATCCTTTATGGAGGGTTTTATTAATTATCATTCTCGGACTCATGCAAGGATATACTGGGTATAGAGCTTTAGGAGATTTTGCTAGATTTCATCAAGACTTATTATTGACTACCTTAAATATTGTCCCGGAGAGAGTTCCTTCTTATTCAACCATTCGACGAGTGATGTTAGGAGTAGATTGTTTGAATTTATTGGATATTTTTAATCAGTGGGCAAGTCAGTTTACTTTTGATAAATCCTTAAGAGATTGGATAGCTATTGATGGTAAAACTTTAAGAAGCACTGTTAATAATTATCACAATAATTATCAAAATTTTGTGGTAATCGTTTCTTTGTTTAGTCAGAATTCAGGGGTAGTTTTAAATTTAAACTATTTTGAAAATAAGAAAAGTTCAGAAATTCACCAAGTCCAAGGATCTATAAGAACTTGCCCCCTTCAGAATCAAGTATTTACTCTCGATGCTCTTCATTGCCAAAAAGCAACTACTCAAGCTATTATTGACTCAAATAATCATTATACTATTGCCGTTAAAAAAAATCAAAAAACACTCTATAACTCTCTAGAATATGTTAGTACTCATCAAACACCAATTACAGTTAATTGCACTATTGACAAGAGTCATGGCCGAGAAATTGAGCGCACTACTTACGTGTTTGAGCCTCCGGCTTATTTTTGCTTAGATTGGTGGCATGTCAAGAGTTTTATAAAAGTAGTTAGACAAGTAAAAAGAGGAAATGCTAATTATAATAATATTGCTTATTATATCAGTAGCTTGTCAGAAACGGCTAAAGTATTTGCTGATAAAATTAAAGGACACTGGGCAATCGAAAATAAATTGCATTGGATTAAAGATGTGATTTTACAGGAAGATCATTGTTCTTTTAATGACACTCAAGCTACTACTAACTTTTCTATTCTCAACACAGTAGCTCTGAATCTTTTCCGAATTTTGGGCTTCGACTCAATTACCGAAGCCCAAAGATGGCTTCGCAACAAGTGGTCTAGGCTTTGGGTTTTGTTAGAATGAAACAGCCCTGCCCAGAATTGGGGGGCTAGGGGGGCGGAATCATACCCAGAATCAGCAACGCCCAATTCTCATCAGGAGTGAGCGACATTGCTTATCCTTTTAAGGCAAGAGGAATCCTCCCTAACACCCCCAGGGCTGTTTCATTGTCGGGTAGAGCCGTTGACAATAATGGTGATCGCTGTGATGTCAAATGCCAGCGGTCACTCGATTACATGGATAAATCGGGTTTGCCGGATGTAAGCAATAATTCTGGGGATTCAGATGTACAATCAAGACAGGTATAAACAATTTCGGTAACACAGACAGAAAAGTACTTCTCAGTTGATATAGACTTCGGCCTGATTTGTGCGAGTTTCACGATCAGGAGAATGATGGATGAAATCTTTACTTTACTCAAGTAAGCACCAATTGATTTTTGAGAATTACGTTCTTAATATTTACTCGGCTTTCCCCGAAGGCTCCCCCAGTTGCTTCTATGTTACTTTGGCTTTAGTTGAGATCTTCCTTCTCCTGTTACTGGTGATATCGATCACAGTTGTATGGTGATCCCTTGACTTTACAAACACGCCCTAGAAGCTAATATAATAAATATGGGATCTGAAAAACTTTTCCCAAAATTGGGTTATCGGACTGAATAACCACTATTCAAAACCTATTAATAACTTTAGGTAGAGGTAAGCAATGTTCAAGATTTTAACCAAAATTGCATTAATGACTGTTGTTGTTACTACTCTGGGTTTTGGGGTCATTGGAACAAGTTCTGCTGATGAGGATATTCCTGAACCTACTAAGCCTAGTTGTAGTGAAGGTTGTCATCCTGCTCCTAAGCGTCCTTGTAACGGAGTTTGTCCTCACAGATAACAGTTTATAGAACTGGAATTGGGGAATGTGAATTAGACTGTCCAAATTCTCAATCCCTAAATTCATTTGATTTGGAATAAATTAATTTAGGGAAATCAAGTGTTACAATTGCTGATATATAACAAGTATTTAGGTCACTGGCATTACTTCGCTACATGAGAACAAAGAAAGCCAGTGAGGTTATAAGGCGGTATAGAAAAGGGGAAAGAAAATTTTGTCTAACTCTTAGAGGCGAATCTTTTCAAGATCAAGACCTCTCAGATGCAGATTTTAGTGAAGCTGATATCCGAGGAGCGAACTTTAAGGGAGCAACACTACAAAGGGTTAAGTTCAGGAGGGTTAATGCTGGACTAGAAAAACATCAGTTAGCTGCTTTGTTGATTGTTTCTTTTCTGTTATTGGTATTATCAGGAGTAATTGTAGGTTTTGCTGGCGGGTGGATAGGAATTTTTTTAAGTGGCAATGAAAATCCCAGAATGCCGATTGTTGCTGGGGTAACTTTGTTATTATTGTCAGTATTTTTTATTTCCACTATTCGTCAAGGTTTAAGTGCATCTTTTAAAAGTCTTGTTGTTACAATTACTTTCACTGCTATTGTCGTTATTGTTGTTGCTGTTGCTACTGCTAATAATCTCAAGTTTGTTAATAGTATATTTATAGGTTCATCTTTTATTGGGGGTTTTCTTATTTTTAGCTCTATCGCTGTCGCTATTAGTATCTCTATCGTTACTAATATGGCTGGAGGGAGAGCTTTCACGGTTACTGGAGTTAGCACTTTTACTTTTATTGTTGCTGTTATTGCCGCTGTTGAGACAACAACTAGTGTCATCAAGCGTGGCTCTATTACTGTTGCTATTACTGTTGCTATTGCTGTTGTTTTCGTTACAATATTTATCTGTACTTATGTTGTTTGGCTTGCTCTAGCTGGAGACAAGAAGTACGTTTTGATTAGGACGGTAACAATTGCTTTTGCCACCATAGGTGGTACTAGCTTTCGAGGTGCTGACTTAACTGATGCTGATTTCACAGAAGCTACACTCGAAAGTACAGACTTAAGAGAGGCTACTGTTAATCGTACTTGTTGGAGAAATACTATTAAGCTTGACCGATCTAGGCTAGGAATAAGCTACCTTCAACATGAAAACATTAGACAATTACTGATAACTGGAGAGGGACAAGATAAAAACTTTGACCGACTTGACTTAAGAGGTATTAATTTAAAGGGAGCTAATCTACAAGATGCTAGCTTCATTGGAACAGAATTAAATCAAGCTAATTTACAAAATGCTAATCTATCCAGATCTAAGTTAGTTCAAACCTTACTAGAAAGAACAGATTTAACCAGAGCCACCTTAACAGGAGCATATATCGAAAATTGGGTAATAAGCAATACTACTAAACTCATTGAAATTAATTGCGATTATATTTTTCTGAAACTACCTACTAAAAATGCTCAAGACCCTCAACGCCGTCCTGCTGACCAAGAGAGAAATTTTGAACCAGAGGAATTTGCTAAGTTAGTTCAAAAAATCACCAATACTGTCGATTTAGTCTTTAAAGATGGTATCGACTGGCAGACTTTTCTGAAAACTTTTCAAGACCTTCGAGTAGAAAGCGATACAGGAGAACTACCAGTCATACAGACAATAGAAAATAAGGGCGACGGTGCTTTTGTTATTCGTGTTAAAGTCCCTGAAGTGGCTGATGAAGCCGAATACGAGCGAAAATTTTGGGCAAAATACAAGCCAATGTTAGAGGCTAAAGATAGAGAAATAAAGCTTTTATCTAAACAAACCGAGTTTTATTCTGAACAAATAGAATATATACGTAAAGACAATACTAGATTAATAGGAGTTGTTGAAACAATGGCAGAAAAAGAAACTACTAAATATGACCAGCGTGGTGCCAAAATAAACATTGGAAGTTATGTTGACACAGCTGAGTCTGGTAGTCATCAGCAAGGCTATGCTAAGCAAACTAACTACGAGGCAGCTGACAAAAACCTAGCGGAAGCAGCAGCTGAAATCCAGCAACTTATGGCGCAACTATCCCAGAATAATCCCACTAGAACAAGCAAAGAAAAGATGATAGTTGTCAGTGAAGTTTTTGACAAAATTGAGAATAACCCAATCCTAAAAACTAAGGTTATCAATGCTCTGAAAGCTGGAGGAGTCGAGGCATTCAAGGAAGCCATAGACCATCCTTTAGTTAACGTTTTGATGGCTACGATTGAGGGATGGATAGAAGCTTAGGGGGAAGCTATAATTAATCATTAAGTGTTCCCTATTTAGCCACACGCCATGCAGTTTTTTACCCAATTTTTACGGTTTTAAAAAACAACAAATATTCCATTTTGTAGTCAGCATTACCATTATTGGTGTGAGGTTTGGTAGAGTCGATTCCTAGGTTTTGCCGCCATAGATTAGTTGGTGACAACTCTGATGTAGCGCCAATAAATTTGTGGGCTTCCAATTGTCGTGATCACCATCGACGTGGTGGAGTTGTGCAGTTTAGTCACCTATGAACCGAAGTCCACAATGTCCACAAGAATCGTTTTGTTTGGTTAAAGCCTTTGAGGTAGCATTGTCGTATAGTTTAGTGTTACGCTTGCTCCAGTGGACTAAGTCGGGTGTATCTCACTTTTGCTATTTGATCTGGTAGTGCATTGCGGTGCGGGCTATACCAACCAAACCAGAAGAACTGGAAGATGAGGTTGAGCCCTTTCCTAAGGTACTCTACCTAACAAAAAACAACTTTACAAAGATGAGATGTACCCACTAAGTACTATTAACGTTTGAGATGACCACAGAGAATAAACCATTAATCATAGAAACACTCAGCAAGTTAGATCAAGGCTTAAGACAATTACAAGCTAGACCAAAAACAAGGTATGGGAAAATTATTAATGAACTCCTTATAAATATCTGGGAGCCCTTGGATGAGGTAGGGAAAGCCTTGATAGGTGATCTCTGGCGAGATGTCTATTTGACGATTCAGGATGCAATTGGCCTTGGCTTTCTATACGTTGTTTTTGGCTTGATTTTTAAGTGGATAACTCAAGAAAATTTTACGGGATTTGATCAATGTGTAGAGACCTGGAATGTTTGGGAAGTAAATCGCTACTTCTGCCTTGTTGTTGTCCTGTTAGCTTTTAGTTCTTGTATTACCTTGTTTGGTCGAGTTCTCAAACGCCTTTTAACAGACCTGATTGATTTAGCAAGAAAAAAATAGGTTAGTAAGTATGTCTCCAGTTAAACGTGAAGAAATTAGTTTGTACGAAGAAGCTAAAGCTGGCTTGAGTTCTCTGTTCTGGCAAATAGCCCAAGTTTTTACTAGTTTACTAATCATCTTTTTGTTCGTTGGTGGTAGCCCTCCCGGTTGGTTAGTCATCACCTGTTTTATCGTCGGCTCTGTATTTGTTTTTTGGAGAGAGAACAAGCGAACTAAAGATGAATTAGATGAACATGAACAAGATGAATTAGGTGAATATGAACCAATTCAACGAATTGAACAAACAATAAATAATGATCTAGAACTAAAGCAATTGTGGAAACTAAGGCGTCGGGTGATACTAAAGAAACAGAGTTGGTGGAATGATTATAAGAGTTTCATATCTAGTTACAAACAAAGAAAATCTAGTGATGTTAAATCTGGCTGTAATCCCCCCTCTAAGTAACAGATCTGTTTCATTATCGACCATAAAATTCATGGTTGAGGGGCTCAAAGCCCCTTAATTTCAAGCAAATCGCCGTTTTTTCTACTATTGGGTTTAATAATATAAAAACAGGAGCAAAACCGCTAGTACATAGTACATCGCATCCACTTACCCAAATACTATTACCCCGCAATGATGGCCAGGTTTTCTTGTATCAAGCTATTGGTAGTTAACACAAAACCCGGAGTTTTTACTAGTCATCATTGACCTCCTTAACTAATTTAGTAATCGCTTCGATTACTGTTTTTGTAAAAAAGGTTAAAGCAATAACTAAAGCAACCGCAGTTCCACCTCGTACAAGAGGAAGCACTGGAAGACCAGTACCTGAAGATGTATCTGGATTTAACACAGCAGTTGAAGTACCTAAAAGCTGATTAACTTCAAGGTTGTTGGAATCGAAGTTCTGGGATGGTAACATGAGAAATCAAAAGTAGTTAGATTCAGGGAGAAAGTCATTTGTGCAGAATATTCTGTAACCTTGACTTGCTCCCTTTAGTTTTTATAAACCACTAACTCGTGCATGGCAAGTGTGAAACCATACAAAACCAGAATAATTGACTAAAGTTTTCTGTTTTTTTACGAAAAATGGAAACAATATGTTTTGTTATATCAAGAATCCCTGACTTTTAAGCACCTAAACAAAATTAATTTCCTACTATTAATCCCTGTAACCATTACAGTGTAAGGCTTTGAGTTTTTGAAAATGGGTAATTAATTTTGTGGACCTGCTTAGTAACCTGTTTCCTTTCCCCTTCAACACTTTTAGCTTTTTCGCTGTTTCTGACTCTTCCTAATTGTCAAAAACCTACCCTTTTTAGGATGAGGAGATGGGGGAGATTTTTATTAAGGGTAATTATCCTGACATGATATAAAACTGTACCTCTGCCGACTCTCTCAATAATTTTTTACAAAACTTTTCTAAATATGCTATAATATGCAGATTTTTATGTTACAATGAAACCGTGGACAATAAAATCCACGGGAAGAGCCAGCCTGACGATCTTGGTAGGGCGAAGGCTGGCTCTGGCTACCCCTTAAAGTAAAGGAGATAACTTCATATTATGTCCTATCGTCCAAGCCTATACCCATGGGTCATGGTTCGGCTATTACCACCGATGCCACCAGTCGTTTTCGCTCGGTTCCGCAACTGTTGTGATGCCAAAGGTTATTTGCAGACCCTGAAACAGCTGGTGCCTGATGCTAAGTTTCTAATTATTTTCGATATAACTCTACCGATGGAGCCAGAGGAATAGGGAGTGTTGCAAGGCTGGGAAGGGTGGGGAGATGGGAAGTCAGATCCCTAGAAATGCGATTGGCCGTAGGCCACGCTACGCGATCGCATTCTGAGGTATTGGGAGTGCGATCTTTTTTTTGCCTTACTTTCTCTGCCAAATTGGGTGTCGGTGATTGCGACTCCCATGCCACCCATGCTGTCCTTTTCAAAAGTCTTCCCTAGTCCCATTAGACTCAGATCTTGAGCAGATGACAACGTACTATAGCGTTTCTATGACTCATGAGGTACACATTATTTTTTACCTCTTTCCTCTTCCCTTTTCCCTCTTACCTGCTCCCTGCTCCCTGCTCCCTGCTCCCTAAAAACCATAAATTTGTACCTCACAAGTCGTAGAATTGCTATATAATACCCACAATACTTTTGATGGATTTGAGATGGCATTGAACTCTTCTACTTCCAGTTCGCCCAATACAGATAATTGGCAAACATCCTTACATAAAGAAGAATTCTACACTTGGCATAATTACCGTTGTGCCTATGAAGTCTATACCCCAACAGATGAAAGTGCTAAGACGAAAACTCCTCTACTATTAGTCCATCCTATCGGTGTTGGACTATCACGCTTTTTTTGGCATCGCTTTTGCCAGGAGTGGTTGAACACTGGCCATGGTCATCTAATTTATAATCCCGACTTGCTAGGATGTGGCGAAAGCGAAATGCCCCCTCTTGCTTACTACCCGATCGATTGGGCTGACCAGTTACAATATTTTTTAACAACTGTAGTCAAAAAACCGGTGATTCTGCTAGTGCAAGGGGCTTTATTACCTGTGGCACTTACCTTGATCCAAAAGCAAACTGAACCAAATTATATTCAAGGGTTAGTACTCTCAGGTCCTCCGTCTTGGTCTCTGATGACAGCAGAAACTCAATACTGGCAGCAGCGAGTTGCTTGGAATCTCCTCGAATCTCCTTTAGGTAGTGCCTTCTTTCGTTATGCTCGTCGCCGTCAATTCCTACAAAAGTTTTCGAAAGATAAACTGTTTGCTGAGAGTTCTACAGTAGATAACCAATGGTTAGATAATCTCCAAAAGGGAGCAATTAATCCAGCTAGCCGCTACGCAGTTTTTTCTTTTTTGGCTGGCTTTTGGCGACAAAACTATCAACAAGCGATCGCTAATACTTCTCAACCTACCCTAGTAGTAGTAGGAGAGCAAGCTTCAAGTATTAGTAAGCTGGGAAAATCTGAAACACCAGAAGACCGACTAGCTCAGTATATCAAGCATCTTCCTCAAAGTGAAGGTCGTAAAATTCCTGGTCGTAATGTTTTGCCTTATGAGTCAACCTATGAGTTTGTAAAAGTTGTCGGAGATGCTATTTCTAGGTTTGAGTAGTATTATATAGCAAGTCTTATACCCATGAGGTACAAAGTTCTGGTTTTTAGGGAGCAGGGAGCAGGGAGCAGGGAGCAGGGAAGAGGGAAGAGGGAAGAGGTAAAAAATAATGTGTACCTCATAGCTAAGATAAACGCTATAAATGCAAAGTAACTGCACCGATTAACCCAGGACGTGCAGTTACTGGATGTCCAACTAGCATTAGACGTTTACCAATGTTAATCAACAAAGACCAGTGCATCGCACCCATTTGGATGCGATTACTTGGGGTGCATCTCATATTTGTAAAAAAGTTGCGTAGGGTGCGTTAGGGGGGCCTCATTTTCTGCCTCGTAGCCAGGGTTTGGATAGCCCGCCCCGTAACGCACCACGGTGTCAAACAGCAAAAATGAGATGCACCCATCACTTGTTTCATAGTCTCAATAGTATCAAACGTAGAAGAGCAAATGCTTACCGCTGATTGTATCATTCAGATGTCTGGATATCGCCTAGGTCAGGACGAGAAAGAGTTTTTCTTTTGTGATTTACCATTCATTTACCAAGAAGTGAAAGGAGAGTTTCCCGTTCACTCTGGGATGGGGGATGATAAATACCATCGCTCTCAAAAGCAGCGAAAGAAGATCAAGAAAGCAAGGAAGAAAGGGAAAAAGCGGCGGGCTGCTGTTCTAGCTAACCTGTATGATGTAGATTTTTTTGACGCTTATCGCGATCAATTGTTCGGAATGATTGGAGTACTAGAAGAGCGAACGCTACTAGCGGCCATACCCTTAGAAGAGTTGAGCGAAGACGAAGAGGAAGCAATAGATATCCTTACTGAAAAGGAGGAAGAATTATCAGATAGGTATGATGAGTTTCGCAATGCTATTGTACCTGACGGGGCGCTGGGGGGGTGACATGCCAGCTGAAATTATTACCCAGTAAGGAGTTCAGGCCATAATTGACTTCAGGTGCGCTTACAGTCGTCGAATTAAATTCGCCACGGGTCGCACCTGAAATATACATTCTGTTTTGGGCTGACTTTGGACTATGTTATAAGGGTTTTAGCTTCCATAAAATTAATTAAGGGTTAATTTGGGACTGTATCTTCCATGAGCCCATTGGCATCAAAGCCTTATAGAGTAAGTTTTTTGGGGCTCATGTCATATCATGTCCGGATAATTAGTTATAAAACACCATTACTCTTAAAACCTTACTCCTTTACTTCTGCCTTCTGCCATTCCCCTCCTGGGAGGGGTTAGGGGTGGGTACCCTCTGCCTTGCTTTGGCCAAAGTGTAAGTATTCAACCGGAAATTATATCACCCCCTCAGCTGCCTGGCACCAATAAAAATGGGTCAGACCACGAATAAAGTCGCAGTGCTTGAGTAAAACACAACAGCGAAAATTACCTGCTCCAACTATTCAATATTCTCAAAGGTGCGGTTGACAATTGGTTAATCATGGAATTGCCATAGTCTTCCGGCTGGCTGCAACTGTTGGGGAGTAGGAAAGAGCCACTGGACGCTCTAGCACCCGACTGATCGAATCAGCTACCTTGCCTCTATTCCATTTAATTGTTAGTTTGGCTTAGTAAGTATTTAAGAACCAACATTTCAAAACTAAAAGGTGAATAACATGAAAACCTGGGTAAGGCGTCTAAGTACAATTATTTGTACTATAACCCTAGCCTTTACTTTAATGGCTAAACCAGCTCAAGCTTATTCCGATATAGCCCTGGTAAGACAAGCTCCAGGTTGGGGTAGTATACCTGTGGCTTTTGCCGAAGGTGATGGTAGCTTTAATGTTACCAATGCCGGAATTAGCAACTTTATTGATAAGTGGGCACCCACAGGTGGAGTTAAGGTTTTAACTGGCGACTTTAACGGGGATAGTCGCACCGATATCGCCCTGGTAAGACAAGCTCCAGGTTGGGGTAGTATACCTGTGGCTTTTGCCGAAGGTGATGGTAGCTTTAATGTTACCAATGCCGGAATTAGCAACTTTATTGATAAGTGGGCACCCACAGGTGGAGTTAAGGTTTTAACTGGCGACTTTAACGGGGATAGTCGCACCGATATCGCCCTGGTACGACAAGCTCCAGGTTGGGGTAGTATACCTGTGGCTTTTTCCAATGGTGATGGCAGCTTTAATGTTACCAATGCCGGAATTAGCAACTTTATTGATAAGTGGGCACCCACAGGTGGAGTTAAGGTGATAACTGGTGACTTTAACGGCAATGGTCGCACTGATATCGCCCTGGTACGACAAGCTCCAGGTTGGGGTAGTATACCTGTGGCTTTTTCCAATGGTGATGGCAGCTTTAATGTTACCAATGCCGGAATTAGCAACTTTATTAATCAGTGGGCACCCACAGGTGGAGTTAAGGTTTTAACTGGTGACTTTAACGGCAATGGTCGCACTGATATCGCCCTGGTACGACAAGCTCCAGGTTGGGGTAGTATACCTGTGGCTTTTTCCAATGGTGATGGCAGCTTTAATGTTACCAATGTCGGAATTGGCAACTTTATTAATCAGTGGGCACCAGCAGGTGGAGTTAAGGTGATAACTGGTGACTTTAACGGCAATGGTCGCACTGATATCGCCCTGGTACGACAAGCTCCAGGTTGGGGTAGTATACCTGTGGCTTTTTCCAATGGTGATGGCAGCTTTAATGTTACCAATGCCGGAATTAGCAACTTTATT
>NZ_JAAHHC010000026.1:97818-103874 GCF_010672265.1 Moorena sp. SIO3A2
TAACGGCAATGGTCGCACTGATATCGCCCTGGTACGACAAGCTCCAGGTTGGGGTAGTATACCTGTGGCTTTTTCCAATGGTGATGGCAGCTTTAATGTTACCAATGCCGGAATTAGCAACTTTATTGATAAGTGGGCACCCACAGGTGGAGTTAAGGTGATAACTGGCAACTTTAACTGCGATGGTCGCACTGATATAGCCCTGGTACGACAAGCTCCAGGTTGGGGTAGTATACCTGTGGCTTTTTCCAATGGTGATGGCAGCTTTAATGTTACCAATGCCGGAATTAGCAACTTTATTGATAAGTGGGCGCCAGCAGGTGGAGTTAAGGTGATAACTGGTGACTTTGGTGTTCGTTCATTGCAGTACATTTGTGACCAACGTGACCAACAAAAAAGGGTACAGAATTGTCAAAGTTGAGCTTGTTGCACCTGATCAAGCATTGGTAATGCACCTGAGTTGTGATGGCGTTGGTCTCCCACTCCAGCAACTCCAAAATTGTTGTAGCGGTTAGCGATGACCCGAATCCACCGCCAGGAATAGCCAGTCACCTCGGCTACTTCTGGCGGTCGTTTTAGCTTTGGCCATTAAGAGTATTTGCTAATGGCGCAAGCCCCACCGGGTCTTTGTCACGCGCGTTAATGAAGTACTTAGTGGCATTAATCCCGATTATCCCGCTTCGGTTACGCAAAAGGCCTATCAACATACAATTGAAGTGGTTATGGAGGCTATTAGAAAAAAATCTGTTAACTTCCCCCCTAATTGGATAGTACCTGATGGTTTCACAGATGCAAGAGATTTGTTTGTTGGCTACTTGTTGCTAGATGCGTGGATTGGTAATGGTGATCGTCATCATTAAAATTGGGGGTTTGTACTTCCTAAGACATCTCAAACAGGTATTTATCTAGCTCCCACTAAAGCCTCTGAAAACATTTGAACTTTTTGAATACCTTAATACTCACTATCCTAAAGCTAGTCAGGAGTGGATCAACCGTCTTGAGCAAATTTCAGAGCAACAGATAAATTCAACTTTACAGGCATTTCCAGATTTTCGGATCTCAAAAGAAGCATCTGACTTTGCTAAGAAAATTTTGCTTACTAACAAAAAAAGACTGCTCTGTCTATTAAATTTATGAGTATCACTTCCCTAAAAACTTTATTTTTAGCTTGGCAAGATCATGAAAGTCGATCGTGGAACCCAGTGGGTCGATTAACATTTGATGGAAAAATTTACACCTTTGTTTATATAGAAGGTGCAAAGGAAGCGCAAAAAAAATTTGGGTTTGAGCCTCTAATGTCTTTCCCAGAGTGGGATAAGACCTATCGTTCGACGGAGTTGTTTGCGTTTTTTGCCAACCGAGTTATGTCACCCTCGCGTCCAGATTACCGAAGGCATCTAGACCGGCTCAACTTATCAGCCCAGAGTTTTGATTTGATGGAATTTTTAGGAAGGAGCGAAGGAAATCGACAAACAGATAATTTTCAAGTTTTTCCTTATCCAAACCGCGACAGTGACGGGAAATACCACCTTTGTTTTCTAGTACATGGTTTGCGTCACTTACCAGAGTCTTCTATGGACCGCATAAAACAGCTACAAGTTGGTGATCCTTTGTGGTTATGTCACGAGTTTCATAATTCTTATGACAATAAGGCTTTAGTGTTAACCACAGAAGATCATTATCACCTAGGGTATTGTCCCCGCTACTTGTCACAGGATATACTTGATATTTTAAGGCATGATCCAGGTTTAGTAGAAGTGAAAGTAGCAAAGGTAAATTGTAAGCATTCAGCTATCAGCTATCAGCTATCAGCTATCAGCTATCAGCTATCAGCTATCAGCTATCAGCTATCAGCTATCAGCTATCAGCTATCAGCTATCAGCTATCAGCTAAAGGCTTATGGCTTATGGCTTATGGCCACACTACTGTTCGCGTAGCGAATGGCTGACGGCTGACGGCTGACGGCTGACTGCTGAATGCTTACGGTAAATTTACCTCCTTCTCCGCTCAAGTCTCGGTTATTGTGTGAGATGACTTATTCAGGTTTTGAGGGATATGACCCGTATGCTCACAAGACCTATCAGCCGTTAACTAAGGAAAAAGAACAGTCGAAAAACTTGGTTTGCCGGATGTAAATAATACTCCTTCAAAGAAGCGCGATCGCATTACCCCTTCTACCGTCCAGATATTAGGCGTTTTTGATTTCATACGAATAAAACCTCACCCCCTAAAACCTTTCTCCAGTGGGTTTTCCCAGTGATCGGGGGAAACTAGAAGCGATGCTCCTTTGGACCCGCCTTTACACGGGGGTAATTACCAGTGATCAGAAGTTCAGTTCTGAGAATTAATTACCACATGGCGTCGAAAAATGCAACTCCCTATGATAAAACAGCTCGCAATTTTCATCGGAGCCATTCATCTCGCCGCTTCCGTCATCTGGCTTAACTGACGACATGCCCTAGATATTTCTTTCGACTCGGAGCAAGAAAATATCTAAGTTAGGTTATTATTGGCGAGTTATAATCGCCAATAAGTTTCCCCTTTTTTCCAAAATGGGATGCTCCCGTCAAGGTCAGTGTAGGATATAGTGACTTTGTTCGATGATTTTTATATCCTCATCTTTGCCTTTATTGCTCTGTACTGTAATTCTTAGGCCTGGTTTACCTATACTGAGGGCTACTTTGCCTGTATTGAGGGGGATGCTTAGATCTTGTCCTAATACCTTTGGTATTCCACATTGTATTGTTGTTAGCCCTTGGGGGATGAGTGGCATTCCTCCCAGGGTGGCATTGATTGTGTAAAGTTGATCGGCACATCCATCTTCGCTCGTTATGGTTATGCTGGAATTTGAAAAGAAATCTATGCTACTTACTGGGGGATTAAAACCTCTATCGACATATTCGTATTTACCGTTCTCCAGGTGTAACGAACTCACCGGAATTAGGGGTCGGGAGGAGTCGCCCGGAATTAGGGATCCGGAGAAGTCGCCCTCTACCGCACACCCTTCGGTGAATAGCAGTAACATACCCAGGATAAACGCTGCTACTATTTGTTTTGCTTGGCCGATTCTATTCGTCATTTCTTTTTGCTCTCTTTTTGGTTATCAAACAATATCTGACTGACGGCATTCTCATTTACCAATGCGGGCTCCACGGTTTTCCTCTGTGCTATCGGTTCTAAGAATGCGAACGTGCAAGAGCGTGGGTGGCACGGATATCCCATCACTATCAATTGCTACTGGGAGGTAGACGCCCCCATGTTGGATGGGGTTTGCATCCCGGATCGGTTTTTTGGGTTGGGTCTTCCTTCGGTTTTCTCTGGAGCTATTGATTGCTTATCAACAAAGTGATTGCCCTCCTGAATGATCAACCGGCTGAATTTAACACGGATCACAATCACAAGTCAACTATTTATCTGTAAGACCGCGCTGCATCGCTTTTGGAATTAGGCAAAAATTCCCGCGAAAATTCCCACACTTCCCACACTCCCCGCGCCCAGGCCCCACACTCCCCTTCTTTTTTACAAATATGAGATGCACCAATATATTGCCATTAGAGCCGAAATCCTCAATAGATAATCCGCTACTTTGCGTTGTTTATAACATTGTTTTTAAGACTGGTAACTGGGTTTACCGGGACAAATAAATTCATCAGAGAAACTGGGTATTATCGGAGCTTGAATATTTTCGGTATTAGCAATGTCTGCATTCCTATCATGGGAACTAAGTACTATAACAGACAAATTTATAAGTCAACTTGGTTCCATTCCTGTTCCCCTCCATCTAAACGCTTCTGATTTTGGAGGATGGGGTATTCTTTTCCCCTGGCCGTAGGCCACGCTACCCGAACAAACTTCCCAATTCGATCAAACTGTACCTCTGCCGACTCTTTCAATAATTTGTTACAAAAGTTTTTAAAATATGCTATAATATGCAGATTTTTATGTTACAATGAAACCGTGGACATTCAAATCCACGGGAAGAGCCAGCCTGACGTACTTGCAAGGGCGAAGGCTGGCTCTGGGTACCCCTTAAAGTAAAGGAGATAACTTCATATTATGTCCGATAGTCCAAGCCTATACCCATGGGTCATGATTAGGCTATTACCACCGATGCCACCAGTCGTTTTCGCTCGGTTCCGCAACTGTTATGATGCCAAAGGTTATTTGCAGACCCTGAAACAGCTGGTGCCTGATGCTAAGTTTCTAATAGTTTTCGATATAAGTGTGCCGATTGAGCAAGAGGAATGACTAATCACAAAAAGGGAAAAATTTACATCGTAGGTGCTGGTCCAGGAGATGTTAACTACTTAACCGTAAGGGGGCAACAACTGCTGACTCAAGCTCAAGTGTTGGTCTATGATGCTCTCGTAGATTCCCTTTTATTGCAACTGGAGCCCTGTGATTGTCAACTGTTCCATGTAGGGAAACGGGGTGGACGCCCTTCTACACCCCAAGCTAGGATTAACCAACTGCTGGTAGACCAATGCCGACAAGGCAAGCAAGTGGTAAGGCTAAAAAGTGGTGACCCCTTTATTTTCGGGCGCTCTAGCTCAGAAATTCAGGCATTGATTGCTGCTGAGTGTCAGTTTGAGGTGATACCAGGCATTTCCTCAGCCCTAGCAGCTCCCTTACTAGCGGGAATTCCTTTAACAGACTCCGTTTTGAGCAAATGCTTTGCGGTTGTTACTGCTCATCAGCCAGAGCAACTAGATTGGGAAGCACTAGCAAGAATTGACACCTTGGCGATTTTAATGGGAGGGCGTCATCTAGGGGAAATTGTCCAACAGCTGCAACGCTATGGGCGATCGCATCAGACTCCCATTGCTCTGATTCGGAATGGTGGACGCCCCCAGCAACAGGTTTGGCTGGGTACTTTAAGCACTATTGTAAACCAAACCCTTGGTATCTCCCTCTCTCCTGTGGTAATTGTAGTTGGTGAAGTAGTGGGGTTAAGGGCATCTATGGGATTAGCTGATCAAGACCAGTCGCAGAGTGAAGGTTATCAAGACAAGGTTCAAGGGGCAACCGAAACTACTAAGGCGCTTACTGGAAAAACTGTCTTAGTTACCCGTTCCGCTAGTCAATCCCAAAAATTTAACCAGCTCCTGGCACAACAAGGAGCGACTATTATCGAAATGCCCACCTTGGTGATTACGCCTCCTTCCAGTTGGGCTGGATTAGATTATGCGATCGCTAATCTCGCTAACTTCGATTGGTTGATTCTCACCTCTAGCAATGGGGTCGATTACTTTTTTAAACGATTACTCGATAATGGCAAAGATGCCCGTGCCTTAGTCGGGATTAAGATAGCTGTGGTGGGTAAGAAAACTGCGGCCAGTCTGAAACAACACAATTTACAACCGGACTTTATCCCACCAAACTTTGTGGCTGATTCTTTGGTGGAACATTTTCCAGAGTCTTTAACTAACAAACAAGTGCTTTTCCCCCGAGTGGAAACCGGTGGGCGAGAAGTATTAGTAAAAGAACTAACGGAAAAAGGTGCTCAAGTGGTAGAAGTTGCTGCCTATGAATCTGGTTGTCCAGATCACATGGCTCCTGCTATTTTAGATGCTTGGCAACAGAGAGCAATAGATATTGTTACCTTTGCTAGTTCTAAAACTGTCAAGAATTTTTACAAACTTCTCAAACAAGCTTTTAACTCTTCAACGGAAACTAACCTACCCTACTCTAATGCCGACGGCGAACAATCTGCACCCTTAAAAACTCTCCATTCCCTTTTAGACAATGTCTGTATCGCTTCGATTGGTCCCCAAACATCCGAAAGCTGTCGCCAGTTGTTAGGTAGGGTAGATGTAGAAGCAGTTGAATATACTTTAGAAGGTTTAACTGAGGCGATTGTGGCATGGGAGACTGGGAGAGGGGGAAAGACAGAAAAGCAGAGATAATGTGATTTCATGGAATCCCACAACTCACAACAAGCCAAAATCGAGACCGCAAGAATTAAATTAGATCAAGTCTGGGGGGGCGACAACTCGCCCAAAAAGCAACAGGTGCGCTTGACCTTGGCGAATTAAATTCGCCAAGGTCAAGCGCAA
>NZ_JAAHHC010000027.1:0-98363 GCF_010672265.1 Moorena sp. SIO3A2
CTTGCTTATTTAGCCTATTACCTACAGTACCACAAGAATTGTTGTTTATGTGAGGGGGTGAGCTTACCCCATGGATGAATCGTAGGGGCTTGCGCTCACCCCCTCACACTCCCCGATTTCCGGTCAAGTCCGGAATCTAGGCTAAAGCCTTGGCCTAAACGAACCAAGTCCACCTAAGTGGACTCAAGTTTCTTTCTAGCCTACGGCTACTAACAATGGTGCAAGATATCAGTTAAACCGACTTCAGAAATTTTGGGAGTTTCCGGTTAGCACACCTCATTTGCTGGAATTTCATGGTTGATTTTATAAAAAGTACGAAATAGACCAAAAAAATTACAATTAGCAGGTTTTGTATAAAAATCACTCACTAGTTAAGTTTTACAAGCTCTAGCTATTTAATTAATCTAAGATTGTAGAATATAAGGAAAACGTACTATTTCAGATTCAGAGGTGAGGTAAAGTTATGCCCCGTGGTGGTTATCGAGAAAATAGTGGTCGCAAGCCGAAGTGGAATCTGGGTCAAACGAAAGCAGTAAGGATTCCGGTAGTGATCGCAGATATAATTCTGGAAGTGGCTAAACGACTGGATGACGGGGAGAGTAAAGAGTCGGTGATTATTCCTAAATCAGAAACGACTAAACTCTCTCAATTGACTGAAGAAATAGAGACATCAAAAGCAGACTCAAAAGACTAATTCATGGGGTCTTAATTCAGAACTGAAATACCTATAATTTCCCTCGACAGTAGCTGAGTTGGAAGGCAGGCGATCGCTTACCCTACCGAAGCGCACCAATCCCTCAGTTTTTAGTCTGGCAACTTGTACTGTTCTACAATCCGCTTGGCATACTCTGGCACATGTGCCTCTAACTTTTGTGGATGATTGCGCTTTAAATATAAATAGTTGCGGGTGAAGTGGGAGTCAATGGAAAAACGAGCATACTCCAATCCTTTCGGACCAATTTTTTCTATCACCACTCCCATCATTTTTGCTGCCCACATCGGTAAGGTAACTCCCTTGTCATAGGCAGGAATACTCTGTTGCACTGCCTGTTTGCGATCGCCTTTTGACATGACTGGTTGAGTTTCCAACTGGTCTTGCACCAAATCCAACATTTCTTGCCCAATGTCATTACGAACCAGAATCCACTGCCAACCAAAGGGAGCTCCCATGTAACCTACCACTAAATCCGCTAGGGAGTTTACATAATCAAAGCAACTCATACAAGAGGAGGCAAACACATCTTTGAGTTGATTAGTCTTTAAGCCAAAGAAGGGTACTTTCTCAATCGAGCCATCCTCATGTTTAAAGTGAATCCGAAAATCCTGCATAAACTCGTAATGTACCACCGTTTCTGGTGAACGGCTGGTGGTTTCCAGAAATTTTTGCAACCCCTCACGGTTGACATTATCGACACAGGGCGTACCTAAAACATAGAGTTTTTCTAAACCGAGTTCGTTTTGCACTGATCGCAATGCTTGGATTTGGCAGCCAACACCAATTACTAATAATCGCTTCATCCCTGATTGTTCCACTTGCTCTAACACAGAGAGGTTAGGAGACAAGGTAGGCTTATTCACCCGTGCTGCTAACACCTCCTCTGGGGTACGAGCAATGATCGGCATCGGCTGAAAGCGGTCTTCTTCAGTGTTTTGGACACAGACTACACCTTCAACTTTACCCTGCTTGAGCATTTCCATAGCAATGGTACTGACAATTCCTGTCCACTGCGCCCCTTCTATCGGCTTAATCTTCTTAGCCGTGAGCATCTTCTGGTTAACACCAAAGTACCAATCATCTGGATGATCTAGATTGCGACTACGTCCATGGGCTTTTGTTTCCAAGTCAGCTATTTGCTGGTTTAAGAATGCACAAGCTTCCTTGACATAATGGATATAGTATGTATCACAAAGTCCACACTCGCTACACAGTTCCTTGGCAGGGCGTCGGCTACTTGGTTTTAAGGCTCTCGCTTTTTTATGTTTGGCAGGTTGAGGTGTCACTGAAGTCATTTTCTTAACTAATGGTCTATTGTCTCACGATGGTGAGCATTCAGCTGTCAGCTAATGCGCTACAGATGGTGCTACTTGAGGTGCTATCAGCCCTCAGCTTTAATTTGGATCTTGGTTATCGATTCCAACACAATAGACAGCAGTGTTAATGCGTTCGCTTAGCGGCTCAATACTTAGCATCGCATATCTCGATTGCCAACACTGATCGGATTGTCTCTTAATTTTCTCTTATTTGGTACATTTTTACTAAAGCAAGTCATGCGTTCGCGTAGCGTGGCCGTAGGCCAATCCCATGAAGGGGATATAATTAGACCCTCAGCTCAATCAAAGTACCACCGTAGGGGCGCAGGGCGTGCGCCCACCCACCAAGGGAAAAGAAAACCAGAAAAACCCTCCTTTTAGTTACCAAATTCTGCCACCTGAGATTCAGACAGACCTGTTAGATTGGCCACCTGCTCCACCGTCATCCCTTGCTCTAACAAGCTCTGCGCCACCTGCTGCAACTGAGACTCCGCTTGATCAGCCCTTTGTTGTTCTTGATCGGCTCTTTGTTGTTCTTGATCGGCTCTTTGTTGTTCTTGTTCAGCTCTTTGCCGTTCTTGTTCAGCTCTTTGTTGTTCTTGTTCAGCTCTTTGTTGTTCTTGATCGGCTCTTTGTTGTTCTTGATCGGCTCTTTGTTGTTCTTGCTCAGCTTTTTCCTCAGAAGTGGGCAGTAACTCCCCATCTAAATTTGCCCAGCGTAACCAAGTTGCTTCGATGCCGTTATAATCACCATGCCAACGCACCAAGCTCAAACCTAATGCTTCAGATACCAGTTGGTTTTGCTCATTAGGTTCTATCGGTTGGTAAACTCTATTTTGGAGATGAAATCCAGCCCAATCATCTGGATTGAAAGGATCAAACCAGAAATACTCTGGCACACGCATCTGATTTTGATAAATCTGCTTTTTCTCGTTTTTGTCACGCTCAGCAGTGCTTGCCGACAAAAGTTCGATAATCACGTCAGGAGCCTTTTCCTCCTCCCAAATCACCCAGCTTCGACGCTCTCCCTTGGGTACATCTAGAGCAACAAAGAAATCTGGTCCTTTATAGTCCTTATTTTTGAGTTGGGCAACGCTGTAGTAAACAAACATATTACCACCGACATAGCCATCCGACCTATTATCTAGCCAAGGCGATAGGGTATAAATGAGCAGATCCATTTGGGCTTTGTGCCGTGCGGTTTCCATTGGTATATCATCGTCACAGGGAAGGTCGGCCTGAGTGGGTGGCGCTGCCACTGCCATTGACTCTATAGTTTTAGAGAGTGTAAGCTCTGACATGGCTCTCCAAAGGTGTTAGTTTACCAAGTTTTGACACTTCTATGTTAATGGGTGCTGCTTCAACGCAAATGGGATCATATTTTGCAGGCTCTGGTTTTGGCGGACGGAAACTCTCCTAGATACCTAGGGAAATCACCCCCATCCCCTGGTCAGTTAATGCTTCTTTACAAAGAAGCCGAACTTTAGCTTTGATTGGGTCACTATCCGGCAACTATAAAGCATTCATCCCCTTCTTTGCTGCTGTCTTCAATGCTGCTTTTACCTCCTCAAAAGGCAGGGATTGCCCTAACACCTTCTGATCACTTTGCATTCAGGGGAAAGCACTGATGTATTCACAATTAAAGGTGAGGTAGCCAGAGTCCTCACCAATTTAGATAAACGAGAGATAGTCATTATTGTAACCAAATCGGGAATCGCTCACTGGATCTTCCCAAGGGGCTATCACGTCCTAGGTAAATCCTTTGGGTAACACCAAATCATCCACCACCGTGTAGTTATAGTAGTTTGCTTGTAGCTTAAGTAGACTCCCGACTCCTGACTCCTGACTGCTGAAGCGTTTGACCCACAGGCTTCAGCTTGTCCGGTATTAGCTGTAGAGGCTGAGTGCTGATCACTGTTCGCGTAGCGTGCGCCTAGGGCATTAGCTGAGTGCTCAATGTATAGATGGCTGCGTTCGCGTAGCGTAGCCCTTCGGGCTAATCGCTACTTCCTCAAACCTAGACCCATCAGGCTGTTTGACTTTTTCAATGTCACCTTCGGTATCTTAAAAGTAACGAAGAACTCTATCACTGTTTGCTGGACTTGACCAATAGTGGAGCTAGAGAGTAATTAATTATACAAAGTCGGACTATGTCTTCTGGTATTCACCAATCACCAGCTTAGTGATTAGTAATTATTGCTTTGTGGCCAGTAACAAGTTTTCTGGTATTCACCAATCACCAGCTTAGTGATTAGTAATTAATAATTAGTGATTAGTGCTTTGTGGCCAGTAACAAGTTTTCTGGTATTCACCCATGACTAATTACTAATCAATAAAAAACCGCCGCTAGCAATAATAGGGCGGCATGGTTAAGCAATCGGAGGGTAACTCTAGGTTACTTGGTTAATCTAGGATCCTGTTGTAGCAAATTTTACCAAATACCCCTGATTGTCTAGCTTTTACCATAAGCATTAATTGGCTCTTTGATAAGCCGGATATATAAATGCTTAAAGGTAGACCTAATTACTCGAGGCATACCAAAATCAATCGGTTTCATAGTATCAGGTAGTTTCCAATCCCTCACTTGGATTTCTAGAGGTCGATGGTAAGGAAAGTCAATCTCTGCTAAGTCTGGCAACAACCCTAGCCGTTTTTGAGCTGCCAGGGTAGGAACCAGGGCTGGCTCAACATTGAGAATTTCCACTATTGAGCGATCGAGAGCAAAGACATCCTCTGATGCTCCTAAGATCCCCAAATGTCTCGGTTCACCACCAATCGGACCATTCCCTTCCTGACCAATAATGCCATCAATGATAGTCAACTCCGGATTAATCGCCCGTGCTGTTTCCACCAGCATTTCCCCAAAGCGCGTCTCATCCTTACCCGCTTCCATATGCCACCAGGCTTTCATTTTTCCCGGAACACAGCCGAATAAATTCTTGACCCCCATGGTCAAGGTCAACTGCATGTGGGATTTTACCTTCGGTAGGTTAATCACCACATCGGCATTCATGGCCTCTTTAGACAAACGCAGATGATTAAAGGTTGCGCTAGCAGTTTCATAACCCTTGCCGTGGAATTCCACCATAGGGATATCAAGTTCTGTCATCATTGGCAGATAGCCATTCGCCTTAGCCACACCCCTAGCACTCCCAAAGGCTGGGCTATCTCCGAAAAAGGGTTTACCCCCAGCTTCTTTGACTAGTTGAGCCACGCAGTAAACAATTTCAGGGCGAGTGATACATTCTTTACCAGGACGACCAGCAGTAAGTAAATTAGGTTTAAGCAGAACCGAATTACCTTTCTTAACAAAAGCACTCATCCCTCCCAAAGGTTCTAGCAGCCTTTCCAAGGAAGCTCGTAAGAGTTGTGGATTATAGGAATCAGCATGAATTAAACTAACAGTTGGCATAATTTAAGAGTTTTGATGTCAGGGGAAAATGATGAATTGTGTATTGTTATACCAATTTTCTGTAAAAGATGTAAACTTATAGTAAACTTGGGGATTGGAAATTTTTCAGCTTGTTTCCCGCCTCCAACAGATAAGTGACATTTTTCAAGAAAATCTGGTATTATTCCTGGAGGAAGTTGCCTATAGTAACAATTGTCTGTTGTAGTCTGAAAATCTTTTACTCTAGGGTGGCAGATTCTTCGATACACACGTAGAATAAGAATACATAGTGCATCTACTGAGTCTTAAATGTATCTACAGCTTGTCAGTTGCGTCTGCGGTCTTGTATCTAGGTTGAGCCTTAAATAATCACTCTAGGTCATGTTTAGGTTGAAAGCGTTATTCAATCGTTTCAGGGTGTATCAGTGAACGCATTTGTCCTATTCCAGGGTTTTAAGGACAGTACCTTGATACAGTAGTGCACTTACCAAACTTTTAAAGGATGTGGATTTTAACAAAATGTTTCTAATTCTCTAACTTACCTAATCCTGAAGTGTTTACTCTCCTTAGGAAGAATGGTTCCTTGTGTCATTCGTTGAATGCCGGGAAGTGTATCTAATCTTTAACCAATAAACGTTTCCGTTGCCGAATTTAAGGCTAGTTTTCAGGAAGATCGGAATTTTCTGTTGAAGCTAAAAATACCTATATCACTGGAGAATACCGATGCTCTCTTGACTGAAACCCTATCTATGGCACGGGTTAATCGCCACTTAAGGCAAAAAAATTTCACATTCAGCCTACGTTGCCAGATTTTACCTGGTTAAAACGTTTTGTACCAAGCAGGCTGAACAGAATAACATAATCAGTCAAACGAGGTGAACACACATGATTAATGTACAGGCTCCTGATTCCATCCTATTTCCACAACCAGGCGTCGGCAAGGTAGAACGTACCATTACCCCGACCAAGCCTGGGCGAGTCAAATTTAAAGCCACATACTGGCCCGCCCGGTTATGTGATCATGATTCCCAAGTTACCCTTGTGCCTGATGAGCAAGTGACTGTGGTGGGCCGACACGGGATTACGTTGCTGGTGGTTCCTGCAGGCTATATTTCCCCTGGCAATTCACCAGAGGATGAACCGGGGGTTCAAGAAGCTAGTCAATCCCAGAGCTTGGGATTGACTCAAAAACTGAGCTCAGTCTTTTCACAACTGTGGCGCTAGAGTTTAATAACCGTAAGCTTATGCGCTACGCGCACGCTGCGCGAACAGCTATCAGCAGTCAGCTTACGTGCTACTGGAAAAGCTTCCCTTTCTCGAAACAGTTAATGTTCTCCTAGCCAGGATAAATCAAGAAAGTTCAGACGTTATATATGTTACATATAACGTCTGAATTTGGGATTTTTTTTTCTGGCCAAGCTTGCATCTAAAGCTTGCATCTTATTTCATGTTCGGATAATCACCATTAATCAAAATCTCCTCATCTCCCCATCTCCATCTCCATTTGTAGTCTTAATTTTAAGAATTGGTATAAGTCGGTCGGTTCTCTTGGACTCATCTAACCAAAGACAAATCACAATTGAAGCTTAGTCAATCCATCGCATCTGGACAAAATGGGCTGGACGTCCCCAGATATCAGATGTTTCCCTAATGTCTACAATCGCCAGGTTAAAAGGAATGGCAGTAGTTAAGTATCGTTGCGCTAAGTTCCCCAAATCAGGTGTTAGTTGAGTAGCAGCCACCCCTGCAAAGCCAAGACCCAACAGTTGTTCAATCGGTCCTCGCGGCAGTAACAGATGAACTGCCAACCCTAGTCCAGCACCTAAAAACACTGCTACTGAGAGATTCGTGCCGCAGCGGGGGTGGATAGCCATATTCCATTCTCCCCTAGTCAGTCGCTCTAGGGCAGTGGGTACTGCTCGTCTCAACTCAGCCAAATTTACCTGACCATAGAGATAAAATCCTTGGTCAGTTGATAGTCCTCCTATCGCATTATTATCTGATGGAGGAGTGCTAGGGGTTGCACCAGCACCACTAGCACCATAGCGCTGACTTAGAACCCAGACAGTAGCGTGTTCTAGAGCATGAACCTGACGCACCATGAGAATGTCTTTTAACCCTGGAACGAAATTCAGCTGCCTAAGCAAATCTGTATCCTGTGTCGGTTGAGGGGCTGTAAAATCAAAGTCCCAAAAGTTACTGGTGTTTACGGAAGCAGAATTACTCATGGCAGCAACAACGCAAAAGCAGGTTCATTAATATCAGACACTTTCACTGTAGCATTGTGTCCGATTGAATACTTATCATTCCTAAACATTCAGCTGACTGCTTAAGAATGATAGCTGACTGCTTATAAAACTTGATCATTCTTAGTTGTTCGTCAATTAACCATTAAAAATTAAATAACAATTAACCATTAACAATAAATATAGCTCCTCGCTGTTCTAGCTCAGGTTGAATTTTATCAGGCAAAACTGCGTTGTACCAAAATTTAGCACCTTGGACATTGGCTTTCTGAAGATTACTACCAAATAGGTTAGTACCCATCAAATTTGTCTGACTCAAGTCAGCATTAGTCAGATCGACGTGACGCAGTTGAGCATAACTGAGTTCACTACCACTGAGGTCTCCATAACTCAACTGAGCATGACTTAATTGAGCATAGCTAAGGTTAGTCTTCCTTAAGCTGGCATAATTCAGAGAAGCACCACGCAGGTGAGCCTGAGTAAGGTTAGCACTATCTAAGTTTACGTGATTGAGATTGCTATGGTTTAGCTTGGCTTGACAGAGGTTGGCTTGACACAGCTTAGGGTTATTCAGGTTAGCTTGCGTCAATTTGGCACCCCTGAGGTTGGCATGATTGAGCTTAGTATGGCGTAAGTCACCTCGATTAAGGTTAGCACCACTAAGGTTGACCCCACTGAGTTTGGCATTTTGCAAACTAGCACCACTAAGGTTGGCATCGCTCAAATCAGCATGTTGTAAGTCAGCATGAACCAGATTAGTCTCGTTCAAACTGGCATTGCTGAGATTTGCTTGCTGTAAATTAGTACGACGTAAATCAGCACCCCTTAGGTTGGTACTACTCAAATCAGCACTATTCAGGTCAGCTGTGATTAACTTGACACCACTAAGATTAGCAGCGCTTAAGTTAGCCCCACTGAGTTTAGCAAGGCTTAAGTCAGCCTGACTTAAATTGGCACCACTAAGATTAGCACCACGCAGGTCAGCAGCCCTTAATTTCGTATTACGTAAATCGGCACCACTAAGATTAGTACCACGCAGGTCAGACCCTTTTAATTGTGGAAATACTCTATAGCTATCCGAAGAAATAACCCTCGGATTATCTGGCTGATCATCTGATCCGATTTTAATTAGATTATATTCAATATTTTGAGTGTAAATCCCTAGAACAATATTGAAAAATTCCCAAAAATTTATCAACCACTAACACTATTGCTCTGGAGAGTTTTCGTAATAGCAAATTATTTGAGCAATACAAACGTCTAGATGTGCTTTGACGTACTTACAAATTAAAACAATTTTGAGCAAAATACTAACAATAGTGAGCGCGTCTTATTGAGTTGTTAGTAAAATAAATAGAGGAGATGGTTCCTGACTATCTTCAGTCGTAAAAAGCTCCACTAATCTTCTGAAGGTGCGCAGAATTAAGTCGAGGGTTATAGTTGATTGGTTATAGTCAATGTAGAGTTGATCGATTTTTTGATAAATTTTACTATTTACTATGGCTAAGGATTTATGATTATGTACGTAAATTAATAAATATTTTTTCAGACTTTGCTTAAAGTCTCTATAATTTAAATTTTTAATTTGCTTGACAAAAATACGGGCTTGGTAATTGTAATTACACCATAGCTGTTTAGATTAATTTTTTAAAAAAATATCAATAACTTCGTTTCCTATATTTGTCGGATTATAAGTGTCTTCATGTTTTAAGATAGGGGAATTATAGTGAACTGTATACCTAGCTATATCAAATGTAAATTGGTATTTTAATTGATTGGCTATATCTATAGCAATTTTTCGCTGTTCTATGGGATTTTTATGCTCAAGATATTGAGGAACTAATAAATAAGACGCATAGTGAAAACTCCAATAACCTCTTTTAGCATTTGAATTGATTTCATTAAAAAGCTTTAGTTGATTATATAGAGAATTGAATTTGAACAGCAAGTTGAGACAAACAAGCGACTCCTGAAAAACGTAAAATTGAGAGCAATGACTTTAGCCAATGAGGAATGTAATTTGCCCGGGTGGTCATTACTAGCTATAACCATCTCTGAGAGTACTGTGGAAGTTAATGTAAATTGTGCCCAAGACTGCATCAACGGTTCTATCTTAGGTGACAAATGCCCCAATAAACAATACCTTGCTGAGGCATCCCAGTTCATTAACGGTACTTCATTGGACAAAATGTTAGAGTTGGCAGCGGTGCGACCCCGCGCTTTTTCAAAGCGCTAGGGAACGCGCACCGTGAGGAAGCACGGCTCAAGAAACTATCTCAACCCCCTAAATGGGTGATTACCGACTTTCCTGAGTAGAAAACTCTCACCCCTAAGCCAAAAGCGCCTGATTCTATGGGAACCTAAGAGAATAAATACAAAAACCTACTATTTTCGCTAAGCCAAAGCAACTAACAGGTTATGCAAACTCTAAGCACACCTCAAAGGGCTGCTACATTACCAGCTTTCGATACTACTATCCACCGCCGTCAAACCCGCCCTGTCAGAGTGGCTAATGTCACTATTGGCGGGGGATACCCGGTGGTGGTGCAATCGATGATTAATGAAGATACCTTAGATATCAATGGTTCCGTTGCTGCTATTCGCCGCTTGCACGAGATTGGTTGCGAGATTGTCCGTGTCACTGTTCCGAGTATGGCACATGCTAAAGCCCTAGCCGAAATCAAAGAGAAACTAGCAGCGACCTATCAATCGGTGCCTCTAGTAGCTGATGTCCATCACAATGGCATGAAAATTGCTCTGGAAGTTGCCAAGCATGTGGATAAGGTGCGGATTAATCCAGGATTGTATGTCTTTGAAAAGCCCAAAGCCAATCGCAGTGAATACACTGAAGCTGAATTTGAGGAAATTGGGGAAAAAATTCGGGAAACCCTAGAACCTCTAGTCATTTCCCTCCGTGACCAAGGGAAAGCTATGCGCATCGGAGTCAATCACGGTTCCCTAGCGGAACGGATGCTGTTTACCTACGGTGATACCCCAGAAGGGATGGTGGAATCTGCTCTGGAATTTATTCGTATCTGTGAATCCCTAGATTTCCGCAATTTGGTGATCTCCCTCAAGGCTTCACGGGTACCTGTGATGCTAGCCGCCTATCGCTTAATGGTACGGCGGATGAATCAGTTGGGGATGGATTACCCTTTGCATTTAGGTGTTACTGAAGCCGGGGATGGGGAATATGGACGGATTAAGTCTACGGCTGGTATTGCTACTCTGCTAGCTGAGGGAATTGGTGATACGATTCGTGTCTCCCTTACGGAAGCCCCAGAAAAAGAGATTCCTGTTTGCTACAGTATTCTGCAAGCTCTGGGATTGCGGAAAACTATGGTGGAGTATGTGGCTTGTCCGTCCTGTGGTCGTACTCTATTTAATTTAGAGGAAGTTCTGCATAAGGTGCGGGAAGCTACTAAACACCTCACTGGCTTAGATATTGCTGTGATGGGGTGTATTGTTAATGGCCCTGGGGAAATGGCTGATGCTGACTATGGTTATGTGGGTAAGCAAGCAGGCTATATTGCTCTGTATCGCGGTAAGGAGGAAATTAAAAGGGTACCTGAAGATAAAGGAGTACAGGAATTGATTAATTTAATTAAAGCTGATGGTCGCTGGGTGGATCCTTGATAATTGTTGAATAGAAACTATAAAAAACTATACTTATCACGTAAGCATTCAGCTATCAGCTATCAGCTATCAGCTATCAGCTATCAGCTATCAGCTATCAGCTATCAGCGAACAGCGATTAGCGCTACGCGCACGCTACTTGAGGTGCCAAAGGCCTGTGGCCAAGGTACTGTTCGCGCAGGGTGCGCGTAGTGCAATCGCTGCTTTTGAATACAGCGTTTTTCATAACTATAAGGTGAACAGGATTTTTGCCCACTTCCAACTTCCGTCTTCCGTCTTCTCTGTTGCCTGTTCCTGTGATCCGCTGTTCCCTAAAACCCATGAATCTGTACCTAACTCCATGGAAAACCGCTATAAAATAAGCTGACGGCTGACCGCTGAGGGCACCTCAAGTAGCGTGCGCGTAGCGCATATGCTTACCGATCGCTTATATGAAAATTGGCTTGAGGATTAATCAGCTGATAATCAACAATCACCTCAGTCCCTTTTCCCGTAACAACCCATCAGCCCAAGCTGCATCGCCTTCTGATAACAGGGGTACTGGTTCGCGAGTATAATCAATAACAAAGCTATACCCTGAGCGGTCATACACTCCATTAAATAACTCTTGTAAATTGACAAGGGGTTCAGTATCTTCTGCTTGCAAAGGGAGTGGAAAAGTAGGAATCGAATCTGGCAAATTAAAGGCATATAAATCAGCTTGAGGGCGGCGATGATTTTGACTGACCAGAACTCGATAATGGGTCTGAATGCCATTACTTAAGGTAGGCATAGGTTCCCACTGCCGCAATAAATCAATTTCCACTAAATGGGTTGAACTTCCTAATATAGTTTGACGCTTTCTTTCATACTGATTGCGTCCTTCTCCTGAGCGTTTATTGGTCGGGGAAAGAACTTCAAGCGCTGTCACCAGGTTACTTGTGGCGATCTCCCGTATCTCTAAATGTCCTTGTCTTGATGCAGTCGCTCATGGGGGAAACCCCCAAGACCGCGCTGCATCGCTGCCTAACTTTTTCAGGAATTGGTAAAATAACTTTTGTTGGCTGACTTGGCGCTGAGGCAACAGTAACATTGGTTTGTGTGGGATTGGTTTGTGTGGGATTGGCTGTTGTCTGAGTTAGTTTTACTGCTGCATCGGGAATGCCAACTAGGACTGAATCTGTTCCTATAGTTTGATAGATTCGCTCTTCAATCAGAACTTGATATTTGGGAAGCAGTTGGGGAGCCAAAAAGTCGGCAATTGCAGTAATTAGTCGATGATGAACATTCGGCCAAGCGCTGGGATGCTCTACATAGGGATCCATTCCTGGAAAAGGAGAAGGAGGCATGATTGTCTTTCCCCAATGCTTTATTGGATAATTATAGCGCTTCTCGCCTTAATATCAATTAAAAATTGACAATTAGCAATTAACCTCCTCATCACTCGATCAGCTGATCATGGATTTACGTAGTTTTAGAATTACTTGACTAATGCCCGTTGGAGCAATGGCGAGAATCATGCATCTGACTCATCACCTAACTCTTTGAGTCTAGCTAGCAATTCCTCTACCCGCTTTTCTGCCAATTCTCTTTGTTGCCGTTCAACTTGAGCTTGTTGTTGAGCAGCTTGAGCTCTCTCGTCTGGTGTTGGTACCAATTGCTGATCTCCACTGAAAAACCGTAGCTGGGAATTATGCACACCTAAAAATAATTCCAACTGCTGACTCCACAGCCACCCCTGAGTATTAGGGTCGAGGGGTTGATACTGGCCTCCCATCAGGCGAAATCCCTGGAAATCGAGGGTATCGGGGTGAAACCAGAAATATTCTGGTGTTCTGAAAGTATCTTGGTAGAGGATTTTCTTTAATCCCTTGTCAACTTTAGCTGTACTGTTAGAGAGCAGTTCAATAATCACATTGGGATATTTTCCTTGTTCTGCCCATAATACCCAACTTTTGCGGGGTCGATTTTCCGTACCGAGTACCACAAAAAAGTCGGGTCCTCTAAAGTCTCTGGTGGTAATATGTTCAGGACTGAAATAGATAGTGAGATTCCCAGTAGCATAGAAGTCGCTTCGTTCTCGCCACCACCACTTCAGGCAAGCAAGTAACAGCTCAATTTGATCTCGATGGCGATCGCTTTCCAAGGGCGGTTCATCACTCCATAAATCACATGGTGGAATGATAATACTTTCTGACTCAGCCATTACATTGACTTCCGCAGTGGCTTCTGAATTCTTGGCAACGGTCATAGCACTCACAGGCAAAATCGCTACCTCTAGTTTGACAGCTTTAATCAAAATGGTTAACTTAACCGTTGACTGTCAACCGTCAACTGTAAACTGTAAACAAATCGGGGCTCTTGATGTGTTAAAGCTGGATAAAAAGCTAGATGCTTTGTAAAAGCTGGATAAATAACTAGGGAATAATTTGGCAAGCAAGCATATAATAGTCAGGATCTAATAACTTTCATCTCACCACAGAGCAACCACTATGCCCCGCCGCGACGATATTCACAAAATCTTGCTCCTCGGTTCTGGTCCGATTGTGATTGGACAAGCCTGTGAGTTTGACTATTCCGGGACTCAGGCTTGTAAGGCACTCCGGGAAGAAGGCTATGAAGTGGTACTGGTAAACTCTAATCCAGCTAGTATCATGACTGACCCAGAAACGGCTGACCGTACCTACATCGAGCCCCTAACCCCAGAAATCGTCGAGAAGGTGATCGAAAAAGAACAACCATGTGCTTTACTGCCAACCATGGGGGGTCAGACGGCTCTGAATATTGCGGTTGACCTAGCGAAGAATGGGGTTTTGGAAAAGCATGGAGTGGAGCTAATTGGGGCAAAGCTAGAGGCGATAGAAAAGGCTGAAGACCGCCTGTTGTTCAAGGAAGCAATGGAAAGGATTGGGGTAGGGGTCTGTCCTTCGGGAATTGCGAATAATCTCAAAGAGGCTAAAGCGATCGCACAAAAAATCGGCTCTTACCCGCTGATTATTCGCCCGGCTTTTACCCTGGGGGGTAGTGGTGGTGGCATTGCCTATAACAAAGAAGAATACGAAACAATGGCTCAGGGGGGTTTGGATGCTTCGCCAGTGTCTCAAATCCTGGTGGAACAGTCTTTGTTGGGCTGGAAGGAGTATGAGTTAGAGGTCATGCGAGATTTGGCAGATAATGTAGTAATTATCTGCTCCATTGAAAATGTTGACCCGATGGGGATTCATACTGGGGATTCGATTACTGTTGCTCCCGCTCAAACCCTGACGGATAAGGAATACCAACGGTTGCGGGATTACTCGATTAAAATTATTCGGGAGATTGGGGTTGAAACCGGGGGGTCAAATATTCAGTTTGCTGTGAATCCCATCAATGGCCAGGTCATTGTAATTGAGATGAATCCTCGGGTTTCCCGCAGTTCTGCCCTAGCCTCGAAAGCAACAGGGTTCCCGATTGCTAAGTTTGCTGCTAAATTAGCCGTGGGATATACCCTCGATGAAATTCCCAACGATATTACTAAACAAACTCCTGCTTCCTTTGAACCAACTATTGACTATGTGGTAACTAAGGTACCCCGCTTTGCCTTTGAGAAGTTTCCCGGTAGTAAACCAATCCTTACTACTCAAATGAAGTCAGTGGGAGAAGCAATGGCGATTGGACGGACGTTTCTAGAATCGTTTCAGAAAGCGTTGCGCTCCCTGGAAACTGGACGGTTCGGGTGGGGATGCGATCGCAAAGAGAAGCTGCCATCTCTCGAACAAGTGCGCTATGGTTTACGAACCCCGAATCCAGAACGTATCTTCACGGTGGGTCATGGTTTGATGCTAGGGATGACCCGAGAAGAAGTACAGGAACTCACAGGAATTGACCCCTGGTTTTTGGATAAGTTGCTGGAATTGCTGGAAACGTCAAAATTCCTCAAACGTACCCCATTGGAAACCTTGAACAAAGAACAGTTATGGGCAGTCAAACGTCAGGGATTTAGCGATCGCCAAATTGCCTTTGCTACCAAGACCTCGGAAGATCAGGTGCGTGAATACCGTAAGCATCTAGGAGTAGTACCAGCATATAAGCTAGTAGATACCTGTGCAGCAGAGTTTGAGGCATTTACACCTTATTATTACTCCACTTATGAAGAAGAGTCGGAAGTGATGCCTTCGGATCGGCGGAAGGTGATGATTTTAGGTGGGGGACCAAACCGGATTGGTCAGGGAATTGAGTTTGACTATTGCTGTTGTCATGCATCTTATGCTCTGAGTAAGCAGGGGTTTGAGACAATTATGGTCAACTCCAACCCAGAGACAGTTTCTACAGATTATGATACAAGCGATCGCTTATATTTTGAGCCCCTGACCAAAGAGGATGTACTCAATATTATTGAGGCAGAAAATCCGGAAGGGATTATTGTTCAATTTGGGGGACAGACACCGCTTAAGTTAGCAGTGCCGTTGCAAGAAGCCTTGAAGGTTGAAAGTTCTTCAGATAACGGGCAACTTGGTAACCAACAAGCGGTAACCAAAATTTGGGGAACTTCTCCCGACTCAATCGACGTAGCTGAGGATCGGGAGCGGTTTGAGAAGATTTTGCGGAAGTTAGATATTAAGCAGCCACCCAATGGAATTGCTCGCAGTTATGGGGAAGCACTAGAAGTGGCGAAGCGGATTAGTTATCCAGTGGTGGTGCGTCCGTCTTATGTGTTGGGGGGACGGGCTATGGAAATTGTCTATTCCGATGAGGATTTGAAACGCTACATGAAGTTTGCGGTGCAGGTGGAACCAGAGCATCCGATTCTGATTGATAAGTTTTTAGAGAATGCAGTAGAGGTAGATGTGGATGCGATCGCAGATCATACTGGTCGGGTAGTGATTGGTGGCATCATGGAACACATCGAACAGGCAGGGATTCACTCCGGGGACTCCGCTTGTTCTTTACCCCACACCTCTCTAACACCCGTTGCTTTGGAAACTATGCGCACTTGGACTTACCAGCTGGCCAAAGCTTTGAAGGTGGTGGGGTTGATGAATATTCAATTTGCGGTGCAGGGGGAAACCGTTTACATTCTCGAAGCCAATCCCAGAGCATCCCGAACAATTCCCTATGTTTCCAAGGCAACAGGGGTACCCCTGGCGGGGTTAGCATCTCGGGTTATGTCCGGTGAGACCTTGGAATCCCTTGGGTTGACTGAAGAAGCTAGCCCTAAGCACATTGCAGTCAAAGAAGCGGTATTGCCCTTTGAGAAATTTCCTGGTACAGACACCCTCCTCGGACCAGAAATGCGTTCTACTGGGGAAGTAATGGGGATTGACACAGATTTTGGTAAGGCATTTGCTAAAGCAGAATTAGCAGCTGGTCAGCGTTTACCCCTGTCTGGCACAGTATTCGTTTCTACCAATCACCGAGACAAGCAAAATGTAGTACCAGTGGCGAAAGACTTTATCGAGTTGGGATTCGAGCTGGTGGCAACCGATGGGACTCGCAAGGTGCTGCAAGAGCATGGACTGGATGTAGAGTTGGTGTTAAAACTCCATGAAGGACGTCCCCATGTCTTGGATTGGATTAAGAATCAAAAGATTCAGCTAATTATTAATACCCCTTCTGGAGAAGATGCCTATGCCGATGGGCTGTTAATTCGTCGAACAGCATTAGGCTATAAGATTCCGATTGTAACTACAATTGCTAGTGCTAAAGCCACAGCAGCCGCAATTCGTTCACTACAGTCGCAACCACTGGGAGTAAAAGCTCTACAGGACTATATCACGAATTAGGTTTTGTGTAAGCTATCAGCTATTAGCTTAAGCGCTACGCGCACGCTACGCGAACAGCTATCAGCTTAAGCGCTACGCGCACGCTACGCGAACAGCTATCAGCTTAAGCGCTACGCGCACGCTACGCGAACAGCTTACGGTTTTGCTCTCATAGGAGGTAGTGGTATACAAGTAGTGATTTTAGCTTCCGTTACTTTGATCAGACATTAGCCAAATCACTACATGCTTATCACTACCGTTCTCCTGAAACCCAGGGTTATTTCATTCTGGATCTAGGTAACGAGTTTAAATGCTTTCAGCCATCACATACCTGAATGCTCGAAGGCTGAAAAGACTTATCCTCATCAATGCATAAAATATTGCAATTTAGAATGAAACAGCCCTGCCTGAAACCCTCTTTATTATTGCCTTTTGCCTTTTGCCTTTTGCCTTTTGCCTTTTGCCTTTTGCCTTTTGCCTGAAAAGCATAAGTAATGTGGCTCAAACGTTGTTGACTCAACCAACAAGCTAATTTTCCCAATCTTGGCTAGTATCACACAAAAAACTCTCCTCAATCACCTCTTCAAAGGAATAAAGACAAGCTTCTGGAAACGTTCGTATTGGTAAATTAGTTTCCCGCAAAGCCAAATCAAGACCTGCTTCATAGGCATCGATCATTGCTTCTGACCGCCGAGACTTTAAGCTGGGATTTTGCCGTAAATGCCGTTTAATAGCCCGACGTTGCTCTCTAATACTCAAAAACCAACTGCGGCTACGATTCTCTGGCTGATACTGCCACTTGAGCAGATGACCAAGAAGAACGCAAAGGCGACTTACCAATTCCCGATATTCCTGTCTTCCCAATGCTTGAATTTCTTCCTCCAGATGCTGCCAATCAAGCTTAGAAAATTGCTTATGCTTCAGTGCTTGGGCCTGCTGCTGAGTCCAAGCATAAAAGTCTTGCTGGTATAGGGAAGGTTTATCCATACATTTTAAAAAGTTATTACAGTTTTTTACATTACCCAAAATACCTATATATTTTATTCTCTCTTGCCTTTTGCCTCTTGCCTCTTGCCTAAATTAGTATGTTTACAACTCGAATTAAAATACGACTAGCTGGAAAAATCTTATCCATTATAAACCTTTATCAACCTTACACTATCAATCTGTCCAGCCCTCAATCATTGCCATCAAAATATTCACCAGCGGGTGGTCTATAGCTTCTTTTAAGGCTTCAGTTCCTTCAGCTTCCAAGGCATTGATTACTTTAGCTTTCAGGGTAGGATTACTCTTGATTTCTTGAGTGACCTTAGCTACAGTTTCTAATTTCTCCATTTCGGTTGTGGTTGGGTTGGTTTGTGAGAGTTGGTTTAGGAGTTGCTGAATCTCTGCTGCTGCCTCTGCCAAATTTTGTTTTTGGGTTGGGGCATAGTAGTGCTGAGTGCCAACTATTTGGCTGTCATTGGCTGTTCCCGCGTCACCAAAACCGATTGAATAATTGCTCTGGTCTATGTTGAATGTACGCTCTTCTGATATAGGTGGACTATCTACTGTGTTTGTGATATAAATATCATTATTCATAGGTTTGCTAGCCATAACCTTGATGATTTCTTTTAGATCCGCACTTTGATGACGATAAATCTGTATTTGTTCATCCTTAGCCTTTAAGTCAGCTAGATATTTTTCCTGAAATATTTTAAGTGATAAATCATAATTATGGATGAAATTATTGTGAATTTCTGCTTTGTTGAATTCCCTAGGTATGTTGATGCGAATCACGATCGTACCATCCCCCTTATTCTCAATAGATTGAATCGCTAGCTCCTGTGCCCCGCTTTCAACTTTTAGCTTCTCGAATGAGGGAATAAATGCCTGCCAGTTAACTCCATTAATGAAAATCAAATCAAGAGTTTCTAAAACTTTTTTAAATAACTTAGTAAATTCTCCTGGAGTAAAGTTACCGCTATGGGGACGGCGCTCTTGTTTAGAATCTCGTAGATAAACATAATAACAAATTATCCCATCAAGATTTGTGGCACGATTGATATTCCAGTCTTGTATACAAGCCCCAGTAAAATTGGCTTGTTCAAACTTAGTATTCAATGCTTGAACTGCCGTTAGATTAGCTCCAGTCAAATTGGCTTGATTGAGATTAGCTTCACTGAGATTAGCTTGACTGAGATTAGCTCCAGTAAGATTAACGTTACTAAGATTAGCTTGAGTGAGATTAGCTTGAGTGAGATTAGCTCCAGTAAGATTAACGTTACTAAGATTAGCTCCCCTAAGATTGGCTCCAGTTAAGTTTCTTTCCATGAGCTCTGGAACTAACTCAGTGTTCCTTTCCCTCCACTGATTCCAAGCTTCTAGTCTTTTTTGATATAAAATCAGGTCTTCGTTGTTGGCTTGCTGCTGAGTGATAAAGCTAATTGGAGCAAGATCATTCCAAGTGGGAGGCAATTCTGCGGGATTCTGGAACAAAACTGGCAACCAACTAGCACAGGGAAAATCATTCTCTAATCCTTGCAGTTGTTCCCGTGCTTCCCTTACTGAAATATATAACGATTTTCCCCTTGAAAATGACTTAAGAAATCCCTTTAAAAACTCCTGAGCCACTAGATCTGGTACTGGCTCTCGCATCACAATAACTTGCGGGATGTGCAAGTCAGTTAAACTTTGTGCTAAACCTAGCCCATCACAAGAGTTAAATATAGCTATCTTTAATCCCCGTTCAATTGAAGCTTTTAAAGCATTTTTTAACTCACTAATTATTAAGCTATCTGTTCGGTTAATAGAAATATAGCCACTCTTGCCATCTACTTGGCTGTAACTATGCCCAGAAAAAAAGAGGATATCCCAGCCTTTGTCGTCCCATAGTTCCCTATCTAATTTCAGGCGTGACGGCTCAACCAGAAACGTAATTTCTGTATTAGGTAAATGTTCTAGTAATTCTCGGTCTGTTTCAAGATTAATTCCATCACTGTTTCCCAAAACAGCTAAAATTCTCACCTTATCGTTGATAATAGAAGAGACGGTGCGCTTAACTCTATCATAGGTTAATTCCGCCAAAGCAACCTCAGCATACCGATAAAAATCAAAAATTTCCCACAGATGCCAGGGGATTCGTCGTAACTGAATATTTTCCACTTGGATAATTACGCGAATTTCATCAGAAGGACTTAAATTTTTAAGAAATGCCTCTTTGATGACACGAAAATCTTCAGAATTAAGCCAAGTATTTAGACTTTTTTCCAAATTTCTGGATAATTGGCGAAACTGATCGATACTGATGATAGAAGTGTTTAGCTGTGTTTTTTTATTCAAAGAGCGTACAGAAAAGCCTAGGTTTTGATATATTGAATACCAGCGCTTATGGAGTTTTGCCAATTCTGGTGCTGGGGGCAATTTTCCTAGTATTTCTATTGATGGAAGAGCACGCTCATCTCCAATTTTTAGAGTAGCTGAAAAAGCAGTTTCCAGGTTTCCCTCTCCTAGATTTATTACAACTAATTTACCCATTTCCATTTTATAATTATAAAAACTTAACAACTACACCATAAATAAATATGTATAACTGAACTTATCATAGTCTATTTTAACACTGAATTTATCTCCATAATCAGCCCTAAACCTTAGCTGGATGCCAAGATCACCAAGTTGTGATTGTGCTTCTATAAAAGTTTCAGATAAGTCATAATCAAGTACAACCAACTTGGTATTTTCTGGTAAATCGTTTGGGTTGCTGATAGCATATAGCTGTAGCAGAATATCTACTTCATTATTACTTTCTATAGCCACATGGACGACTAAAGCCATCTGGCATCCATTATCCCAGGTAATTTTTTTAACTCGATTGACTCCTTTTATGTGCCTAGGAGCATCTCTATAAGAATATTGTATTCTTCCTAAAATATCTTCCCATGGATACCAGTTTTCTTGCTCAGCATCATAAAAGTCATTGCGCAACCAATTGTTCAATTTTACTGGCTTCTGATCAAGTTCAGTCTGCCAGGGATTTAGGAGTGAGGTTTCAGGTTCTACCTTTAGCTCATAAATTGGCTCATAACGATGAAAGGAGTCTTCTAATGGCTGACGATCTAACACTTGCTCGACTGACAAAACTGGAAAACTAGAGCCAATATAATTTAATTTTTGAGCATTTAAGGTTACCAAGGCTTCCAGATTATTAGCGATTGCATAAACCAACTCTTCAGCAACTTCAAAACCTGTAAGCTCTATCAGGTCGTATAATCGATCTTTCTCTAAGATGGTGTAATCGACAGAGCATTCCTTTAGAATTCCCATTACCATAGAGAAAATTTCTCTAGCATCTTTTTCCCCCCTCAGGATTTTGGCGTAATAAAAGAATTTAGCTACAGTCGCTTTGGCAACATAGCCCTCCATGCGCTGGGATTCAATAATTTCCAACAACTTTAGCGTCTGTTCTGAAAACGACTCTTGCTCGATCAGGAGACACATCAAGACACTTAAACCTACCAAAACCCTCATGATTGAACATCTATAGCAGTTTTCAAATGAACACACCCATTGAATCTTGGTTACAGCAACAGCTCATTCTCAGCTTACCCCCTCCCCTAATCAAGGATGGGGGCTATTCAAGTCAAAACCGCTGTATGCATCTTGTTACTAAATTTAGTAGTCCCTGAATTGAGAGTCTTGCGGAATCTCGGGGTTGACTGAAGACTGTTTACCTTTTACTAGGTTACGCAATCGCGCTGATTTAGACCCCTTTGATAGAGAAGACCGAGGTTTACGGCTGCTTGGCTCCTGATCCAGTACCTGGTTTAGATTCTCGTTCATCTCCAGGAATAACTCTTGCAATTCATCCAGACGCCTCTCTACATGGGAGTCAGTCTTAGGTACAGTGGATCCTCCCAGGGATTGAGCAACTCCTTGAATCGCAAGTGCGAGATCAGTAACATTGGTTTGTTTTCTGAGGTTCTCAACGGAGGATTCTACTACTGTTAAACGTTCTTCTACTGAGTCATCGGTTTCCAAACCCTGTCTCAGCAGTCTGTTGATTAACTCTGTCACTGAAATGCCCTTCTCCTCAGCGCGGTCTTTGAGGGCTTGTGCTAGGTCTTCAGATAGTCTGAAGCTAACTAGTTTCCTAGACATAACAATTTATTCACATTAACTAGTGATATACGTATTATAGCTTTTTTGGTAGCTAGTGATATATGTATTATAGCTGCTTGCTGATCAGTAATTACTATAATATCGTTCCTATAACCCAGTTAATATAGGGATTTAAGCTATTTTCAAAAAGATATCCCCGACGTCAGCCTTTCTGCTAGTGGCCAAATGTGATATACATATGATATACAAAAGATGTACATTATTTAAGCTGCCCACATGAAACCTGCGACTCTAAGAGACTTTTTCAGAAAAGTGAGAACTCCGATAGCGGTAGTGAGCGCAATACTTGTCGGAGTTAACGCTGGGGTTCAAATTTACCAAAATTTAGATTTAAATAGTCAAATCCAGGAGATTATCAACAAAACCTGGGATCATAGTGAGTCTTCTGCTGAGACAAGCAGGAAAGATACAGACTTTCCTGGATATCGAGGTCCTAAATCCTGAAGAAGCTACGGAAATTCGTAACCTGCCCACCTAGCGGCAAGGGGAATGGGTCGATGAGGGTGTATCTCTAGCTATGGTCCCTGTTTTAGGGAGGCAACTGAGTTGGGGCTTAGAAATTTTTCCAGTCCCTTTTGGTATAGTAATTAGAATAATTTGGAGAAAAAGCTGGATGTAGCATTTCCGATCAAAGTCTTCCCATTGCGGTAAGACTTCCCTTTAAGCTGGTTGACTCAAGGCTTCAGTTAGATAATCTGCCGCTGCTTCCACTAATGCGATCGCATTTTCATAAATCATGCGAGTTGGTCCAATAATTCCCACACTTCCCACTGGGACTTGGTCTTGCTGATAGTTAGCAGATACCAAAGTACAGCCACGCATCGGTTCCAAGGAATTCTCGGCACCAATCCTAATTTTCACACGAGACTTAAATTCCAACTCTTCCGGTACCTTAAAGATTACTGACCACAGTTGCTCCTGTTCCTCTTCCAACAGATGTAGCAAGTCTAGAGTCTGGTCTATTTCCGAAAATTCTGGTTGACGCAACACCTCTGAGATGCCACGAATCATAATCGGGCTGGACTTAGGTACTACAGTGCGACGGGTCAACTCAGTTAATAAATTGCTTAAAAAATCCGCATAGCGGACAAATTCTCGGTCTAATTCACTCCAATCTAATTTCTCCAATTCCGTGAGAGTTCGCCCTCGCAGCTTACTATTCAAGAAGTTAGATAATATTTTTAACTCCCGCTCCACAATCGACTCATCAACCGTGCTATCATCCTCTGACTGGGGCAGATTCATCAATACCGACTGAGTTTCATAACTATCCGTAACTATAATCAACATCACCTGTCCTAGCTCTAGGTGCATCAACTGTAGATGGCGCAGGCGAGTAGTGCGATTGTCAGGGAAAGTAATTAAAGCAATATATCCACTGACTGTTGCCAGAATTTGAGCAGCATCCCTTAGCAATACCTCAAACTTAGCTTCCTCCCAGTTCAACTTCTCTGCCAGTAAATTTTCAACATACTGACTCAAGGTTTCTGACGGTTGAATCAGCTGGTCAACATAGGTTCGATAACCTGAATCAGAAGGAACCCTACCTGCAGAGGTGTGGGGTTGATATAGTAGTCCAACTTTTTCCAACATACTCATGCAAGAGCGAATCGTGGCTGGACTAACACTCAGGTCATATTCTTGAACCAAGGCTTTAGAACCAACCGGTTCCGCCGTGGCAATATAGTGACGAATAGTCGCCCAGAGAATATGTTGTTGCCGAGTTGTTAAACTTAGTTGTTGGCGAGACATTTTGAACCAAAGCTGAACTTAATTTGAAAGGGAAAAAAGTCTAAATTAGAGGGAGGAGTTACCATTAAGGTGATCAAACATACTAATAATGGAATGTTGCCTAAAAGCTGGGTCTAGTTAAGCCTGCTTTAGTCCAAAACAGTAGGGCTGATAATTAGATATCCCAATCAATCACCAAAAATCAGGGTTGGTTTTGGTGAAACTTGGAAGTATCTGGGATTTATCCATAGCTATGGCAGCGTCTGCTCACCCAAGGATTAAGTTGGTTATTAATACATTTTATCTAAAAATATTTGCTGTAAGAACATTTGTTCTAAGATAGCAGAATCTACTCATAGCAGTAGTTAGTAGTGAGCTGCAATTAGTAACGAGGAATGCTATGATCAACTATGATTGAGTATGCGTCAATACCCCCAGCTACATTCTTGACATTCGTGAACCCCTGACTGATTAACCACTGACACATCTGAGCAGAGCGCATACCATGATGGCACATCACCATGGTTTCAACTGCGGGATCAAAGCGAGTAGAGATTTCCCCAGACCACTGAGCAAATTCACTCAAAGGCAGAATTTCAAACCCTTCTATAGAAGCGATCGCAACTTCTTGCCGTTCTCGGACATCAATAAGCTGTAACTGCTCCGGGGAATCTGCCATCTGCCTTGCCAGTTGTTCAACACTGATTTCAAGAAGAGGTTGATCAAACGATTGAGCGACCATAGGACGTAAATAGCTGTAACGCGCTTGTTTTCGTAGTTTTGACCTTTATTCTACCTCTAGTAATCGCAATTTTATTTATTCACCCTAAATATAATGAGCAGATGATGGGGTGATCAGCTATGGTGGCTGATTAATATGTAGCAATATTTAAAGTAGTTAATATCAGGATTAACATCAGCTGTCAGCCCTCAGCTATCATTTATAAAATAAACATCGAACACGATAATTTAATAGTTCGAGATTTTACAAAATTGAAAGTTTGGGCATTTGTCCATCTAAGTATTCAGGCATTGTCTGATAGCTGATAGCTGATAGCTGATAGCTGATAGCTGATAGCACCTCAAGTAGCGTGCGCATTAGCTGATAGCTGATAGCTAATTGCTAAGGAATAAATTAACGCCAAAGGTATCAAATAATAATTAATGTGGCAGATAGCAGAGTGTCACAGGTGTTGCTATCGAACAACAGAGGTTTATAGGAAAATATAAGTAAGTACTGTAATTTCTAATAGTTTACTGCTACTCAAATAGGGAGGAAATAGTAACAACTAGTCTTAGGAGGGTTTTGCAATGGTGCGACAAGGTGTTAGAGGAGTCATAGCTTTAATAGTAGCCCTCTGTTCTATGCCCGTTTTATCTCAGACAGCGAATTTTGCTTCTTTAAACTTATCACCGGGTTTTTCCCCAAGTCAGGGAGAAGTCAGTGGTCACACCGGTGGTGCTTACTCGTTGTCATCGATGGCAAATAGCGATCGCAACAATGATCCCTGTATTGGTTTTGGAGACCCTACTCCAGATCACCTGATGGTTTTGGAGGCAGATTTACCCAGTTTAACTATAGGGGTCAACACAGAGGGAAAGGATACCACTTTACTGATTCAGTTTCCCAACAATCAAATCCTTTGTGGGGATGATACAGGTTCCAAAAAAGATGCCAGCATAACCGCACAAAATTGGCCAGCTGGCACATACCAAATCTGGGTTGGTGCCTTTGAGGGAGGACAACGGTGGGATTACACCCTGACGGCTGTTGAGTAACCAAAAAGCGATGCAGCGAGGTAGCGCGGTCTTGGGGGAAACCCCCACTCGCTATTCCATCAAGACAAGGTAAACTAGTTAGTAATTTGTTCAAGCGTTAATTATGGTGACCCCTAGTGCTATCTGCCCTGATTGCTGACTTCCGTATTATCTTTGAGCGTGACCCAGCTGCTCGGAACTGGCTTGAGGTTTTGTTCTGCTACCCCGGCTTACAGGCTCTGCTGTTCCATCGCTGCTGTCACTGGTTACATGGGATTGGGATTCCATTCATTCCTCGACTGCTCAGTCAGTTATCCCGATTTGTTACAGGTATTGAAATTCATCCGGGTGCCAAAATTGGTCATGGTGTGTTTATCGACCACGGTATGGGTGTGGTGATTGGAGAAACCGCCATTGTGGGAGACTACTGTCTAATCTATCAAGGTGTTACCCTCGGCGGTACAGGAAAGGAAAGTGGGAAGCGCCACCCTACTCTAGGAGAAAATGCGGTGGTGGGAGCTGGTGCTAAGGTGCTAGGGAATATCCAAATTGGTAATAATGTCCGCATTGGTGCTGGGTCAGTGGTCTTGCGAGATGTTCCTTCCGATTGTACTGTGGTCGGTATACCAGGTCGGATTGTCTATCGTTCCGGTGTACGAGTCAATCCCCTTGAACATGGTAGCTTGCCTGACTCAGAAGCCAAAGTAATTCGAGCGTTAGTAGACCGGATTGAGTCTCTCGAACAACAGCTACAAGAGTTAACTCAGCAAAGATCTTCAATGGCATCAATGATGTCTGATCACTCTTCAACACCAGATGCTCCAGAGAAGGGGGCTAAAGCCCCATGTTGTGATCTCCAGGATAAAGAAATTCGGCAGTGTTTAGATAGTTATGGGATTTGAGCTAGTTGTCAAATGTTAGCAGGTTAAAGGTTGAAGGTTTTACCTGTCGTTCCTGTTGGCTCTAGACAGGGAATCGGATTAGTAACACAATAGAATATTTTAACCACACCCATTTTGGTGTGACCCCGAAGCTAAGGATTAACAGCTTTTTGAAACCACTCCCCAGAACTGTCTTGGTAGTAAAGCCATCGGTTTTGGGGGAAACCCTGCAACCTTAGGTGATCAACCTTGACTGGTTCGAGCAATAATAGGCAAAAATTTGGCAAAGGCTGATCTAGGGCAGGTGGTGGTGGGGAAAAGGCTTGTTTATCTGGTACTCTAGCAACACCAGGGTCAGGCCACGCAAATTGTAAGCGAGCTGCATCGGAAAGATTTTGCCAAGTCTGCTGGCGGACTTGTTGAAGTCCTTCGTCAGGATAATCAGCAGTGATCAGGGTCAACTGGCCTGCTAAACGAAATTGTTCGCGAGTGTTGGGAAAGTACCAACAAACTTCTCCCCAGGGATGATGATTAATGTCGTGAATTTTCTGGCTACGGGTATCGGTAATAACTTTGAGTTGGTTGGAGTTGTCCAAAAAACCCCGAAAAACTACGGTGCGGTTAGCAGGATAGCCCTTGGGGTCAACGGTTGCCAGTTGAAAGTAACGAGCATAAGGTAGGCTGCGATTGTGATGGATTGCGCGAGCTAGGGGCGATCGCCAAACAGCAATAGGCATTTTTTTTTAGACATAGCCCATAAAATAGCGGAAAGGTGAGCTTTCCGCATCTAATTATTAAATTCGCCACGGGTCGCACCTAAATGTAGGGTAGTTTCAAGCTCAGGATGGAAGCAAGCCCCAAGTTGGCTGACCAAAGACCCTGAGGGCGCAAGCCCCTGGATTCTATCCCGGAGACGAAACCTTAGGAGAGTGGAGCCTTTATGGTTGGCAGGCTATGCATAAAAAGGTTAAAACTTATTGATTAGCGATGCAGCGCGGTCTTGGGGGTTTCCCCCATGAGCGACTGCATCAAGACAAGGCTCCACTCTCCTTACGGTAACTTCAAACCATGGGGTTAGCCCGAACAGGAATTTATTCCCTAACTGCCCGAAAATTTTCGTCCTAAGATATCGACTATAATAGAAAGCAATGCATCAATACCAAGGAGGTGATTTTAAGTGTTGGTTATGGAATTCAATGCTGTCCTTAAAGAGCCTCAAAAGTTGGCAATAAATGAAGCCATTAGAACGGCTCGTTTTGTCCGTAACAAGGTACTTCGGTATTGGATGGACAATCGTGGAACAGGGAAGAAAGAACTCTATCGATACAACACTCAACTAAGGGAAGAGTTTGAATTTGTTAAAGACCTCAATAGTCATGCTTGCCAAGCCTCTGTTGAGAACGTAGAACGTGCTATCAAACGTTTCTTCGATAACTGCAAAAAGAAAATTCCTGGAAAGAAGGGTTATCCTCGTTTCAAGAAACATTCTAGGTCAGTCGAGTATAAGCAATCTGGATGGAAGTTATCCCCAGATAATAAGTCCATAAAATTCACCGACAAGAAGGGGATCGGAAAAGTCAAGCTCAAGGGTACATGGGACTTGTGGAGATTCGAACAAAAATTAATCAAGCGAGTTCGGATTGTCCAAAAAGCCGATGGTTACTATGTCCATTTTTGCGTCAAAGTAGACAATTCAGAACAATTAGAAGCCACTGGCTTTACTGTTGGATTGGACCTAGGCTTGAAGGAATTTTATACCGACTCTGACGGATACTCTGAACCTAATCCCAGGTTTTACAAAAAAGGTGAAAAGCGCGCTATATTTTATCAACGTCGAGTTTCTCGAAAAAAGAAAGGCTCTGCTAACCGTAAAAAAGCAATTAATAGACTAGGTAGGACACACCTTAAAATAAGTAGACAACGTGAAGAGCACGCCAAGAGACTGGTTAGAAGTTACCGTAAGATAGTGGAGCCTTATTACAAAAGATTTAACCCTTTTATGCAAAGCCGAACACCCATAAAGGCTCCACTATCTAAGGTTTCGTCTCCGGCGCGCTGCGTAATCCGGTCTAACGACCTGGTCGCCTACGTTCGCGCAGCGTGCCGAAGGCAAGATTTAAGAGTTAAAAACCTGGTTAAAAACCACTGTTTAGCTAAGTCTATTAACGATGCAGGTTGGTACCAATTTCGAGAGTGGTTAGAGTATTTCGGCCAAAAGTTTGGTCGGATAACTGTCGCAGTTAATCCAGCCTACACAAGCCAAAATTGTTCCAGCTGTGGTGAAGTGGTCAAGAAATCTTTATCGACTAGAACCCATGCCTGTAAATGCGGGTGTCGGCTGGATCGTGATGTTCCTTCGGAACCGCTTCGCGAACACAATGCTGCTAAAAATATCCTAAGCAGAGCCTTGGGTACCGTGGGGCACACGGGAACTTATCGTGCGGTTCGTTCCAACCAGGAGCTTTCAGAAACTGAAAGGGTATGGGTTGGGGGATTCGCGAGGGTTAAAACCTCAAAAATCCTAACTATCTAACGGATATGGGTGAAAACCCCATCCTTGAGGAGACAAGTGACTCCCTATCTGGCCACACCGAGCAGGCGGCAACCTCGCAGAGTGAAGCTGGCACCAGGGCGGAATCAGAGGTGAAACAGATTAGCCACACTGCCGCTAACGGGGAGGTGACACGGGTAAACAAATCCTAGAAAAATGTCTAATCCGGAAGCCACAATCTGAACAAAATACAATGTGGACTTCATCCTCTCATTCTCATAGTGTTCTGGTAGGGATAACTATAAACTCCGAGAAGAGGATAGGCAAATTGGATTGCCCTAAATCACCAGAATAATCTGTTGGATGGAACGAATAAAAACGACAGCAAAAATATGGGTCTGAGGATAGGTCGTAACCTCGGTAAGTTATGCCAAACTTAATCCCCACTGTCGGGTAAGATGCGCTCAAAACTGGGCGCGGGTATCCAGAATACACAAACTCTAAGAAGAGCATAGTTAGACACATGAGAAAACAATCTTATAGTGAACTGTGGAAAGGACAAAACTGGAAGCAACTCCGGAAGAATCTCTTCCGCCTACAAAGACGAGTGTATAAAGCGGTTCAAGCTGGTGACTTGAGGAAAGCAAGGTCTATACAGAAGCTGATTCTGAAATCCCGTTCGGCACAGTTATTGGCCATCCGTCAAGTGACACAGCTCAATCAGGGCAAGAAGACCGCCGGTATCGACGGAAAAACTGCCCTAAAATACAGCGAACGGTTTGAATTACTTGAAAGACTAGTATCCAGTGCGGAAAATTGGACGCACCAAGGGTTACGGGAAATCCCAATACCCAAGAAAAACGGGGGTACAAGAATGTTGAAAGTACCGACTATAGCTGATAGAGCATGGCAATGTCTAGCAAAATTTGCTCTCGAACCAGCACATGAAGCCAAGTTCCATGCCCGGAGTTACGGATTCAGAACAGGCAGAAGTGCTCATGACGCCCAGAAACAGATATTCAACAATCTGAGTTCCAACAAAAACGGCATAAATAAGAGGGTAATCGAACTGGACATCAAGAAGTGCTTCGACAAAATCTCCCACAAATCCATCATGGATAAGTTAATTGCACCAGCAAGTTTAAAGACTGGGATATTCCGCTGCCTCAAGGCCGGAGTTGACCTGGAATTTCCTGAGCAAGGAACACCGCAGGGAGGTGTAGTCAGTCCACTTCTAGCCAACATAGCACTTGACGGAATAGAGGAGATTCATCCTAGCGTCCGATACGCAGACGATATGGTAATTTTCCTAAAGCCAAAAGATAACAGCGAAAAGGTACTGAATAAAATCAAAGCCTTCCTCGCCGAAAGAGGGATGGAAATTAGTGAAGAAAAGACCAAGATAACCAAAACGACAGATGGATTTAACTTCCTGGGCTGGTATTTCCGAGTCCAGTATGACGGAAGATTCAAGAGCTACCCCGCTAAGGAGAATCTCAAGAAATTCCTAGAAAAAATAAAATCCATAGTCAACAGCTCGAATTATGGAGCAGAAATCAAAGCAAAGAAACTAGCACCCATTGTAAGAGGTTGGAGAAACTACCATAAGTGGTGCTGTATGGAAGACCCACCTAATAATTTATACTTCCCGATGAAATCTGCCGAAAAGAAATTCCGAAAGCAGAAATCAATAAATCGGTACGAATCCAAAAGATTATTAGGAAAAGCCTTCCCAAAAGTATCATGGGAAGAAAACGGCCACACAATGGTTAAAGGAATTAAGTCCCCTTATGACGGAGACTTAACCTACTGGAGCAAGCGTAACAGCATACTCTACAATAACGCTACATCAAAAGCTTTGAAGAAGCCAAACCATTCCTGCGGATATTGCGGATTAAAATTCATTGATGAAGAAAGAGTTCATCTCCACCACATTGATGAAAATCACGACAACTGGAAGCCTGAAAATTTGATGGCAGTACATCAAAGTTGTCACCAATACATCCATGGGAGCAGACCGAAAGGCCAGGATATCCAGGAGCCGTATGAGGGGAAACCTTCACGTACGGATTTGAAGGAGAGGTGCTCCCCTTAATAGGGGACATCGACTCTAATAAAACGCTTGGGGAGATCTGTCCTCTACTCTTCCTGGTTCCGGCTGGCCCACGCAAGACGGGTCTGTGAGCCAAGAATCCCCTGCCTTCTAGGCATGGGGAGTGTCAATAAACGTTAGAATCCCAATTAGAATCCCAATAGACATCTCCAGACACTCGGTTTTGACCCAGGCAGTGCAAGGGTTTGAGGTTAATTTTTGGAGATGTCTAATCTAATCACTCATACAACTATTGGCAGCACAACCAGCACCAGGAGATCAACTGATGTTCCTCAATGAACTGACACCAATTTTTGAAGAATTTACTCAGCAGCCTGTCGCTTTTTTGGGCGGATTTTTTTCAGGAGTGTTCCGCCTGAATCTCTCAGATGATCCTCTCAAGAGTTGGTTAGAGGCTCAAAATGGCTCTGAGATATACAAAGATGGTCATAACACAAGCGAAAATGATAAAAATAAAGGTCCGCAGTCTATTTCCATTGATTAAGAGCTAATTCAACTATATTTAGCCTGGTTATTTGGGGTCTAATTGGTGCTTAAGCACTACCCCAATACATTTTTTTGATGAATTATGAAATACTGTCAACTAGACAACCACTGATAATCCCGTAAGTGAGCTATCATGAAACGGTATTCACAAGTTCAGTGGATTCCTTTGGTAAAATTTTGATTTTGCTTCCCCCCCCTGGGGTGGTTGGCCACTGTCGAAATTTACCACTGGTTCCTCAGACATGACCGTGAGCAACCAAAATACGTTGTACTCCGTTCTTCTGTGCCTCTGAACTTTAGTTCTATGTTCTGCCTCATCGATCGACATGACCATTTACGTCGGAAACCTGTCCTATCAAGCCACCGAAGACGACTTAAAAACAGTTTTTGGAGACTACGGCACCGTTAAACGAGTTGTTATGCCCACAGACCGTGAAACCGGCAAAATGCGCGGGTTTGCCTTTGTGGAAATGACAGAATCAGATCAAGAAGACTCAGCTATAGAAAGCTTGGATGGTGCTGAGTGGATGGGACGTAGAATCAGGGTCAATAAAGCCAGACCTCGGGAAAATAATAATCGTAACACTCAACGGCGCAATTCCTGGTAGTTGGTAATAAGCTGTTGAACATCTAATTGGTACGACTGATTAAGTGTTCAGAATTTGACCATTGACCGTTGACCGTTGACCAGTACCAGTCAACAGTCAACACGATTCATGTACTTAAAACGTTCATAATCTTAAATACACTCTAATCTCCTAGACAAATACCCAATCCTCTAGCGGTTCTCACCAAAGTTCCGTTAGGATTCACAGCTTGATAATGCTTAATCGTTTCCTCAATCGGTACACTCACCACCTGGCGATATTGCCATGTCACCATCCGGTCATATTGTTCATTGGCGATTAAGTCAACTGCTGCCACACCAAAGGCTGAGGCAATTAAGCGATCAAGGGGTGAAGGAGTGGCACCCCGCTGGGTGTGTCCAAGAACTGTCACTCGCGTTTCCGCTCCAATCGAATTACAAATCTCTTGGGCTAGATATTGGCCAATGCCACCTAATCGACATTCACCAAACCCCACATTACTCTGAAGCACCTCACCGCTTGCAGTGCGAACCGCCTCGGAAACTACGATTAAACAGAAGTTTCGCCCCTGCTCCTGAAGTTGCTTAATTTTATGGCAGACATTGTTAAGGGTATAAGGAATTTCTGGAATCAGAATAACGTCAGCCCCTCCTGCAATGCCAGCACTGATAGCAATGTGACCAGCATCACGCCCCATCACTTCCAAAATCATCACCCGGTCATGGCTAGCCGCTGTGAAGTGTAAGCGATCTAGAGCTTCGGTGGCAATGTTAACGGCAGTGTCAAACCCAATAGAGCGTTCGGTAATGGCAACGTCATTATCGATAGTCTTGGGTATACCTACCAATTTCATCCCCCCTTGTTGGGCAAGTTTGCGCAAAATCGCCAAACTGCCATCGCCCCCAATACCAATGAGAGCGTCTAGACCCAGTTGGTGATAGCCATCAGCAATATCAGCGCTGCGATCGCATAGCGTACCATCTGGCATCGGAAAAGCAAAGGGGTCGCCTTTGTTAGTAGTGCCAAGCATTGTACCACCCATAGTCAAGATGCGATCAACCTTGTCCAAAGTTAGGTTAATCGCTTGAGGAGGATTTTGCATCAACCCCTGAGTAGCCCGACAGATGCCAAGCACCTCCCAGTTGTAAGTAGCCACAGCTCGGTGAGTCACAGCTCGAATCACCGCATTGAGACCAGCACAATCTCCACCACTGGTGAGAATGCCAATGCGTTTAGTTTCTCCCATAATCTCCGTTTAAGGTTGCAATGCCTATGTTCACATCAATTTGACCTCAGGTATAGGCTATTAGACAAGAAAAATGGTGTGAAGATTTGATTTCTGTATTTCTTCTAAAGTTATTAAGCATCATTAAAAATGCCTTCCTAAGATAGAAAGTGAAGAGGACTAGGCACTGGGCCAATCGGTACTCTTCCGATGGCCAATAGGCCACGCTACGCGAACACCAACATCTCTGACAAACCAAGTGCCCTAAGACCTAGGGAGGACAAAAATTATGGCAGAGGTAGCTGAACCTAGAACTCAAGAAAGAGCCCTGGATCGGGATTGTAAAACGTTATCCCGTCACGTTTTCGAGCAACTCCAAAGTTTTTCCATGGAGGCACAAGACCTCAGTGCCCTCATGAATCGCATAGCCCTAGCTGCCAAGCTAATTTCTCAACGCTTGAGCCGAGCTGGTTTGATGGAAGGGGTGTTAGGATTCACGGGTGAAGTCAATGTGCAGGGTGAATCTGTCAAAAGGATGGATCTCTATGCCAATGATGTCTTCATCTCGGTATTTAAGCAAAGTGGTCTCGTCTGTCGCTTGGCATCCGAGGAAATGGAAAAACCCTACTATATCCCGGAAAATTGCCCAATTGGACGTTACACTCTGCTATATGACCCCATTGATGGTTCCTCCAATATCGACACCAACTTGAATGTTGGTTCGATTTTTTCGATTCGTAAGCAAGAAGGAGAGGATCTAGACGGGGAAGCCCGTGATCTTCTGCAAAACGGGCATAAGCAAATTGCTGCTGGCTACGTTCTCTATGGTCCGAGCACAATGCTGGTGTATTCCATCGGTACGGGTGTTCATGTCTTCACCCTCGACCCAAGTTTGGGAGAGTTTATCCTGTCGAAGGAAAACATTAAGGTGCCAGAACATGGCCCAGTGTATAGCACCAATGAAGGAAACTTCTGGCAGTGGGAAGAATCAATAAGGGACTATATTCGCTATGTCCATCGCCATGAAGGCTATACTGCTCGCTATGGTGGGGCATTAGTGGGAGATTTTCACCGCATCTTGCATCAGGGTGGTGTCTTCCTTTATCCCGGTACTGTTAAGAAACCAGAAGGGAAGTTGCGTCTACTATACGAATCTTCTCCCCTAGCCTTTTTGATAGAACAAGCCGGAGGCGCTGCCAGTACAGGTACTGAAAACATTTTGGACGTTGTGCCAAAAACCCTCCATGCTCGTACTCCATTAATTATTGGCAGCAAAGAGGATGTAGCTTTGGTCAAGTCCTTTATTGAGGAAAAAGCAAGGCAGGCGCAAGAAAAGTTGGAAGTGGCAGGGCACGTAGATCAGGGTTAACCGGTTGAAGGTTAACTGGTTGAAGGTTAAGCGGTTGAAGGTTAACTGGTTGAAGGTTAAGCGGTTGAAGGTTAAGCGGTTGAAGGTTAACTGGTTGAAGGTTAAGCGGTTGAAGGTTAAGCGGTTGAAGGTTAACCGGTTGAAGGTGGCTTTGAAAACCTCCCTACCCTTCGGTTTATCCTTTGGGGTAAGGCGACGGCTACTCTTTGAGAAAGGCTTTACCCCACTCCAACCAACCGTCAAGCCAATAGTCAAGCCAATAACTTTCAACCAACCAACTAACCCTACACCGAACCCCAAGGCGAACAACCTTGGCCAAAAGGCCACGCGATCGCGTTCAACCAACCAACCTTCAACCAACCAACCTTCAACCAACCAACCTTCAACCAACCAACCTTCAACCAACCAACCTTCAACCAACCAACCTTCAACCAACCAACCTTCAACCAACCAACCTTCAACCAACCAACCTTCAACCAACCAACCTTCAACCAACCAACCTTCAACCAACCAACCAACCTACCCTAAGGGAATGCCAAAGGCGAACAACCAAATAACTGTAAACCCTTGACAAATAACAAGTAAGGAGCTAAGCAATGACAACGACAGCCGAGAATCCGATTTTTCAGATTGAAAAAAATTATGGTCAGAGTATCTGGATGGATAATCTGAGCCGCACGCTGATTGAGTCTGGAGAACTCAAAGAACTAATTCAAACCCGGGGAATTTGTGGGATCACTTCAAACCCAGCAATTTTTGAAAAAGCGATCGCAGGCAATGCCATCTACGATACCGATATCGAAGCCGGTATTCGTGCCGAGAAGTCGGTGATGGAAATTTACGAATCCCTGGTATTTGAAGACATTTCTAATGCTTGTGATATCTTCAAACCTGTCTACGACGAAACCAATGGGTTAGATGGTTACGTCAGCATTGAAGTCCCACCCACTATCGCTAAAGATACTCAAAGCACGATTTCCGAAGCCCAACGCTATTACCAAGCTATTGGTAGGGAAAACGTGATGATTAAGATTCCCGGTACCCCAGAAGGGTTACCCGCAGTAGAGCAAGCTATCAGTGAAGGCATCAACGTTAATGTCACCTTGCTCTTCTCTGTAGAAAGCTACGTTGAGACATTCTGGGCTTATATCCGGGGTTTGGAAAAACGAGCGGCAGAAGGGAAAGATATTAGCAAGATTGCTTCTGTAGCTAGTTTCTTCCTCAGCCGCATTGATAGCAAAGTGGATGCAAAATTGGAGGAAAAAAGTGCGGCGAGCGATGACCCGAATTTGACAGCGAAGCTAAAGGGAATCGAAGGCAAAGTTGCGATCGCTAATGCTAAAATTGCCTACCAGAAGTACAAAGAAATTATCCAAAGCGATCGCTGGAAAGCTCTATCAGCAAAAGGGGCACAGGTACAACGGTTATTGTGGGCAAGCACCAGCACCAAAAACCCTGCCTACAGCGATGTGATGTACGTCGATGAACTCATTGGACCGAATACTGTCAACACCCTGCCTCCCAATACTATCGAAGCTTGTGCCGATCACTGTTCCCCAGAAAGTCGGATTGAGACAGGTGTTGAAGAAGCTTACCAAACCATCAACTCTCTAAACGATCCTGATGTCAATATCAATCTCAGCCAAGTTATGGATGAATTGCTTGATGAAGGGATCGTTAAATTTGTTAAGCCCTTTGATTCCTTAATATCATCTTTAGAAAGCAAAGTCAAACTATTGGCTACGGTGTAATAGAAGACGTTTAAGGTTTCCAGTTAATTTAGGTTGAAGGTTGTCGGGTGACAAAATGGCTTCGATAGAAAGCTAATGTAAAGTCTTAACCTTGGCCAATAGGCACGCGCGTCGCGTTCAACCTTCAACCTACCCTAAACCAGACCCCTGGGCAAAAATAACCTTTAAGCTTTACCCTTGACCCTGATCACCTTCAATAGGCAAAGATGGTTACTCTGTTAGAAAATCCCTTAAGAGTGGGCTTGCAACAGGAGCGCACGCCAGAACCATTGATTATGGTGATTTATGGCGCGTCCGGAGATTTGACTAAACGCAAGCTTGTACCAGCACTTTACCAGCTTAAACGAGAACGACGGCTACCACCAGAAATTACCATCGTTGGTGTTGCCCGTCGAGATTGGACTCATGACTACTTCCGGGAACAAATGCGGGAGGGAATCGAAGAATTTTCCGACGGGATTCAATCGGAGGAGTTGTGGCAAGACTTTGCCGATGGCCTGTTCTACTGTTCCGGTGACATGGATAAACCGGAAAGTTACCAGAAGCTGAAAGCTTTCTTGGCAGAACTCGATGGTAGACGGGGAACACGGGGAAACCGGGTATTTTATTTAGCCGTAGCTCCCAGATTCTTTACAGAAGCCATCCAGCAATTGGGGGCAGCGGGAATGCTGACTGACCCAGTAAAGCAGCGCTTGGTAATTGAAAAACCCTTCGGGAAGGATTTAAGTTCAGCTCAATCTCTCAACCGGGTGGTACAAAAAGTTTGCAAGGAAGAGCAAATTTATCGCATTGACCACTATCTGGGTAAAGAAACTGTTCAGAATCTGTTAGTGTTCCGCTTTGGTAATGCTATCTTTGAGCCCCTGTGGAATCGCCAGTTTGTTGACCATATCCAGATTACCGTAGCCGAATCGGTAGGGGTAGAAGAACGGGCAGGTTACTACGACAAATCCGGCGCACTGCGGGATATGGTGCAGAACCATTTGATGCAGCTATTTTGCCTAACGGCCATGGAAGCTCCCAATGCTCTGGACGCTGACAGTATCCGTACTGAAAAGGTCAAGGTGATTCAAGCTACTCACCTGGCAGATATTCATAATCTAGAAAATTCAGCAGTGCGGGGTCAGTATTCAGCAGGTTGGATGAAAGGCAAACAAGTGCCTGGGTATCGCGAAGAGAAAGGGGTTGACCCCAATTCCACTACCCCCACCTACGTCGCCCTCAAGCTACTGATTGATAACTGGCGCTGGCAAGGAGTGCCCTTTTACCTCCGCACGGGTAAACGACTGCCGAAGAAAGTCAGTGAGATCTCAATTCAGTTTCGTAAAGTTCCCTTAATGATTTTTAAATCTGCGGCTCAGCAGACTAGCCCGAATGTCTTAACCCTGCGCTTGCAGCCCAATGAGGGAATTTCTCTGCGTTTTGAGGCAAAACGGCCAGGACCAGATTTGCGCACCCGCACTGTAGATATGGACTTTAGCTACGGTTCTTCCTTTGGCGTGGCAACCGCTGATGCCTATAATCGGCTGTTACTTGACTGTATGTTAGGGGATCAAACCTTGTTTACCCGTGCTGATGAAGTGGAAGAAGCCTGGCGGGTAGTGACACCAGCCTTGGCAGCTTGGGATGGTCCGGCTGATCCAGCATCCATACCTCAGTATGAAGCAGGAACTTGGGAACCGAAGGAAGCCGAACACCTAATTAATCGAGATGGACGTCGCTGGCGCAGACTTTAAGTTAGTTAGTCAGTAGTGACTATTGACTAGTGACTACTGACTAATGACTAGTAAGTAATGACTATTGACAAAAAACAAGTGAATTGCTATGGCTACACAATCTCCTCCGGTGCTTTCGATACAACCTCCCAAAGATGTTTCCTTGGGTGAAATTGAAGCGGAACTGCGTCAAATTTGGCAAAGCTATGGTGAAAACGGTGACTCTCCCAGTGCGATCAGGGCAACCACCTTTAGTTTAGTGGTTTATGAACCCGAAGAAACCCAGCAGCTATTAGCAGCACTGGGATATTATTCTGGTCCAATCGATGGTATCCTAGGTCCACGCATGGTCGCTGCTCTCAAGGCAGCACAGAAAGCCTACGGATTGGCAAGAACTGGTAAAGCAGATGAGGCGACTAAGGCAAAACTACGGGAGGAATACAATGAATCTCTCCAGAAGGGACAGAGACAGAAGAATCTACAGTATTCCGGTGATTTAGAAGGATTTGGAATTGCCGATGCGATCGCAGCCTCTAACCCCTGTCGCATTATTGCCCTTTGTCCTATTGCCGGGGAAGATGAAGGGGTTAAGGCTCAGGTATCTGCCTCTTGCCCCATTCAAAAGCAAAGCCAGAGTACATTAATATGTTGTGAATACATCACTCTAACTGGCACCGCTGCTGCTTTGGAACGGATTAGCGGTGTCATTTCGGAATTGATGTTAGCAGAACTGCCGAAATTCCTCTGGTGGAAGGGAACTCCTGATCCTGAGCATGGGTTGTTCCAACGGTTAGCAGGGCTAAGTAATACCGTCATTGTTGACTCAAGTAGCTTTACCAATCCAGAGGAACAGTTATCACAAATGTGTGAGCTGATCAATCAGGGCACACCAGTGGCTGACCTAAATTGGGCACGGTTGGCAGCATGGCAAGAGTTAACCGCAGAAGCATTTGATCCACCAGAACGTCGTGGGGCAATCTACGAAGTTGATCAAGTTACCATTGATTACGAAAAAGGGAATGAGGCTCAAGCACTGATGTTTCTCAGTTGGTTAGCGTCTCGCTTAGAATGGCTTCCCACGTCTGATCTCAAAGAAGGTGGGGATTACGACCTGCGGCGTGTTAAATTTATCAGACCCAACCAGCAACCTGTAGAAGCAGAATTGGCAGCTATCCCCGTAGCTGATGTCGGAGATGTGGCAGGTGATTTGATTAGCCTGCGCTTGGGTTCGACCAACCTGCAAGCTGATTGCTGCACTGTGTTGTGTTCACAAACCACAGGTTGTATGCGGATGGAAGCTGGTGGTGGGGCTCAGTCTTGCCGCATTCAGCAGGTATCGCCCTTGTTTGACCAGAAGACAGAGTTTTTGCTCTCTCAGCAATTACAACGCTGGGGTAGGGAGATGCTATACGAAGAAAGTATGGCAGTGACCAAGGAAATTTTGAATTTGACGGTAACAAGTTGAAGGTTTCACAAAAGCGTTGAAGGTTAACAAGTTGCACGTTCAATTTTGAGATCATAAACTTTAACCTTAAAACCTTAAACCTTCAACTATTCAATGGCTTTAATCATCGCTGGTGAACGTAGTGGGGTGGGCAAAACAACAGTTACGCTCGCCCTATTATCGTATTTATCCAAGTGTAACTATAAAATTCAATCCTTTAAAGTCGGTCCGGATTACATTGACCCCATGTTTCATCAGCGGGTTACTGGACGTCCTTGTCGGAATTTAGACCCAGTATTAACCTGTGAAGATTATGTTAAAGAGTGCTTTTATCGCCATTGCCAGGGAGTAGATTATGCCCTGATTGAAGGGGTGATGGGGTTATTTGATGGAGCATCAGGAAAAGATGATTTTGCCAGCACAGCTCATGTAGCACGGTTGTTAGACGTACCAGTGTTATTAGTGTTGGATTGCTCTCGGTTATCTCGTTCCGTGGCTGCGATCGCATATGGCTATCAATCCTTGGATCCCAGGATTACCATAGCTGGAGTAGTATTGAATCGAGTCGGAAGCTCACGGCATTTGGAATTGCTCAAGGATGCTCTCGAACCATTACACATTCCTGTATTAGGAGAGCTACAGCGTCAGGATAATATAACTATTCCCGATCGGCATTTGGGCTTGATACCTACTGCTGAAATTACTCAACTGGATGCTTTGATTAACCGACTTGCTGATCTAGGACAGAGTTGCTTTAATTGGGAGCATCTTGACTCAGAGTTGAAGGTTAGTAGGTTACAGGTTGTTCGCGAAGCGTGGCCAATAGGCCAAGGTTTTTCTGAGTTGAAGGTTAACAGGTTAGAGCTTAACTCTGAGTTGAATGTTGGCCGGTTAGAGGTTGTTCGCGTTCGCGCAGCGGAGGCCTTTGGCCACGCTACGCGAACGGCTTTGCCGAAAGCGTGGCCTATTGGCCAAGGTTCTCTAGACAACCTGCAACCAAATAACCTGCAACCTGTAACCTCTAATAACCTGCAACCTGTAACCTCTACTAACCTGCAACCAAATAACCCGCAACCTGTAACCTCTACTAACCAGCAACCTGTAACCTCTACTAACCAGCAACCTGCCCTAATCCGAATTGCTGTAGCATGCGATCGCGCTTTTAGTTTCTATTACCAAGACAATCTCGATAGTTTGGAACAGCTAGGAGCAGAGTTAGTGTATTGGAGTCCCCTCACCGATACTACTTTACCTCCTGATTTACAAGGGATGTACTTTGGTGGTGGTTTTCCAGAAGTTTTTGCTCAGCAACTCGCTGCAAATACTAGTGCGCGAGAGTCAGTAAGAACAGCTATTGAGTCAGGAATGCCCACTTATGCTGAGTGTGGCGGATTGATGTATTTAGGGGAGCAGATTACAGATTTTGACGGGAAATCTTGGTCAATGGTAGGGGTATTACCCACGGTTACGGTGATGGGAAAATCCCTTACTTTAGGATATCGACAGGCAACTGCTTTGGTAGATGGACCATTGTTACCTGCCGGAGCAACGGTTTGGGGACATGAATTTCATCGCTCCCACTTGACAGTCATGCCCTCCAATCCCTTGTTTGAGTTACGGGGATATCACCAGAGAAAGGTTGGAGTGGAAGGTTGGCAACTGTATCAGCTCCATGCTTCCTATGTTCATCTCCATTGGGGTAGTTGTCTTGAGGTTCCCCTGGGATTTTTGCAACGCTGTCAGCAGTTCACTTTTGAGGGAATGACAAGTTAGTTAACGACTACACAGGCAATCAGTCTAGTTTGTTCTTTAAAAGTTTATCAAATCAATCTTTGCCTGTTTCCTGTTGCTTGTTGTTTTATTTAACTACTTTTTTTTAACATATTCCACCAGTACCAAAAAATTAATAACGGAAGCGATGCAGCGCGGTCTTGGGGAGGCAGCGCGGTCTTGGGGGTCTCCCCCATGAGCGACTGCCGTGGTTTCCCCCATGAGCGACTGCATCAAGACAGTGATAACAATGAATTGAAGTACTGAAATAGTCAAATATTATCACTGTTCCCTGTTCTCCGTTCCCTGTTCCCTTTAAACCAAAATACTATATCCTCAACTATTCTTCCCTTGCTATATTTTCAGGCAACGCAATAATATTCAGTCTTCCTTGTAAATCCTCCCTAGAATTTATCGGAATTAGATGCCCTAGGTAAGGCTGATATTGAAATAGTTGATAGTCTCTATCTCTGAGAAAATCAGCAACAGCTAGGTTACTACCCCGACTCCCTGCAATATTTTCGTATAGTATCGTTGGGGTAAATTCCGTTAAAATTCTGTTGCTGCCTGTTAAAACTTGCAGTTCATGACCTTCTGCATCAATTTTTAACAAATCAACCTTGCTAATAGCTTCTTGCTCAATCAAACTATCCAGAGTAAAGCAGGAAACCTCCTCAAAATTACCTGGTTTGACCGTTGCTTCTTCATCACTAGAAACAATTTCATTAAGTTCGCTAGCACCATGAAGAGCCAGTTGAGCAGTACCATTGCGATCGCTAGCTGCTCCTGCACAAACTTTCACCCACTCTAACTGATTAATAGTACAGGTTTCTTCTAAACAACGAACACAACCAGAAAACGGTTCAACCGCTAGCACACAGCCTTCTGATCCTACTCGTAAAGCAGCACTAAAAGTGTAGACTCCCACATTAGCACCAACATCAATTACAGTCATCCCAGGTTGGAGCCAGTTGCGCCAAAACTCCATTTCTTTTTCAAACCAGTCTCCTTGAGCAATTAACACACTTGTCACCAAACTCCGGAGACTTGGCTCAACCGCTAATAGTAACTGCTCTTCAAAGGTTACATAAGTAAATGGACTTTCAAGCTCCAATTCAGTCCATTCAAACCCGATTAAATCCGAATATTCGTCCCTAATCTCGCCAGCCCTAGCTAGCCCCATATCTCGCCAATACTTAGCTAAGTCTATCTGTCCTAAATCTCGATAAGCGAGGTATAGGGATTGTATAATCCTAGCCGAATAGGGAGCCAAATTTTTAGCCTGGTGTAAATTAAATAATCCTTCCCATTGACTATTGATCAGGTTGGCAATTCCCAACTTTAAATGAATAGAAGGGGAATCGGAGAAGAGTTGAACAGCAAGATGGAGAAATCTTAATCCCGTAGCATTATAAAACACCAATTGTGAGCGACATAAAACCTCACTTAACAAAAAAATTGATTGAGCGTAGCCATCCTCAGCATCTAGAATGTGAGCCAATTGCTCATACCGATTATCTGTAAAGTCATTTCCAGGAGGTAGATAAACTAGTCCTAGAGGAATGGATTGCTCATTAATATCAGCAGGATGTAGGGTATTAATTAACGTCGGAAATGCTGTTTGTATCCCCTGCTCCATTTCTCCAGTCATGGCGAAAACTAGAGCTAAATGAGCAGCACACAGGGGATGATCAGACAACTCAATTCCCTGACTCAAAGCATCAAAAGCCATCTCAAGATACATGGCACGTAGGGATGAGTTTTCACATTGCTCAGCTTCAATTAATGCTATTACAGCACAGTTGTTCAATTCTATAGCAGAAGTCGGATTCTCCCAAGAGGTACCTTCAATACTGGTCTCTACAGTAGATAAAGCCTCTGAATCCAGATTCAGACCAGCACTTTCGAGATATTGCCAATAGGAATCAGCATAATTGACAGACATTTCCGCTTTCTCTCAATAAAGGTTCGCTGTACTGTTTATAGCTCTAACACACAGTTATGGGCTGATAGGAAAGACGATCAGGATCTGTTTTTGTTCACCAATCCATTACGATTACTATATGGATTATCCCACAATCTGATCAACAAACCCCCTCAACTTGTATGAATGCGATCGCTTCAACCCTCGAACCAATTGTCGGAAATTCCAATATCTACACCTGGGGAAACCTAGACCCAAGCTGGCAAGAGCGCATCAAACCAGCCATTGCTCCCGACACCCTTCCCGATAGTATCGTTTACCCTAGCACATCCGAGCAACTAGCCCAAGTCATCGCTCTAGCTCATTCGCAACATTATCATCTCCTCCCCTGTGGTAACGGCAGTAAATTAGGCTGGGGAGGTATCGGTAAAGACGTTGATGTGGTAGTAAGTACCAAGCACCTCAACCAAATCATTGACCACGCCGTAGGAGACTTGACAGTTACCGTAGAAGCTGGAGTTAAATTAGCTGACTTACAAGCTATTTTAGCAAAAACCGGTCAATTTCTAGGATTAGATCCAGCTTATCCTCAAGAAGCGACCATTGGAGGTATTATTGCTACCGCAGACAGCGGCTCCCTAAGTCAACGCTATGGAGGGGTTCGGGATATGTTGCTCGGGATTTCCTTTGTCCGCAGTGATGGACAAATCGCTAAAGCCGGGGGTCGAGTGGTAAAGAATGTCGCTGGATATGATTTGATGAAGCTATTTACTGGCTCCTATGGCACCCTCGGAATTATCACTCAGGCAACCTTTCGGCTATATCCATTACCAGAAGCAGCAGAAACTATTGTGTTGACAGGTGAAATGGATGGAATTGCCTCAGCTATAAAAACAGTATTAGCCTCAGCCTTGACTCCCACAGCACTAGATTTATTATCCCCTAAGTTAGTCACAGAATTAGGGATTGGTCAGGATATGGGATTAATGGTAAGGTTCCAAAGTGTAGCAGACAGTGTTAAAGAGCAATGTGCTCGAATACAGTCAGTTGCGGAACAGTTAGGGTTACGGAATAGTTTTTATAGTAACGGGGATGACACGAGTCTATGGGAATCATTGGCAAACTCAATCGGGAAATCGCGACAATCCTCAACAATTGTCTGCAAAATAGGAGTATTACCAACTGCTGCTGCTAAAACATTCAACACCCTAGAAAGCTTGGGAGGATTGGGAGTAATTCATGTTAGAAGTGGATTGGGTAAAGTGTGGTTTGATTCCGAAGCAGTTAGTTCGGAAATGATTAAAACTATGCGCAGTTATTGTGAATCTGAACAAGGATTTTTAACAGTATTAGAAGCTCCTATAACCTTGAAGCAAGAGTTAGATATTTGGGGATATCAAGGCAATGGGTTAGACGTAATGCGTGGTATTAAACAAAAATTTGACCCAGAAAATGTTTTAAGTCCTGGTCGATTTGTTGGAGGAATTTGATTTATGGGTTTTAGGGAGTCGGGAGTCGGAACCCACCCCTAACCCCTCCCAGGAGGGGAACGGGAGTCGGGAGTCGGGAGTCGGGAGTCGGGAGTCGGGAGTCGGGAGTCGGGAGTCGGGAGTCGGGAGTCGGGAGTCGGGAGTCGGGAGTCGGGGTAAAAAACTTGAAAGTATCATATAACTATCATAAACGCTATATCAATCATCAATTACCAATTAGCCTTTAACCAATTACCATTCAACCTTAAAGCTTCAACCTTCAACCTTCCAACCTTCAACCTTCAACATTCCAACCTTCAACCTTCAACCTTCCAACCTTCAACATTCCAACCTTCAACCTTCAACCTTCAACCTTCAACCTTCCAACCTTTAAACAATGACCAATATCCAAGAACTAACAACGAATAAGCAAAAGGGTTTTGATGCTCAAAAACCGCCCAAGCAAGAATTGATTGATGCCTGCGTTCATTGTGGCTTTTGTCTTTCCACCTGTCCAAGTTACCGGGTGCTTGGGAAAGAGATGGATTCCCCTCGGGGTCGGATCTATTTAATGAATGCAATTAGTCAAGGGGAAGCCCCCTTGGCCGAAGGGAGCACACAACATTTCGATTCTTGTTTGGGATGTTTAGCTTGTGTGACAACTTGTCCGTCTGGGGTTGAGTACGATAAGCTAATCTCTGCCACTCGTCATCAAGTTCAGCGAAATCAGCCTCGTAGTTTTCCAGATTTGCTGTTTAGACAGCTAATCTTTAGCTTGTTTCCCTATCCGGGGCGATTGCGTTCATTATTGTTTCCTTTGTATCTGTACCAGACCTTGGGCGTGCAGAAACTAGTGCGCTCTACGAATTGGCTCAAACTGCTATCTCCTCGCTTAGCAGCCATGGAGTCAATGCTACCAAAGGTTACTCTAGATTCCTTTCGGGATAATTTACCCGATGTCATTCCCCCTGTGGGCAAGAAGCGTTACCGGGTAGGAGTAATACTTGGCTGTGTGCAACGGTTGTTTTTCTCCTCAGTGAATCAAGCAACGGTGCGGGTGTTAACCGCCAATGGCTGTGAAGTGGTGATTCCCAAAACTCAGGGCTGTTGTGCCGCTTTGCCAGAACACCAAGGACAAACAGAGCAAGCTCAAGCCTTAGCACGACAGATGATTGATAGCTTTGAGGGCACAGAAGTTGATGCCATCATTATTAATGCTGCTGGCTGTGGTCATACCTTGAAGGAGTATGGTCACATCCTGGAAGATGACCCCGAGTATGCTCAAAAAGCTCAAGAATTTGCAGGTAAGGTCAGGGATGCCCAGGAGTTTATAGCTAGTGTAGGACTAACTGCAACCCTTTCACCGCTTAGGGATGAGCCATTAACTATTGTCTATCAGGATGCTTGTCACCTATTACATGGACAGAAAATTAGTGTACAACCGAGACAGTTATTGCGGCAAATTCCAGGAGTGACCTTAAAGGAACCGATGGATGCCGCCTTGTGTTGCGGTAGTGCTGGAGTTTACAACATGCTGCAACCGGAAGTAGCCGATGAGCTGGGACAGCAGAAGGTTAATAATTTATTAAATACTGGCGCAGAGTTGATTGCTTCCCCAAATCCAGGGTGTTCGTTACAGATCAAGAAGCATTTGCGGCTGCAAGGAAAAGACATTACCTTAATGCATCCGATAGAGTTATTGGATTATTCGATTCGAGGATTAGGAATTAGGCTTTAGGCACACAAGAACAACCGTCAACAACTAACTAACTAACACAAGACTTAAGTATCCAACCAATCACCAACCCCAATCCCCCAAACCGCACCCCATGCCAAAACGGTTCCTGTAGACTGTGCCAAGAAAACAACTGACTCTCTAAATTCAGCTCCAGGACTTCCAGTTGTTCCTGAATTTGCCTTAACTCAGCCTTTAGGGCTTGTCGATTACTATTAGTATTATTAGTTTTAGTATTATTACGTTTAGTCTTGCGCAAGTCTTTCCTAACTTGCTCTCGACGCTCCTGGAGTTGAGCTTGCTGTCGCTGATCCCGCTGCACCTGAGTATAACGTGTCTTGAGAGTATTAAGCGATCGCTCTATTTCTGCCAATTCCTCTTCAAACTCATTCACATCTTGTTGATCCTGTCTATTTTTTCGTGAATCACGGTAAGATGAATGAAACGATTCTGGAGGCATATAACAATCTTAAATCCTAGGTTAAAATAGTTGGGAGTTGGTAAGCACTGACACACTCCCCCACTCAGCACTCAAAAAACAATGCCTGAATCCATCCAATTCACCAAAACTGATGCTAAGATGGAACCTAGCACTCTGGAATTGGCTCAAGCCTTAGCAGAACGTTTGGCGATCAGACCCAATGATTGGCATCGCCTCAAGTCTAATCGCTCCGCCCGAGCCAGTGAGCAGGCTGCTGCTGCTTTGGTATTTCTGCTCAATGATCATCCAGAAGAAGCCCTTGAACGATTGCGCCAAGCCTCTGGATGGCTAGACCGCTCTATTTCAGCTCCCCCTTGTCCAACTCATGGGAAACGCCACCCTTAGGGAAATAGGGGCTTAGGAAAATAGAGGGCGCTTAGAGGGATGCTTCACTTGTTTACAAAGCCTAATTTCTGTTCCCTGGTTGTTCCACAGGACTTTATCGAAAATTTGGTGAAGCAGGCTCATGCCTCTACCGCTTTCTGATTCATCGCAGGGTAGGCTAACCTCGGGACTCTCTTGGTCATCACCATGGGTAAAACCAGACCCTTCATCTGAAATTACCCACCAATATTCACCATTGACTACTGAAAATTGAACCTCTACGGTCTTACTTGGGTCTAAATTATTACCGTGCTTTGCTGCATTCACTAACGCTTCTTGTAATCCCAGCCGGAGTTCCGGTTGCCATTTATTGGGAATTTGTTCAAGAAGCAAATCGAGGATCGGGCAAAGGTAAAGGGTAGAAGCAAAGCTAACCGTTTCCCAACCGCACTCAGCCGGACTCAAAGATGTGGCAATCACTCAAGAAACCCCTAGCTTTTTTTTGGTGGACTTGATATAATAGGAGGCTAGATGCCTGATTTTGATCGGGTTAACGCTAAACACGGCTGAATCGTGCTTAGCAACCACCTGACTAGGAACTCTCGATTTCTTGAGGTTGGCTTCTATATTCAGACATGAAGATTCCTGCTGGCATAGCTAAACTACAACCTCTCTATGGTTAATTATTCTGTTAATTAGTTCAATAGGTAGTTCAATAGGTTTTTCACTAATGTCGCTGCTTTACCTATCAGCTCAATGGAAAAAATGCCTAAACAGCGCTATAATAGCCATTTAGCGTTACTCATCTTCCCTAACCTTAGTGTATTTCTGATTCCCTACGTCTATAGTATCAGAAAATTTTCGCTCAGACCAGACCCTTCTGGGTAGTTTCCTCATGAAATACCAGTGAAATAGGTAAATAATTGATGTAGATAATTGAGACTATACATAAAGACTATACATAAAGAAACTATTTAGATGCCCGTGCCACCGTTGGGTAAGCTACCAATTCCCCATCACCAATTGCCCATCACCAATCAGGGATGATGCTTGGGTGTTCCACAATTGGGCAACGCCAATATCAGTGCTCGAGAAAAGCAGCACATTCAACATGAGAGGTTTGAGGAAAGAAGTCAGCAGGTTGGATGTGGGTTAACTGGTAGTCACCGTTGAGGCAAAGGAGTTTGAGGTCTCGTGCTAAGGTAGCTGGGTTACAGCTAATATAAACGATCCGTTTTGGTGCCACTTGCCTGAGGATGTCAATAACTGCTGGAGAACATCCCTTACGGGGTGGGTCAAGTAAGATAATATCTGGCGCTATAGTCAACTGGGGGAGTAACTGGTCCACTGATCCCGCCTGAAATTTCACATTAGTGATCCCATTGATCAAGGCATTTTGCTCAGCTTGCTCTACTGATGCGGCTTGCACTTCAATACCGATAGCTTGGCTTACCTGTTGGGCAAGGGGTAGAGTAAACGTGCCAATGCCACAGTAAGCATCAACTACACATTCATGCCCCTTCAGGGCTAGCTGTTTAATGATTAGGTTTAACAAAACCTCAGCCGCTTCAGTATTAACTTGGAAAAACGTATCTGGTCGCAGCCGCAACTCAAGACCAGCAAAGTTTTCCCTCAAGTATGGCTGACCTGCAACACAATAGGTTTGGGAACCAAAAATGACATTACTGCGGTGGGGGTTATGATTCACACAAACACCAACCAGTTGGGGATAACGATTTAGCCAAGTTTGCCCTTGGATATCCAAGTCTTTTAAATTCAGATCCGTTGTGACCAAGGTCAGCAACATCTCGCCAGTCTGTTGTCCAATCTGTAACGAAAGGTGACGCAATCGTCCTTGGTGGCGGCTTTCGTTGTATATCGACCACCCCAATTGCTGAATATCCTGCTTAATTTCCCCTAGCAGGGGATTCAAGCGCTGGTCTTGCACGGGGCATTGATTAAGATTAATGAGCTGGTGGCTACCTTTTTGGTAGTAACCCGCTTGAACTGAACCCGTTGCTGAGCGTTTAAGGGGATAGGTCGCTTTGTTGCGATAGCCCAAGGGAGAATCTGTGGTTAAGATTGGGGCTACGGTGGGTTCGCTAAATCCACCAATGCGTTTGAGGGCTTGAATCACCTGATTTTGCTTCGCCAACTGCTGATAGTCCCAGCTCACATGCTGCCATTGACAACCACCACACTTATCCGCCACGATACATCGGGAACGAACACGATTAGGGGATTCCACTAACAGTTGGTGTAACTTACCAGTAGCATAGTTAGGTTTGACCCGCATCAGGCGCACCAAAGCTCTATCGCCTGTGACAGTATCCGGAACAAAAACGACCCGATTTCCTAGGCGTCCAACGCCATCACCACTATCACTGAGGTCTGTAATCATTACCTCAATCAGTTGACCTTGTTGCCAACACTCAGGGCTGGGCTGATTAGTTATCATCATTGGCATTATATAGCAAAGGGAACAGCGGATCTGGGAGTAGGGAGTAGGGAGTAGGGAGATCGAATGCAGTAGCTCATGGTGGAAACCACCTCAGGTCGGCGCACCCGTCGCTACCTGTAGGTGGCTTTATTAAGGTACCCTAGTACTTATAGCGTTTTTGCGTAAATCCTGATAGTTTTGTTTTCATGCCAGCTACAGATGGCAAGAGGGGGCAAAGGATGCTTCAAGGGAATGTAAAGGATGGGGTAAGAGGGGAAAGAGACTATCGATGCCAGCAAGCAAGCATGGGTTTTGCTCTATTTGTTGATCTTATGCCCAATGCCTTCCGTTGTGTCACCCAAAGTCGGTAAACTACTAATTAACAGTTCTGGCAACAAGTCCCGAGGTAAAATCTGTAATTTAGCTTGGGATGAATTGCCTGAGTAACTCAATAAAAAACTCCATAAACTAATAACATGAGTGTAGTTAGTCAAGTCATTCTCAAAGCCGACGACGAGCTGAGATACCTCAGCTCTGGTGAACTCAAAAGTATCAATGATTTTTTGCAAAGCGGTGAGCAGCGATTGCGCATTGCTGCCACCCTGTCGGAAAATGAAAAAAAGATTGTACAAAAAGCCAGTAGTCAGCTGTGGCAGAAACGCCCTGACTTCATAGCACCAGGAGGCAATGCCTATGGTCAGCGTGAACGAAATCAGTGTTTACGGGACTATGGATGGTACTTGCGCTTGGTCACCTATGGTGTGCTTGCTGGTGATCAGAAACCTATTGAAGACATTGGTATAATCGGGGCAAGAGAAATGTATAATGCCCTAGGTGTGCCAATGGCAGGGATGTCAGAAGCGATAAATTGCTTAAAAGAGGCATCTTTGGGAATCCTCACCGACGAGGAGGCTGAGCTGACAGGTCCCTACTTCGATTACATTATTCAAGCAATGTCTCCTAAGTCCTAAGGTAAGCTATCAGCTATCAGCTATCAGCTATCAGCTATCAGCTATCAGCTATCAGCTTATGGGCATAGGGCAAGCTACAGTGAACAGCTTTTGAATAAAACAGGTAAGCATTGGTTTAATCTCTGTTACCTCAGCTGACAGCTGACGGCTGGCGGCTGACAGCTGACCTCCTAAGTCATTTGTGATTAGTCATTAGTCATTGGTCATTTAATAATAGGATATGGTTACTTGTTAATGGTTAATTAACAAGTAACCATTAACAATTAGCCATTAACAATTAATAAAAGACTAATGATTAATGACCTCAAATCCCACGCACTTTAGTCGTGGGATTCTTTAAATTAAATGTGGTTAATCAAAAAACTGCCCTGGTTTTCATTATCAATTCTTCTGTTAAGCCATAGTATTTTTGGCTGGATGATATCTGTTGACTTTCAGGAATTGATTACGGTAGAACACACTACATCAGCATCACATCCTTCCTTATTTCATATATCGGTATGGCTCTGGCTGATCGGAGCAGTTTATATCGTGTTGATGGCTTTAGCGATAACTGCTCCAGTGTATCAGATTAGAAAATTGTACGGGACTTGGATGAAATCTGATACCAAAGCTTTTGTCTCCGTAATTTTCAGCTCTTTCCTAGCCGTTATCATCCTGCGCTGGATTCATTATTCTAGCCGTATTCTGGTGCTGATTGCTGCTGCTGCCTTAACCAGATTAGATCTTCAAACAGAAGGATACGGTGAATGGCAGGCTTTTTGGATCATCTGTGGGGTTTCTCTAACAGGTTTTAGTCTAGGGTTATTACTAAATCAGTTACTAATAGCAATTTTATAGCCATGTTGATAGGAATGAGTGTCGTTTTTTTGGTAATGGGTAATGGGTAATGGATAATTGGTAATGGGTAATGGCGATCTCAGAGTCGTCAACCTTGGCCAATAGGCCACGCTACGCGAACAATCCTCAACCTACCCTACACCGAAGGCCAAAGGCGAACAACCTTCTAACCTTCTAACCTTCTAACCTTGGCCAAAAGGCCACGCTACGCGAACAACCTTCTAACCTTCTAACCTTCAACCTTGGCCAAAAGGCCACGCTACGCGAACAACCTTCTAACCTTCTAACCTTCTAACCTTAAACCTTCTAACCTTCAACCTTCTAACCTTAAACCTTCTAATCTTCAACCTTCTAACCTTCAACCTTCTAACCTTAAACCTTCTAACCTTCAACCACAAACACTATTAATCTGTCTGGGGCAGTTGAATTTTAACTGCTCCTTCTGGTGTGATGATAACTTTACCACCTAGGGCTTCAATTCTACTGATGGCGATTTTGCTAGTGCGAGGGTCAGGAGAGTTATTTAAAACCATTGACCAAGCACTCACTTGAGCTATCTTACTAGTAGGATTGCGCTTTATAAATTCAGCAGTGTTGCGGGAAATTTCAGCAATGTTTTGACTTTGCTCATCAGGGTATTGACTTGCCCAATCTGCTGATTTTTCAAAGGATTTTTGGGCGGCTTTAGGGTCACCCAAAAATAATAATTCATCAATTCCTTTGTAACGCCACACATAATAAGATTTAGGAGGAACTTTAGGGGATAGTGACTGGAGTCCTTTTTCCATTAAGGCGACCGATTTTTCTGGCATTCCTGCATATAAGGAACTACTGCTAGATAGAAAAAAATACGCTGTTAAAAATTTGGGGTCTCGGTTTATAATAACGTCAAAGTACTCTGGGCTAAGCTGATAGCTAGTAATTCGGCGAGCGTCTTGATCACCAAAGTATTGAAGGAAATTCAGAAATACCCAGTCAGCTAATACATTATCGAAGCCAAATGTAGGTAGTCTCTGAAGCAGATTGAGATACACTTGTTTTGCTTCTACGTCTCGCTGGAGGTCTGCGGGTGAGATGTTTTTGGAGCTTTGTTTAAGGGCATTGAGTTGGGGTTGCTGTAGCTTGCCAACTGCTAAGATACAACCTAGGATAATTATGATTGCTCCTAGGGATTGGGTTAGTCTTTGAGGAAATTGCCAAGGCATCTGTCTAAGATGAAGTATGAAGTAATATCAAGTATGAAGACAAGCATTCAGCTATCAGCTATCAGCTATCAGGCTTTGGCCTTGACCAAGGACTTTTATGAAAACTTTCAATTCTCATTAATCTATCAATTATCAATATTAAATTCTCCCCTTTGCCCATTGCGCATTGGCGCACGCTACGGGAAGAGCCTACGCTACGCCGGGTTTATTTTAAGCTGACAGCTGACAGCTGAGGGCTGAATGCTTACCTATGAAGGCGCTATGTATCAAGTACCGAGGAGACCATCAAAACATTCCCACCATAGTCTCAATTAACTCTGAGGGTAACTCCTTGAGAAACTGAGAACGGTTAGCCGGTTCCCGATTCCCATAAAAGCGTCGCTCATGAGCATGGGATAAAAACAGTTGTTCCTGAGCGCGAGTAATCCCTACATAACACAGACGCCGTTCTTCTTCCAACGCTACAGGATCTCTGAGACTACGACTGTGAGGAAACAGTCCTTGCTCTAGGCCGACTAGAAAGACAATGGGAAATTCTAGCCCTTTAGCAGAGTGAAGGGTCATTAAAGAAACTGCTTTTTTCCCCTCTTCCAGGTTATCCATGTCAGAGGCTAGAGTTGCATTAGCAAGAAACCCTTCTAAGCTCGTTTCTTCGTTTTCTTCTTGAAATTGCTGGACTGCATTAAACAATTCCACAATATTTTCCAATCGATTCTCAGCTTCTTCAGTGCCTTTGTTTCTTAAATCGCCAATATAACCAGACTCTTCCATAATCCCTTTGAGAATCTCTAATGCCGATCGCTCTTCCAATTGCTCCTGCCATTGAGAAATAAGCTGAGCAAATTTCTTTACCGCTTTAGCTGACCGTCCAGCAAATGTATGAACTGAGGTCTCATCACTGATAATTTCCCACAGGGGAACTCCTAATTCTTGGGCAGCTGCGACCAGATTGTTAATGGTAGTTTGTCCAATTCCTCGTCGAGGAGTATTGATAATGCGCAATAGACTAACAGTATCGGATGGGTTTGCGATCGCTCTTAGGTAAGCCAGAGCATCTTTAATTTCTTTACGGTCATAGAACTTGAACCCACCAACTACAGTATAGAGAATATCGGCTCTGATCAAGACATCTTCAAAGGCACGGGATTGAGCATTAGTACGATAAAGAATAGCAAAACTGCCTCCATCCAGTTCTGGATTTTGTCGTTTTAGCTGGATAATTTTACTGACTACAAACTGAGCTTCTTCCAATTCGTCATCAGCGCTATAACAATAGATTTTTTCCCCGATACCCCGTGTTGCTCGCAAAATTTTCTCAATCCGCTGGGTATTATTTTCGATCAGGTGGTTAGCAGCTTGAAGAATATTTTCCCTAGAGCGATAGTTTTCTTCTAGCTTGACCATAGTGCGAGTATCTTGATCGGCTAAACCGTCACCAAAGTCTTGCTGAAAACCCAGAAGGATGGTGAAGTCTGCCATTCGGAAACTGTAGATAGAGTTATGAGTAAGCAATCCATCGCTAAAGTAGACATGGTGCTTCTCTACCTCTAGGCTATACACCAAGCCACTGTATTCCTGACGCTGAATCCTAATTGGTTTCCAAGCCACTGTTTTGCCACCCTGATAGACGGCTATATCCATCAGTTCTGGTAATAAATTAATCGCTGCTAGCTCGATAGTACTTTTACCCCGTCCGCCTTGATAGGCAATATCAGGGCTGTAAATCGGGTAGTTTGGGTCGAGTCCAAAGTCTTGAAGACAGGAAATCCCCCGTTCTGGTAACACATCACCCAGGGCATTAAATAACTGCTCCAGCATCTGACGGGTGTACTCAGTGGCACCATTAATTGGTTCAAACGGGGCAGTGGGAATACCATAGCGAGCGGCAATATAAGAAACTTTGAAGGAAGCTTCTGTCCGATTGTCGGTTGTCACCAGAATCCAAGCGGCATCTGCTTTGTCAACCCTGGCTCGATAGCCTAACTGAAATCCACCATCGCTTTTAAATAGCTTGCACCATCCGACTCGGTACCACTGACCTCGGCGGATTAGGTAGACAACATGAGTCTTGTCCTTAGCTTGCTGATTCCACCGGATTGGCCATCGATGGTTTGGTGTGGAGCGAGTAGTTTGGCTATCAACCGTTACCTCAATCAGATGGCCACTAAAAGGACGACTGGCTTTGTTGAAACGATAACCTTCGACTCTGCCAACTACTGCGGAAGAATGAGGGTTATAGCTGACTAACCGATGTTGATTTGGATCTAGTGCTTCGATTGGGACATATCCTTCAGTAGTGAGTACTTGAGTACCTGGTGGCTGACACTGGTCTGCATCCCCTACTACAAAAACTGAGCGATTCTGCCAATCCCACTGACTCTTTCGAGTTTCGCCATTGGTACTCAACAAGCGAATCAGTTCATACTGAATCCGATTGGTATCTTGATACTCATCCACTAAAATGTGATAAAATTGCTGATGCCAGTAGCTTAAGACCGACTCATTCTGTTGGAATAGCCTCATTGGCACTAAGATGAGGTCATCAAAGTCCAAAGCATTGTTAGCAGCTAACTGCTCTTGGTAGTGGCTATAGACATCAGCAATCACTCGTCCCCGGAAATTGGACTGTTGTAGCTCAAATTCCTGGGGAGAAAAACCGCGATTTTTGGCATTGCTGATGGCATAGCGCACAGAACGGGGGTTAAATTTGTGGTCATCAAGATTTAAGGTTTGAGTGACAATGGTTTTAACCAGGGTCTGGGCATCGGATTCGTCAAAGATGGAAAAGTTACGATTCCACTTCCGTCCCTGCTCATCTTGATATTTATTGATATCGAACCGGAGAATCCTAGCAAACAGACTGTGGAAGGTGCCAATCCACAACGGTTTGGTGATAGTTTTGTAAACACGCGATCGCAACTGGGTTTGTTGGTCTTCTGGCAGAAGCTCCAACCGTTGACCATACTTCTGTTGCGCCAGCTGCTGAGCAAATATTTGCTCAATCCGCCCTTTCATTTCCCGTGCGGCTTTGTTAGTGAACGTCACCGCCAAGATATTTTCTGGTGAGACCTTGTGTTTGAGAATCAGATTAGCAATGCGATAGGTCAAGGCTCGGGTTTTGCCAGACCCGGCACCAGCAACAACTAACAACGGACCACAGAAATGTTCAACGGCTTGAAGTTGGGAAGGGTTGAGGTGGCTCAGGAAATCAGGGGTTGTACTCATAGGGGCGGATAAAATGCGATCGCAGATCTATCTAGATCTATATATCTTATAGCTGAGCTGATTCTAATGTTTTGTTTTGCCACTGTGATTCTAAAAATCCCATGATCTAGTAGCACTAAATTGTCCATGAACACTTTCCCGATTCTCTACTCCCGATTCCCGATTCTTGACCAAACAAAAATAATGGGTTTCAAGCCCCGCCCTTCTAGGGCGGCTTTGAGCATGTCATCCCACTTATTGAGCTAACGCTTGCACCTTTATTCAAAAATGTGTTATCCTGAGCTTAAGGAGGAAAGCCAATTGTTTAATTTAACCTACGAGTTTAAACTGAAGCCAACTGCCAAGCAAGTCTCTTTATTTGAAGACTGGTTGGAGCAATGCCGCAAGGTTTATAACTACGCTTTAGTCGAACGCAAGGACTGGTATAAGTCTCGTAGCTGTCAAATTAACGCCTGCTCTCTCCCTAGGGAATACATTATCCCAGCCGATGCTAAACGTCCTACTTATGCCAGTCAGTGTCGTGGTTTAACTGCTGCCAGAAAAGCTATTGAAGAATTAAGAGCTGTTCAAGTTCATGTCTTGCAACAAACACTCAAAAGGTTAGAAAAAGCCTTTGTAAGTATGTGGGAACAAGGACATGGCTTTCCTCGCTTTAAGAAGCAGGGACAAATGCGGTCTTTTGTCTTTCCACAACTAGGAGTCAAGCCCCTTGAAGCTAACAGAGTAAAACTACCCAAGATTGGTTGGGTGAAGATGAGGCAATCACGGGAGATACCCGCTGATGCTGTAGTCAAGCAAGCTAGAGTAGTCAAGAGATCCTCCGGTTGGTATGTGATGCTCACTCTAGCATGGGATGTAGATGTTCCCCAAGTCATGCCTCACGGAGAAGCCTTGGGGATTGATGTCGGAATTTCACATTTTGTTGCTGTTAGCAATGGTGCTTTGTTTCCTAATCCACGCCCTTTCAAACGCCTTGAACGCAAGCTTAAATTGCTGCAAAAGAGGGTAAGTAGGAAGCGCATTGGAAGTAGAAACCGTGTGCGAGCACAAAAGAAAGTCAGTAAGTTACACGAACGAATTGCTAACGTCAGAAAAGATTACCACTGGGAATTAGCTCATAATCTCTGTGATTGGGCTGGAATGATCTTTGTTGAAGATCTAAATCTTAAAGGGTTGGCCAGAGGGATGTTGGGTAAGCACTGCTTGGATGCAGGATGGGGACAGTTTTTCCAGATATTAGAGCAATGTTGTTTTAAGCGTGGCGTCTATTTTCAAAAAGTAGACTCCAAAAAGACTAGTCAGATCTGTCCCAACTGCTTAACTGAAACTGGGAAAAAGACGTTAGCTGAGCGTGTTCATCATTGCGAAGATTGCGGCTACACAACCAGTAGAGATGTTGCAGCCGCTCAAGTAGTCGCTATGCGCGGACTTGCAGCCGTGGGACACACGGTCAAGATGCTTTCTGAGGGTAAATTCGTTGGAATCCCTTTGAAGAAAGAATCCCCGTCCTTCAAGGGCGGGGAGTGTCAATAGATGGTTTACACACGCCCCCTCGCTCGCTTAATTGAAGAGCTACAACGCCTGCCTGGAGTTGGTCCAAAGACTGCCCAACGACTAGCCCTTCATATCCTCAAGCGTCCAACACCGGAAGTCAAAGCCCTAGCGCAAGCGTTGGTGGAAGCCAAACAACAAGTTGGTTTCTGTAGAGTATGCTTTCACTTGTCTGCTGAACCCGTCTGCCAAATTTGCCGCAATTCCAACCGGGACGAGAAGACTATCTGTGTAGTTGCCGACTCAAGGGATGTGATTGCCATCGAAAAAACCCGCGAGTACCGAGGTAAATACCACGTTCTGGGAGGAGTGATCTCCCCCATGGATGGCATTGGTCCAGAACAACTCCATATCCAGCAACTTGTACAACGAGTCAGCCAGAAAACGATTCAAGAAGTCATTTTAGCCATCAATCCCAGTGTAGAAGGGGAGACAACCACACTATATATAGGTCAACTGATCAGGCCGTTTACCAAAGTGACCCGGATTGCCTTTGGTTTACCCATGGGGGGAGACCTAGAATATGCAGATGAAGTAACCTTAGCTAGAGCCTTAGAAGGACGCCGTGAGTTGGAGTAATTGGACTAAGAATTAGTGAAGGATGAATGATGAAGTAAGAACATACTTCATCCTTTATACTTGCATAAACTACTTCAACTTTTGCTTAATAAAGGTCACCAGCTGACCTAATTGTTTCTTCAAGGCATCAATTTCTTTCTGCATTTTGGCAACCTTTGCCTTCAACTGTGCAATTTCTTGAGCTGATGCGACTGAGGACTGATCGGTAGCTGCACTAATTGTTGGTGGTGCAGGAGTTGCTGGTCGCTTCTTAGCCTTTTGCATAGATTCTTTGATAGCGTCCGTCAGCTGCTTTTTATTAAAAGGCTTTTCAATAAAGGCAAAATACTTAAAAGGTTCTTTAATTTTAGCAGTTACCTCTTCTTTTCGACCTGACATTAATACCAGAGGAATTCTTTGTAATTTAGGCTCACTTTGAAGTTTATCAAAAATCTCAAATCCACTCATTTTTGGCAGGATAAAATCTAACATTATAAAGTTAGGTTCTTCCTGGTAAATTAAATTAATTCCCTCCACCCCATCTTTAGCTTCGAGGACTTCAAACCCCGGAGGTAACATCTCTTTGACACGCTTGCGGATTACCGTACTATCATCGATTACCAGGATTTTATGACTTGCCACGACTGACTCCTTTCCAAGGTAGTTTGAGGTAATTTTAAAAAAACAAATGTTGAATGAAGCGACTGTCGCCGACTCCAGAGGCTAATGTGGACACCCTAACTTAGGATCAGGGGAGTGCCCGTTTGCCTAGCGATGATCGACAAGTCACGACCTACCCAACTAAGATAACTCAGCCCTATCAATCTATAGGCATACCCCTATAAAAAGGTGTGGGAGATGTGACAATCTATCCCTACTTAGTGCCATTTTACGGTAAGATTATACACCCGTTCGGGGTGAATGGGTGTTGAGGCTCCCCCGGTCACCCCTAATATCAATTCTGGTTGAATACCCATCAATTTTGGGGGGCGCGGGGAGGGTGGGGAGGGTGGAAAGTGTGGGGAGATGGGAACCCACCCCTAACCCCTCCCAGGAGGGGAATATGGGGAGATGGGGGAAATTTTTATTAAGGGTAATTATCCTGACATGATATAAGCGATCGCATTCCGATGCAAACTACTTGATCTGGTTCAGTTACGATTAACCAGTTAGGATTACGGCCTAATTTTACCCTACACCCAGTCACTCCACACTCTAACCAGGGACTGATTCCTCGGTGTAATCAAAACAACTTAACTGCCAATCTTTTCTTTCGACAACCAACGAGGCAAAGTAACCCGGCGCAGGGGTTAAACCAGCTATAGACCAAGGGTAAACTGCCTGAGGGTCTTTGTTGATGCTCAGCAAGGCAGTCGGTTCAGCTGGATTTACAGAAACTTCCACTTGTTCCAAGCCAGCTAGTCCTTCACCAATTGCTTTGAGATAGGCTTCCTTACTCGTCCATCCCTGAAAAAATGCCTTGTGCTTTTGCTCCTCAGACACAGAACAAATCACGGCATACTCTTGGGGGGAAAAGAAACGTTGAGCGAGTTGCTCAGCATCTGGCATTGGTCGCAGATATTCTAGGTCAACGCCAATGCGCTGATCCCGGGTAATAGCATACAGAATTAGTCCATGAGAGTGAGAAACATTAAAACGGAGTCTTCTGCCCCCAGAGGTTTCCTGGAGTGCTGGCTTGCCCCGCTTTCCATAACAAAACTCCACTTGGCGTGGGTTCATGGCCAAATAGCGACCCAAGATTTGGCGCAAAAGACCCCGACCTGCTATAAAATGCTTCCGATCCCGCTCAAAGTAAAATCGCTGAGCTCTTTGCTGCTCGTCCTCAGAAAGAGTAGTTGCCAATTTTTCAATCAATAATTCACTCAGCTCCAACTGCGCACGCCAGAGATGGACATCATGGTTCAATAGTTGCAAATCTGTTGGGGGAAGTAGCCACACTGGGGTCATGGTTCAAGAAAAACGTATAAAGATTTGTAGTTTCACAGTTACACCCAATAGTCAGATTTCAGAAATTTAATGATTTTTCTAGCGGTTTCTAGCCTAATGAGGTACACAGGATTTTTTCCCTGTTCCCTCTTATGTGTTCCGTGTTAGCTCTTCCAGATTAACTCTTATGTGTTCCCTGTTCCGGGGATCCGCTGTTCCATAAAACCCAAGACTCTGTACCTCACCAAATTGATAACCGCTAGACAGATACTCAACAATTTGGCTTAGTATTAAAGTTAATGTAAAGATGTTAAGCTTCCATGAGCTTTCCCAAGAAATTTAAATTCTTGTTCCTTAATTACTCCAAAGAACCTCAAACCCGTAAAATAGATCAGCTTTGTATAGGGAATAGATAGAGCTTATGAGTTTGCTCCCATCTCCATCTAATCAAGAATCAACCTTCCCCGCTACTTCTGACCTGTTTCTGCGCCATCGACTTAAAGTTGTAGAGGATATGTGGGAATCTGTTCTCCTATCTGAATGTGGTCAGGAACTCGTCGATTTACTCAAGCAACTGCGGGAATTGTGTTCTCCAGAAGGACAAGCAACTGAAGATCCTCAATCCTCAGTAGCTGATTTAATCAAGCAGCTTGACCTTAATGAGGCTATCCGAGCATCACGGGCGTTTGCCCTTTACTTTCAGCTGATTAATATTGTTGAACAACATTATGAACAGCGAAATCAACAACTCTCAAGACGCCGCTCCTACCGAAGAAGCACTGAACCAGAGTTAACCCCCTTATCCCAAGGTATTTTAAAAAATGGTAATTCGTCTTTGTCAACTGTTGTAACCGTTGACAAAGAGGTGGAAATAGGCAATCAGGTTACTCAACCAGGGGCTGCGGTTACCAATGTTATTGAAAAGAGCCACCAGGAAAACCAAGGATCGGAAAGAAAATTAGGGCTACTAGATTGGCTATTTCCCCACTTGCACAAGCAAAATGTGCCACCTGGTCAAATTCAGCGGCTGATTGAGAATCTTGATATTCGCTTGGTTTTCACCGCTCACCCCACAGAAATCGTCCGTCGTACGATTCGGGGTAAACAGCGACGGATGGCTAAGATTCTGGAACAATTAGACCAAGCGGAGCAAACCTATGGTACCTTAGGAATCACTTCGTCCTGGGAGGTGACTGAATGTAGCCAAAAGCTCATGGAAGAAATTCGCCTCTGGTGGCGCACCGATGAGCTACATCAGTTTAAGCCGGGAGTACTTGATGAGGTAGATTACACTCTTCACTACTTCCACGAAGTACTGTTTGATACAATACCCCAATTGTATAGTCGTTTCAAGCAAGCGTTGAAGGGTTCATTCCCCTGGCTGAACCCACCCGCTAAGAACTTCTGTCATTTTGGCTCTTGGGTAGGGTCAGACCGGGATGGTAATCCGTTTGTCACTCCCCAAATTACCTGGCAAACTGCCTGCTATCAGAGGAATTTGGTGCTGGGTAAATATATAGATGAGGTTAGGCGTCTGACCGAATTATTGAGCCTGTCGTTGCACTGGTGTGATGTGCTACCGGAACTGTTAGACTCTCTAGAACAAGACCGCTCTCAATTGCCAGAGGTTTACGAACAGCTCGCCATTCGCTATCGGCAAGAACCCTATCGACTCAAACTGACTTACGTTAAGCAAAAACTCGAAAACACCCGTGAGCGAAACCAACAGCTGGCCAATGGTATGCCTGTACCAGATGAGATGGCTAATGGTAAAAGCTGGAGTTTTTACCGCTCTGGAGAAGAATTCTTGGCAGAACTAAAGCTGATTGAGAGTAATCTGGTGGAAACCGGGTTGAACTGTCGTGAGTTAGATAATTTAATCTGTCAGGTGGAAATTTATGGCTTTTACCTGGCTCACCTAGATATTCGCCAGGAAAGTTCTCGCCACTCAGAAGCCCTGAGTGAAATTGCTGAGTACCTGCAAGTTTTGCCTAAGCCCTACAACTTGCTATCGGAATCCGAAGCATGCTTGTGGTTAACCGCTGAGTTGCGAACCCGACGTCCATTAATCCCAGCAGAACTGCCATTTTCGGAAAAAACCTGCGAGACTATCGAAACCTTCCGGATGGTGCGGCAGCTGCAACAAGAGTTTGGTCCCCAAATCTGCCAAACCTACATTATCAGCATGAGTCACACGGCCAGCGATTTGTTGGAAGTCCTCTTGTTGGCGAAGGAAGCTGGTCTGTATGACCCAGCCACTGGTAAAAGTACCATTCGCGTGGTGCCACTGTTTGAAACAGTGGAAGACCTTAAGCGTGCTCCAGCAGTGATGAAATCCCTGTTTGAGCTACCCTTGTATCGTGCTAGTTTGGCTGGTGGATATCAAAAGTTGCAGGTTAGCCCATTAAACCTTGGCCAAAAGGCCACGCTACGCGAACAACCAAATAACCTTGGCCAAAAGGCCACGCTACGCGAACAACCAAATAACCTTGGCCAAAAGGCCACGCTACGCGAACAACCAAATAACCTACCCTACTCGAACGCCAAAGCTGAACAACCAAATAATCTTCAAGCTTTAACCTCTCCTAACTTACAAGAGGTAATGCTCGGCTACTCCGACAGTAATAAAGATTCTGGCTTCCTAAGTAGTAACTGGGAAATCCACAAAGCTCAGAAAGCCTTAGAGCATGTGGCTCAAGAGTATGGTATTGTTTTACGGATTTTCCATGGTCGTGGTGGTTCAGTGGGTCGTGGTGGTGGTCCATCTTATGAAGCTATCCTGGCGCAACCGGGTCGCAGTATCAATGGCCGAATCAAAATTACCGAACAGGGGGAAGTCCTTGCTTCTAGGTACTCTCTGCCAGGATTAGCGCTCTATCATCTGGAGACAATAGCCACAGCAGTTATTCAAGCTAGCTTACTCAATAATGGCTTTGATGATATCCAGCCCTGGAATGAAATTATGGAGGAGTTAGCTCAGATCTCCCGTAGCCATTACCGAGCTCTGATTCACGACCAACCGGATCTGGTAGATTTCTTCCATCAAGTGACACCAATTCAAGAAATTAGCCAGTTGCAAATTAGTTCTCGCCCTGCACGGCGTAAATCAGGGAAGAAGGATTTAAGCAGTCTGCGGGCAATTCCTTGGGTCTTTAGTTGGACTCAAAGCCGCTTCCTGCTACCGAGCTGGTACGGTGTTGGCACTGCCCTACAAAGCTTTGTTGATCAAGCTCCAGAGGAAAATATCAACCTATTGCGCTGTTTCTATTCAAAATGGCCCTTCTTCAAAATGGTCATTTCCAAAGTAGAGATGACCTTAGCCAAGGTGGATCTACAAATTGCTCACCACTATGTCAAGGAACTTTCAAACCCTGAAGACCTGGAACGCTTCGAGCATTTGTTTGAGCAAATTGCTAAGGAATTTAACCTGACCCGCAACTTAGTCCTGACGATTACAGGACACCAAACACTCCTAGATGGCGACCCCAATTTACAACGGTCTGTACATTTGCGTAATGGTACCATCGTTCCCTTAGGATTTTTACAGGTATCTTTGCTCAAACGCCTACGTCAACATAGCAACCAGGTAACATTGGGTGTGGTTCAATCCCGGTATAGTAAGGGAGAGTTACTACGAGGAGCCTTATTGACGATCAACGGTATTGCTGCTGGCATGCGTAATACTGGCTGACATGTAAAAAATAAAGGTAAGCTATCAGCTATCAGCGTGTCGCGTATCAGCTGATGGGCATAGGGCACGCTACTTGATGTGCTGATCGGCATAGGTCACACTACACCGAACAGCTTTTGAATAAAACAGGTCAGCATTCATTTAATCTGAGTTACGTAAAGCTGACGGCTGACGGCTGAATGCTTACCAATTAAGGATGAAAAACTAACTTTTTTTGTCCGGAATCATTGTAATGGCCAATTTAGCACTAATGATTAAATAGGTGTTCAACTCTTTGTATATCCTTCTGGCGGTGTCTGGCTTGCATCCTTTGTTTCCATTCTCGAATCGCGATCGCCGTTTTTTCTGTAGGAGGTGTATACTTCTGACTTTTCCCGGTGTTTTGCTTTGCCTGTCGTTGGTGTTGATTAGCTTGAGGTTGAATAACTAGAAACTCGTCAAGATTCTCTTGAAGTAATTTATGATCCAAGGCCCTTAGGATCGCTCTTGCGTTTGAATAACGCTCTTTGAGGGAAATAGCCAGCATTCTGTTGAGAATATTAGCAAAGGAATCACTCAAGTCCAATGCTTTGCCCCACTTCAGTTCACTAGTTTGGCGATCGCTCTGAAATTTTAGGGGGGCTTTTCCAGTAAGTAGGTAAAGACAGGTAACCCCTAGGGAATAAATATCACTGCTATACACAGGTCGTAGGCTAAACTGTTCCGGTGGTGCAAATCCTACCGTACCGATGAAATGGGTAGTTGGGTTTCTTACACTGTTATCTGATGCTTGGGCAATTAACTCCTTAACTGCCCCAAAATCAATTAGTACCAACCGACCATCATCATTAGAAAGAATAATATTCTGAGGTTTGATATCACGATGTATTACCCCATGGTCATGGATATACTGCAATAACGGTAGTATGTCTCGCAGAAAACCTTTAACGGCTCCTGGGGATAAGCAACCAGAACGCCTCACCAACCTAGCTAGGGTAATGCCTCGAATGTACTCTTGAACCAAGTAGAATTCTCCATGGTCTACGAAATAATCGAGCAACATGGGGATCTGGGGGTGAGTCCCCAGTTTGTTCAAAATTTTTGCCTCTCTCTCAAACCGCTGACGAGCATTATGTAATGCTTTTGGATCACTGAATTTGGGGCAAAGTTGCTTGATGACACAAAACGGCTGACCCGGTAAGGATGTATCTTTGGCTAGAAAGGTTACACCAAAACCACCTCGACCAATCATCCGTAACACTTCATAGCGTGCGCGAAACAGCTGCTTTTTGCCACAAAGCTGACCTAACTCGGTATTCTTTAAGACGTCACTGTGAAAAGGAGATAGCTTGACTTGGGGGAAATTCATTTATTTGTATATAGAAGGAGTAGCCATCAGCACCGATCTGCTTTTAGTTTAGGCAAAAATATAGGGGTTTGGATGAATTCTTCAGAGAGAAAAAAAATTTCCTACAGTTAATTAAAAATTAGGTAAAGTTGGTTGATAATACAGGGGTAAACAGAAAATATGACTATGCATCACAAACTAAACGAAGCCTTAAACCAAGGTCGTTGCCTGAAAGTAATTAGTGGCTTAAATAATTTTGATACCCAGAAAGTTGCTGCTGTAGTTAAAGCAGCTTCACGGGGTGGAGCGACTTTTGTCGATATTGCCGCCTGCCCCGATCTAGTCAGGTTGGCACGAGGGTTAACGGATTTACCAATTTGTGTTTCTGCTGTAGAACCAAAGCAGTTTGTTATTGCTATCCAAGCTGGTGCTGATCTGATTGAAATTGGTAACTTTGATAGCTTTTATGCTCAGGGGAAGTGGTTTGATGCTTCCGACGTATTGGCACTGACCATTGAAACCCGTAAATTATTACCCAATATAACCTTATCAGTAACTGTCCCCCACATTCTAAAGTTAGATCAGCAAGTAGAACTAGCGGCAGAATTAGTCAAAGCAGGTGCCGATATTATTCAAACTGAAGGGGGTACCAGCAGTAAACCTCGCTCCGCTGGCACCTTGGGTTTAATTGAAAAAGCGGCACCAACCTTGGCAGCTGCCTATGAAATTTCTCGTGCTGTCTCAGTACCAGTGTTGTGTGCTTCCGGGTTATCCAGTGTGACCCTTCCCATGGCCATTGCTGCTGGTGCTGCTGGTGTTGGCGTTGGTTCGGCTATCAATCAGTTAGATAGCGAAGTCGCAATGGTAGCAGCGGTTCGCAGCTTGGTAGAAGCCCTCCAAGGGGTCAAGGGTAAAGAGGTGAAGGTTTGATGGTTGTTCGCGTAGCGTGGCCTATTGGCCAAGGTGATCTGGTTGAAGGTGATCTGGTTGAAGGTTTCAAGGTTGAAGGTTTCAAGGTTGAAGGTGATCTGGTTGAAGGTTGGATGCTTGAACGGTTGAACGCGACGCGCGTGCCTATTGGCCAAGGTTGTTCGCCTTTGGCGTTCGGTGTAGGGTAGGTTTGAAGGTTGGATGCTTGAAGGGTTGTTCACGTAGCGTGGCCTTTTGGCCAAGGTTGCATGCTTGAAAACTAGTCTTCTAACCTTCAACCGGTTAACCTTCAACCGGTTAACCTTCAACCGGTTAACCTTGGCCAATAGGCCACGCTACGCGAACAACCGGTTAACCTTCAACCGGTTAACTTTTAACCTGTTAACTTTTAACCTTCACCCTAAACAGTCCTTCAATCCATAAACCACCTGTTGCTGTTCCTCAACGGTAAGTTCTGGGAACATTGGCAGGGACAATACTTCATGGCAGACTTGCTCAGCAACTGGAAACTGACCGATTTGATAGCCTAAGTCTTTGTAGACTGGCTGCAAGTGTAACGGCAGGGGGTAATAGACCATAGAACTAATACCTGCCTGCTTTAATTTTTGGCGCACCTCGTCCCGATAGTTGCTATTGCTACTATCTTGAGTTAAGCGAATGGTGTACTGGTTCCAGACGGAGTTTCCACCAGGGGTTTCCCGAGGCAGGATTATATCAGGTAATAGCTGCAATAACTGGTGATACCGGGTTGCTACCTGACGACGGGCATTGTTCCAGCCATCGAGATAGGGTAGCTTTACGTTAAGAATAGCGGCTTGTACGGCATCTAAACGGCTGTTAATACCATTGATTTTATGGTAATAACCAGAGGCTCTGCCGTGGTCTCGCAGCATCCGTATTGAGGCCGCAACAGTTTTGTCATTGGTAGTTACCGCACCACCATCGCCACAGGTTCCCAGATTCTTGGTGGGATAGAAGCTAAAACAACCAATATGTCCAATACTACCAACTTTTTTTCCCACCCATTCAGCACCAGTCCCTTGGGCGCAGTCTTCAATGACTGCAAGACAATGAGTCTTGGCGATATCCATCACACCAGTCATATCCACTGGCTGTCCAAATAGGTGAACTGGTATAATTGCTCTAGTATTATGGGTAATCGCTTTCTCAATCTGATTGAGATCGATATTAAAGGTTTCGGGATTGATATCGACAAAGACTGGGGTAGCACCAACTTCAGCAATTACTTCAGCGGTAGCGATGAAGGTGAAGGGTGTGGTAATTACCTCATCACCGGGTCCGATATCTAAAGCTCGCAGGGCGAGATACAGAGCGTCTGTGCCAGAGTTACATGCAATGCATTCCAGGGTACCGGTGTAAGCGGCAAACTGTTGCTCAAAGTGCTCTACCACTGGACCACCAATATAACGTCCAGATGAAAGAACGTCACCGACAGCAGCACTGACTTGTTCTCCAATCACTTGGTACTGCCGTGTTAAGTCAAGAGGGGGTATAGTATTCACTTGTTCCTCACACCTTAAATTGCTTTTAATTAAAACAGAATTTTTGGCAAAAAGGGTTCAAATTTTACCTGTCGCTTAATTTTCACTCCTGGCCTTGAAGGTTATCTGGTTGAACGCGATCGCATTCAACCAGATAACCTTGGCCTATTGGCTGCGCGTGCGCGTTCAACTGCAATCACAATTAACAGACGATCTGACACAATGGATTAAAACAAATTAGCTGTGGTGGCTGGTGGATTATTTAATTGAACTCGATCTTAGCGATTTAGTGTGGGGATTGGGCATGATGGCGATCGCAATTGGTTTATCCAGCTGGCAAAGGCTGGGTTTGGAAGTTCAACTAGCGATCGCAACTGGCCGAACTATCGTACAACTTATTGTTGTGGGATATGTGCTGGCTGTAATTTTTGCCTTAGATCACCCGATTCCTGTTTTAGCTATCTTAATGGTAATGCTGACTATTGGTACGATTACTGCCCGCAATCGGATTAGTAACCATAAGATACCGAGATTGTTACCAATAGTATTCAGTTCCCTGTTCTTCAGTACAGCATTGACCTTAATCTATACAAATCTATTGATGATTCAACCAGAACCTTGGTATGCACCCCAGTACCTGATTCCCTTAGGAGGTATTGTGCTGGGGAATGCCATGAATGGGGCTGCGATCGCAGGGGAAAGGCTAGTTAGTACCATTAGCAAGAGCACTCTGGAAATCGAAACCCATTTAAGCTTAGGGGCAACGGGACAACAAGCAGTAGCTGGTTACCGTAAGGATGCGATTCGGGCTGGGTTGATTCCTACTCTTAACTCCATGATGGTAGTGGGATTGGTCACTTTACCGGGAATCATCACAGGTCAATTGTTAAGTGGTATTGAGCCCTTGGATGCTGCTTCCTATCAGATATTAATTATGTTTATGCTTGCATTTACTAATTTGATCGCAACCTTATTGATAACCTATGGGTTGACACGGCAATTTTTTAATCACTCTGAGCAGTTAACGATATAGGAGTTATGAATTGGGTGAGGTACACAGTCGCCGGGTTTTAGGTAGTCGGGAGTCGGGAGAAGACAATTGAGTGTACCTCATACCCATTATTCTTGAGGCAATTGAGCAAATTCTTGGGAATAGACTTCAATCACCATATCTGGATCATCACGCTGAGAAAGCGATCGCATAACCTGACCCAACAATACCGGCTTGGATACACCAGCTTCCGGATGGATAATCGTCCGGGCTCGAATTGTTAACTGGTTATTTGCGCCACCGAGGCGTCCATAGGAATAAAAATTACTAGCAGCTTGGCGCAGTGTCGCTTCTACTTCTGACTCTGTAGCACTAGGGGGCAAAGCAATCACCGTTTGGTTGCCACCATTATCGTAGACTACAGTATATCGGATTGCCCCTGGAATGGTAGTACGGGTAAACGGTACTAAGGATAACGAGAAAAAGCTAGCCGTTAGCACCAGCATAAACCCAGTGACTCCCACCAGGCGAAACCGGAGACCCCATTTGAAGATAAAACCGAGTATAGCAATCAAGCCACAGGCTAAAGTCAGAATACCTGCCCATTGAGTGTAGATCAGAAAATCAGCTGTTGTTGGCATAGTTTAGAGATTTAGTAATATAGCATTTTTATTTGACTTGTGAATATACTCCCTTAAGGAAAGGCAAGAGGCAAGAGTTAATCAAGTATAGAAGGATTTTTGGCCGCGCTGCATCTTAACGTAGGGTGGGCAAATTTTTATGTTCTATAATACTCAAAATTACCCTACTATTTTTGCCCACCCGACCAGTAAAAAAAATCCTAATTCAATTAGGGTTAGGGTGGGCAAATTTTTATGTTCTATAATACTCAAAATCCCCCAACTATTTTTCCCTATCCTACAAGCTAGAGGATTTTTTGCCCACCCTACAAGTAAAAAAAATCCTAATTCAAGTAGGGTGGGCAAAGTTTTCTGATCTATAATACTCAAAATCCCCCTACGGTTTTTGCCCACCCTACAAGCTGAATCTTACTGACTATATAAGGATTTAAGGATTTTTGGCCGTGCTGCATCTTAAAGTAGGGTGGGCAAATTTTTCTGATCTATAATACTCAAAATCCCCCTACGGTTTTTGCCCACCCTACAAGCTACTAGATGTTGCTTACGACTATCACGTTCCTGTTCAAAAGACGTAAATTTATCTGGTTTAGCAATAGCCCTAAGGAGTTTAGTTGAAACTGGTTTAATTGAGACCATCAGAGATCACTAGAGACCATTTATTAAGTAAAATTATAAAATAAAATTATAAAATAAAATTATAAAATAAAATTATAAAATAAAAACCAAGAAGATAAGCGATAATTGGGACAACAGTAGAACAACTGGCCGATCGGTTCAAGTTTCTATTGCCCATTGTCCATTTTAAAGTACTATAATATACTGCTATGCTAAGAGCTGGAATTGTTGGACTGCCCAATGTAGGCAAATCAACCTTATTTAATGCCCTAGTTGCCAATGCCAAGGCAGATGCTGCGAATTTCCCTTTTTGTACCATTGAGCCGAATGTCGGTGTAGTTGCTGTCCCAGATCAGCGGTTGCAGGTTCTGGCCAAGATTTCTGAATCTGAGAAAATTGTGCCAACTCGGATTGAGTTTGTGGATATTGCTGGTTTAGTCAAGGGAGCCAGTAAAGGGGAAGGCTTGGGTAACCAGTTTTTAGCCAATATCCGAGAAGTCGATGCCATTGTCCATGTGGTGCGCTGCTTTGATGATGATGACATCATCCATGTTTCCGGCTCCGTTGACCCAGGGCGGGATATTGAAGTAATTAATTTAGAATTAGCCTTAGCGGATTTAGGGCAAGTAGAACGCCGGATTGAGCGCACCCGGAAGCAAGCTCGTAGTAACAAAGATGCCAAGATGGAACTTGATGTCTTGGAAACCTTGAGCGCTGGGTTGAATGAAGGCAAATTAGCGCGCCAGATTAGTTTAACAGAAGAAGAAGCCGAGTCAGTCAAGCAATTGGGGTTACTGACTAGTAAGCCAGTCATCTATGCCGCTAATGTGTCTGAAGATGACTTAGCCACTGGTAATGACTGGGTCGAGCAAGTGCGGCAAATTGCTGCTACCGAAGATGCTCAAGTGGTAGTGGTTTCTGCTCAAGTAGAGTCAGAACTAATTGAGTTACCTGAGGAAGAGCGAGAGGATTTTCTTCAGTCCCTTGGTGTGGAAGAAGGGGGATTAAAATCCTTGATTGGTGCTACCTACGAATTGTTGGGCTTACGTACCTTTCTCACTACTGGTCCCCAAGAAACCCGGGCCTGGACTATTACTGCTGGTATGAAAGCCCCCCAAGCGGCTGGGGTAATTCACACGGATTTTGAGCGAGGCTTTATTCGGGCGGAAACCATTGCTTATGGGGATTTGGTAGCGTCTGGGGCGATGACGGCTGCTAAGGAAAAAGGGTTAGTTCGCTCAGAAGGTAAAGATTATGTTGTGCAAGAGGGAGATGTGATGCTTTTCCGCTTTAATGTTTAAGTAGTGGTGCTCTAGGGGGTTATACCCATGGATATTGTTAGTCTTTTAATTGCATGTTTTGTTACTGCCATCAGTTTGTTGATCATTTCCAAACTCCCAACTGGTGTCGAGATTGATAGCTTTGGTAAAGCATTGGTTTCAGCAGTGGTGTTTGGTATTCTCAATGGCCTATTGAAAACAATCCTGGATATTTTAGCTCTTCCTCTGACTATCTTGACTCTTGGGGTTTTTGCTGTTGTGGTCAACACCATTGTTTTTGGCTTAGCCGCAGCTTTGGTAACGGGATTTCGGCTGCGCTGGGGATTTTGGAGCGCTTTGATTGGCTCAATTGCCCTTGGTTTAGTGAATTCCTTGATCTATAAGGTGCTCGGAACCTTGGCTTGATTGTTGGTCACTAACTGGTAAACACACAGGTAAAAGACAGGTAAACACACAGCTTAAGCTGTCAGCTCTCAGCCGTCAGCTAATCAACGGGAGATAGTAAACAAGCATCTGGGTTACTGGTAGGACTGCTTGAAAATCCCTGCTCGTTTTACTCATCTGACCCCGTGCAGCGATCGCGCCTGCTATCAGCTCTCAGCTTTTGAATAAAAAAGCTGAGAGCTGACGGCTGAGAGCTGACGGCTGACCGCTGAGAGCTGACGGCACCTCAAGTAGCGCATATGCTTACCAAAATACTATCTCCTAAAGCATAATTCCGAAACTATATGAATTCAATCGCACCAGCGGTCTACATCATCGGTGCTGGACCAGGCGCTCCAGACTTATTAACTGTCAAAGCCTTAAAAATCCTCCAAAAGGCAGATGTTATTATCGTGGCAGATTCTCTAGTGCCCAAACAGATGTTAGAGAGTGTTCGGGCTGATGCCGAAATTATTCGCTCTGGCAACAAAACCCTAGAAGAGATTGTGCCACTGATGATTGAACGGGTGCGATCGCATAAATCTGTGGTCAGGCTACACTCAGGAGATTTGACTCTATATAGTGCTATCCACGAGCAAATGCAAGCTCTCTCAGAAGCCTCTATTCCCTTTGAAGTTATCCCAGGCATCAGCGCCTTTCAAGCAGCAGCCGCACAACTTGGTGTTGAGCTAACTATACCGGGATTAGTACAAACGATTATCCTGACCCGGATCAGTGGTCGTGCTTCTGCGGTCCCAGACTCAGAGGAATTAGCATCCCTAGCTGCCCATCAAGCTAGTTTGTGCCTCTATCTGAGTGCTCGTCATGTAGAAGCGGCTCAAGCCAAACTCCTAAAACACTATTCTGCTGATACACCAGTAGCGGTTTGCTTCCGCATTGGCTGGCCAGATGAAAAAATCTGGCTAGTGGACCTTGAGAAAATGGCAGCAACTACTCAAGAGCACAATCTAATTCGGACAACCCTTTACTTAATCAGTCCGGCACTAAAGACGGCTTTAAACCGTGATGGCCTTAAAACCCGTTCCCGTCTCTATCATCCCGAACACTCTCACCTCTTTCGTCCTCACCCTTCTATTGTATAAGATATATGATATAACATTAATTTTTGTGTGAAAGTGTGAAGGAACTTAATTGCCCAACACTTAATTGCCCAAAGTGTAAAGGAAAATTAGAGCCAGTTACCTGCCATGGCATTGAAGTAGACCGCTGTGTCAACTGCAAAGGCATTTGGTTTGATTCCCTGGAGGCCGAAATACTCAAAAAGATTAAAGGTTCTGAGAGTCTAGATATTGGAGACCCGGAAATTGGCTCTGAGCTGAATAAGATCAATGATGATATTTGCTGTCCCCGCTGTGGAGCCAAAATGATCCGGATGCTTGATATTGATGAGTACAGCGTCTGGTACGAAAAATGCTTCCAATGCCACGGGGTTTGGCTAGATGCTGGGGAATTCAGGCAGTATAAGCATAATTTTCAGCCCAGAGGTGTTCTATATCGAGTTAAGCGCATGTTTAGAGCCCAAAAGGACATCCCCAATCCTGTCTTTTAAAAGGGAAAATTCTGTAAACTAATTGGGATTGACCGTTCGCCCAGCGTCGGGCTTTGCCCGAAAGGTCACGCTACGCGAACGCTAAGAAAATAGGGAGAAAGACTCGTGCTAGACGAACAAGCGAAAAAGACCATGCTGCGCAAAATTCCCCATGGTCTATATATCTGTGGGGTCAGGGATGGTGAAGAAACAATCAATGGCTTCACGGTCAGCTGGGTAATGCAGTCTTCCTTCAAACCACCACTAATCGTTAACTGTGTTAAACAAGACTCTGGATCCCACGCCATTATTAAGAAAACAGGAGTATATGCCCTTAGCTTCCTCGATAGTGGGCAAAAAGATATGGCAGCCAAATTTTTTAAACCCCAAAGTCGCGTTGGTAATAAGTTTGCTGATGTAGAATTTTACTTCGGAGAAGTAACTGGTTGTCCGATTATTTCTGACTCCCTCGGTTATGTAGAATGCCAGGTCAGAGGAACTGTGGAAGAAGGCGATCACACCGTCTTTGTTGCTGAAGTCGTTGGTGCTGGCATTCATCGGGAAGGAGATCAGTTGTTGCTGGAAAACACTGGTTGGCAGTATGGCGGTTAGAGCTATCAGCTATCAGCTATCAGTTATCAGCTATCAGTTATTAGCTATCAGTTATCAGTTATTAGTTCTCAGCTATCAGAGGTTGTCTGATAAGTCTCATTTGCTACATCCAAGCCCCCTAAATCCCCCAATTTTGGGGGACTTTTAGAAGCAAATTGACTCTTGTCCCCCCCAAGCGAGCAATCCCTCGCTTGGGGGGCTAGGGGGGCAAAATTAAGTATCAAAAAACTTTTCAGATATCCTCTCAGCTATCAGCTTTGGGTTAGTTGCCAACGACTGACGGCTGACGGCTGACGGCTGACCACTGACCGCTGACCACTGACCACTGACTGCTGACTACTGACCACTGACCGCTGACCGCTTAACATTTCAACTGTTCAAAAGCTCAACTAGGGTGTGATATCAAAACTATGCCACTAATTAAAGTTCAAACTTCCATTGATGCTCCAGAATCAGCAGCTGTTGAAGGGTTGCTGAAAATCCTGTCAGGAAAACTAGCCGAGCATGTGGGTAAACCTGAAGCTTATGTGATGACAGCGTTTGAGCCTGGTGTTGCTATGACGTTTGCTGGTAGCTTTGACCCAGTTTGCTATGTGGAAATTAAAAATATTGGCACCATGAAGCCCACTCAAACTAAGGCCATGAGTCAGGATTTTTGCAAGACGATTAATGAGACCTTGGGTGTAGCACTTAACCGAATTTATATTGAATTTGCTGATGCCCAGAGACATATGTGGGGTTGGAATGGCTCAACGTTTGATTGACCTTAGACCTGGCTCAGCTCACTTTAAAGTCAGAAATCGTCTCAATCCATACCCGTGCTCCACAGTGTAGGGGATTATCCGGGCGATACATGACCCGACAAGGGCCATTGACTTCTACGGTATGACCGTAAGTGTTATTAGTGCCTCGTTTGACAGTAATCACTGGATTCCTTTCGCCGGTGTTGTGATTTTGGCGAATCACTTTCTGGTTAACGTGGATCACAGCCTTCGTGTAATTTGTACGCTTTGACCAATTCCGCTTTGGTCCACGAGTGCCAGGAGTGACCACGGGCATGCCATCAAATAAGGGAATCACCCAAGTTCTACCGACTTTATAAGCACCTTTAACTCTGCCCTTGCTCAACAGGAAACGGACGCGAGTGGCAGAGATACCTAGTAATTCAGCGGCTTGTGCGGTAGAAATCATCATGGCGAAAAACCATTGTGTTTACGATATTGTTTATATTAACACGATTTTTTAAAAGATGCAATGGGTGGAAAGTGTGGAGATAGTGGTGGTTGAAAAAAACTGTTGCATTTACACTATGGGAGGTATAAGTGGTTAACGTGGATAATTGGAAAAACTATTGCATTTGCACTAGGGGTGATATAGGTGATGTGGGTGTTTAAAAAAAAACTATTGCACTATCACAAGTCTTTGGGTGGTGCGTTACGGGGCGGCTTCAGGCGCGTAGAGGAGAACATGAAAGCAAGCCCGCCCCTAACGCACCCTACGCAACAATTGCCCAATTCCCGATTCCCGATTCCCGTTCCCCTCCTGGGAGGGGTTAGGGGTGGGTTCCGATTCCCGATTCCCTGTTCCCTCAATGATCAAAATAAAAAAATTCGGTCAAGTTCTGGTTAATTCCAATGCTTGACCGAATTATTTATTGTAATTGTCAACAACCCTAGAGTCCTTGACTATTTGTCCTCTATTTCGTTAGCAAATTGTCACAATCAACAACCTACTAACCTATTCCTCGTACTAATCACAGACACTTGAGACTTTGTCCTTTATCCTTGGTTTTTCCTTGTCGCCAGGGATTGGCATCCCTGGCAAGTTGCTATCTTAATCTACCGACAGATATCGAATCAATATACTGATTACTTCACCTGGATTTTCGGTAGGTTGAGGAGTGCTCCACTCATCAACTTGTGCGTAGCCAAGGCTATAAAGGCTGTAAATTGTCATCCGCACAGTTTTGGGAGAACCGATCAATATATGTTTGATTTGCTTCCGTCCTGGCCGGGATTCGCCAGAGGATTCAGGCGGATTAGGATTGTTAGGATTATCATCGGAATTCGGGATAAAGTCTTGATTGTCCATGATTAGTTTTAGGTGTTTTGTACGAGGACATTTTTATCTTATAAAATATTTTTTATGTTGTCAAGTAATTTTCAGATTTTTTTTGAAAATAATTTTGGCACGGAGGGGGTATTTATGAAAAAGTTTAGATTACTTTTTTTGTTTTTTTGCTTGATTTGGTAGTAGCGATCGCGTTTTTTTTTAGAGGTTGTCTGAGAAGTCTCATTTGCTACATTAAAGCCCCCTAAATCCCCCAATTTTGGGGGACTTTTACCAACAAATTGATTCTTGTTCCCCCCAGAATTGGGGGCTAGGGGGGCAAAATTCAATATCAAAAAACTTTTCAGATATCCTCTTAGAGCGTTTTGCTAGGGTATATTTGAAAGCGATCGCATAAGCGCGGAAGCTGAGGCCTTTGGGCCACGCTTTGCGAACGCTTCATCCCTTAGCGTGACATGCAGGTCAATCGCGTAGTTGCTCAATGGTTCCATGGCTTTCTATAGCATTTTATATCTCGATCCCCCCCAGCCCCCCGTGATCATTGGGGGGAGTCCGGAAAGTCCTGTTTATCAAAGGTTTAATTCCGGAAAGTCCCCCTTGTTAAGGGGGATTTAGGGGGATCAAAACCCAGGAATTATGGGTTAGATTGAGGGAATGCGATCGCCTAGCGTGACATGCAGGTCAATCGCTTAGTTGCTCAATGGTTCCATGGCTTTCTATAGCATTTTATATCTCGATCCCCCCCAGCCCCCCGTGATCATTGGGGGGAGTAATTAAAGTCCTGTTTATCAAAGGTTTAACTCCGGAAAGTCCCCCTTGTTAAGGGGGATTTAGGGGGATCAAAACCCAGGAATTATGGGTTAGATTGAGGGAATGCGATCGCCTAGCGTGACATGCAGGTCAATCGCGTAGTTGCTCAATGGTTCCATGGCTTTCTATAGCATTTTATATCTCGATCCCCCCCAGCCCCCCGTGATCATTGGGGGGAGTAATTAAAGTCCTGTTTATCAAAGGTTTAATTCCGGAAAGTCCCCCTTGTTAAGGGGGATTTAGGGGGATCAAAACCCAGGAATTATGGGTTAGATTGAGGGCATGCGATCGCATAAGCGCGGAAGCTGAGGCCTTTGGGCCACGCTTTGCGAACGCTTCATCCCTTAGCTGCTCAGAGCATCGCGTTTTTTGTCGGGATGATAACTTAGGTAAGTTTAGGGTTGATAATGGTAAAAAAATACACAGTTTTTCACCTATTCCCTGTTCCCTGTTACCTGTTACCTACTTCCTAAAAACCATAATAAAATCCCTCACCCAATTTAAATTTGATATACTATAATAAATAATATCTAAACTAAATCATTGTTTGAGGTAGTCGTGGCGTTGGACTTACTGAGCGAAATATATAGTTCCTTTGAACCTTTTCAGCCTCCACCAAAAAAGGCTTATGTTGACTGTCAAGATGTTCGTGGAGGTTGGGAGGTTACTCGAGAGTTAGGACGGAAAATAACGCGCTCTAAGCAGCCAACATGCCAGCTCTACTCTGGGCACAGAGGAGTAGGTAAATCTACTGAACTTTTACGGCTAAAAGAGTATTTAGAACAAGCCAAGTATTTTGTGGTTTACTTTGCTGCAGATGACGAAGATATTGAACCCCAAGATGCTGATTATGCAGATATTCTTTTTGCTTGCACTCGCCACTTGGTGGAAGCAATTAAGCTTGAACATCATAATCCATTACTAAATTGGATGAAAGATCGTTGGGCATCCTTACAGGATATTGCCCTGACCGAGGTAGCGTTTGATGGGTTAAGTTTAGAGGGGCAAATCTCCCAGTTTGCCAAGATTACTACTAACCTTCGAGCAACACCAGATAAACGGCGTGAACTCCGCAAAAAAATCAACGCCAATACGCCATCTTTAGTCGAAGCTCTCAACGACTTTATCCAGGAAGCTCAAAAGTCCTTGTCTGCTAAGAGTCGAGGAATTGTATTGATTGTTGACAACCTTGATCGCATGGCAGAAACCCAAGAAATAGGGAAACCAAGTAACTATGATGAAATTTATCTCAATCGCAGTGAAATGTTACGAAGATTGGCTTGTCATGTAATTTATACTGTGCCAATAGCCATGGTGTACTCAGGACGGGGAACTCAGCTCGAAAATAATTACGATAAACCTGATGTCTTGCCAATGATCATGATCCGCAATCCAGACGGAACAGAAAATAAACTAGGGCTAGACAAAATGAGGGAATTGATCTATTGTCGAATTGCCCTGATCGAACCCAACTTGCTTCAAACCCTAGAGGGGAAAGTAGATGGGCTAGATTTTCCGCCGGTATTTGATAACGGTGAGACCTTAAAGAATCTTTGTCTAATGAGTGGTGGACATGTCCGAAACTTGATGCAATTAATCCAGAAAGCGATTGACTGGACAGATGAACTACCGATTACTAAAAGAGCGGCAAAGCGAGCGATTGAAGAAACACGAGAGACCTATCAGAAGACTGTACAGGAGACTGAATGGGAAATTTTAGCACGAGCATGTCATCTCAAGCAGGCATATAATGATGTTGATCACTTACGTCTGTTGTTGAGTCGCTGCCTCTTGGAATACCGCTATTATGATGAAAACGATAACCTACAGATTTGGTGTAACGTTCATCCACTAATCGAAGGGATTCCAAGATTTCAAGATGTACTTGCCAAGGTGAGAGCTTTATGAGTCTTGCTAACTCATCTAACGATACTCCTCCCTCTCGGGAAGAGATTTACCAAGCCTTTTTGCGATCGCTGAAGCGACGGAGGGGATTTGGGATTGTGTTCATGCAATGTCCTCCAGCAGAGGCTAAGCGGATCATTGGGCGAGTGCATCAGGATTTACCCCAGAAGCAAATAGCAACCTTAACATTAACCGAGCCCATTGATAATCTTTATGATCGTGTTAAAAATATTCTAGACCGCGATCAATTGAGTATTCTCTTCATTCAAGGTCTCGAAAAATCTTTAGAAGCTTATATCAAGCCAGGATATCGGGGAGACGGGGATTACTACAATCTTGATACTGTTCCTACCATCTTGAGCCACTTAAACCAACGGCGAGAGCTATTTCGAGATAATTTTCCAACTCTTTGCTTCGTTTTTGTTTTGCCAGCATTTGCTATTAAATACTTTATTCGCCGTGCTCCGGATTTCTTTGATTGGGGCGCAGGTGTTTTTAATTTTTCTGTTGATATAGGAGCTAACGATTTCTCTGATAATGTAATCCAACCAGGGCAAAACAATATCAATATTGGTAGTGGTAGACCTGTTGGCGAAGAGATTGACTATTTTCAACAGGCTTTACAAAGGCAACGAGAAATCGGCGATCGCGTAGCGTGGCCTACGGCCAATCGCAAGGGTGAGGCAGATTGTTTAAGTAGCTTGGGTAATGCTTATCGATCCTTAGGCCAATATCGAGAAGCGATTAACTATCTTCAACAGGGTTTACAAATTCAACATGAGATTGGTGACCGCTACGGAGAATTAGCTTCTTTAAGTAGTTTGGGTGGAGCCTTATATTGCCTCAAGCAGTATGAGCGCTCCATAGCTTCTTATGATAAAGCAATCCAGATTTACCAAGAATTGGGACTTGATCAAGCAACTTTATTGAGTCAGATGCTGATTAATCGAGGTAATGCTTTAAAGAGCATAGGGCGGTTAGAGGAATCAATTAAGAACTACAATCAAGCCCTGGCAATTGAACCAAATTCAGATCAAGCGTTGGTTCAGTGTGGGGATGCTCTAAATCAGTTGGGACTATGAATTGCTATTACAATTAAACTCATTAAACCTAAGCACATCTTAATTATGGACCCCCTCTCACTTTTGACTAGTATAGAAATATCAAAAATAGCGACATCTTTGTTAGGTACTGCTGCGGCAGTAGTGGGTAAGCATATAGTTCAATCTCTGACAAAAAGCGATGTCGAAAAAGCCATCAAAGCTGGAGTAGAAGCAGTTGATCAATGGGACAAACAACTCGATACTCAACAGCGCTTATTTTTTCATGCTCCCCCGGATGGCTGGAATGGAGTTAAGAAGTTTTTGGGCAACTATTTTACTAATCCAGCGGTTTTGAAGGAATTAACCAAACCCTTACTTAATCAAGAAAAGCCAGATTGTTATTTTTTAGTCAGGCTATTTCAAAAGCAAGCTGAAACCAATAACATTAAACTAAATCAACAAGCTAGTCTCCAGCATTGGATAGAGACCTTTGTTAAGGGTTATTTTGAGCATACTGCTACTTATCTAAAGTTTCAGGTAGCTAAACAGGATTATTGTAAACAGTTAGCTAACTGGTTTGATGATGTTACATTTGCTGGCATGGCTGTGGCTGGGCAAGATGTAGAAAAATCGGAGAAATTAGCCCAGATTTTTGTAATGCCAGATGTGGAGGAGGAGGTGGCAACTGCTAGGGATTTGGAATTGGAGCGGTTAGCAGAGCAAAGTGGTGAAAAACCAGAAAGGGCGCTGTTGGAAAAGACAACTCCGAGGAAATTTTTGGCTGATCAGTTGTTGAGTCAAAATCAGTCAAGACGAGTAGTGATATTAGGTGCGCCAGGCTCTGGTAAAACCACCTTGATGAGTTATTTTGCGGTAATGTTAGCTCAGAGCAAAGCTGAGGTTTTGGGATTAGATGGTGATACTGACTGGCTACCGATTTTAATTAGGATACGAGACTTGGCCAGACATCCAGATAAAAGCCTGATCGACTATGCCCGGATGTTTGCTGAAAAAACCATGGCCGTCAACACCATACCAGTGGGATTTTTTGACCATTGGTTGTCTGATGGTAGAGCATTGATATTGCTGGATGGTTTGGATGAAGTAGCAGAAGACGCTAAACGGTATGATGTGGTCAGGCGCATCCATAGTTTTTTAGGACAGTTTAACAGAAATCCGGCGATTATTACATCTCGCCCCGCTGGTTATCGACGGGACTTTTTCCGCACTGAAGACTTTCCCCACTATCAAATTGAACCCTTTGATGACGAGAAAATTTCAGACTTTATTGATAACTGGTATAGTAGTAGGTTTAAAGACAAAGCAGAAGCGGAAAGGCGCAAGGATACTTTACGAAAGGCTCTCGATGATAATGACCGGATTAAGCTATTGGCACGGAATCCGTTATTGTTGACAATTATTGCCTTGATTCATCGGTATCAAGCGGTATTGCCCAAGGAGCGCCATAAGCTTTATGACAAGGCAGTGGAAACGTTGTTAACGTCTTGGGATGCCAATAAAGAGTTAAGTAGTGATAAGTGGTTAACCTATTTGGGTTTGGATGATTTACCCCGGTTGATGGAATCCCTGGCTTATTGGATTCACACTCAGGGAAATATTGAAGATAACGACAGTGGCACGCTTCTTGATGCAGTCGCTCATGGGGGAAACCCCCAAGACCGCGCTGCATCGCTGATAGACCGGGATGATTTGATTGATCAGTTGAAGCAGCAGATTAAAACCATGAAGGAGGTGAAGCTTCATCAGGCTGAGCAAGAGGCGAAACGATTTGTAGAATTGATTCGCGATCGCACTGGTTTGTTGAATGAGCAGGGGCAAGATTGTTATGCTTTTGTCCATAAGACCTTTCAGGAATATTTGTGTGCTGAAGATATTGACTATGAAGCGGATAATGACGGGGATTTTGATATTGTTTTGAATCATATTCGGGAGCATTTGCATGACTCCCACTGGCGCGAAGTGTTACTATTGCTGATAGCACAACAAAAACCGAAGAAAGCGGCGAAAGCGATTAAGATAGTTTTGAATAATAAGAGTGACTATGAGCAGTGGTTGCATCGGGATTTGTTGTTTGCTGGTAATTGTTTAGCAGAAGACCCAAAGAATTTGCGGGGTGCTGCTCGTGAGTTAGTGCAACAGATTTTAGAGCGGTTGGTTGAGTTGGAGGTGAGTGGTGACGAGCGGGTTGGTTATAATATTCGCAAGCAGGTTTATCAAATAATTTGCAGTTTTTATGAAACGGATTTTCAGGCACCGGTATTGGAATTGTTGAAAAACCAATCTGATTTAATTGATCAGGAACGATTGCTGAACTATCGAGCTGAATTCGGGGAAAAAGATCAGGTAATTGAAATATGGCTAGAACGACTGAAAGATAATGACTCTGATGTGCGTAGTAGTGCAGCCGATGCCTTGGTTAAATTAGGCAACAGCTCAGACACCGTAGTCAAGGCTCTACTAACACTGCTTGAGGATAATGACTCTGATGTGCGTAGAAGGGCAGCCTATGCCTTGGGTAAATTGGGCAACAGCTCAGACACCGTAGTCAAGGAAAACATAGTCAAGGCTCTACTAGCACTGCTTGAGGATAATGACTCTGATGTGCGTAGTAGTGCAGCTAGAGCCTTGGGTGAATTGGGCAACAGCTCAGACACCGTAGTCAACGGCCTACTAGCACTGCTTGAGCAGCATAACTCTGATGTGCGTAGTAGTGCAGCCGATGCTTTGGTTCAATTGGGTAACAGCTCAGAAAACATAGTCAACGGCCTACTAGCACTGCTTGAGGATAATGACTCTGATGTGCGTAGTAGTGCAGCTAGAGCCTTGGGTGAATTGGGCAACAGCTCAGACACCGTAGTCAACCGCCTACTAGCACTGCTTCAGGATAATGAATCTTTTGTGCGTATGATGGCAGCCCATGCCTTGGTTCAATTGGGCAACAGCTCAGACACCGTAGTCAACGCCCTAATAGCACTGCTTCAGGATAATGAATCTTTTGTGCGTATGATGGCAGCCCATGCCTTGGTTCAATTGGGCAACAGCTCAGACACCTTAGTCAACACCCTACTAGCACTGCTTGAGGATAATTACTATTTTGTGCGTAGTAGTGCAGCCGATGCCTTGGGTAAATTGGGCAACAGCTCAGAAACCCTAGTCAACACCCTACTAGCACTGCTTCAGGATAATGACTATTTTGTGCGTAGTAGTGCAGCCGATGCCTTGGGTAAATTGGGCAACAGCTCAGACACCTTAGTCAACACCCTACTAGCACTGCTTGAGGATAATGACTATTTTGTGCGTTGGAGGGCAGCCTCAGCCTTGGTTGAATTGGGCAACAGCTCAGAAACCGTAGTCAAGGAAAACATAGTCAAGGGTCTAATAGCACTGCTTCAGGATAATGAATCTTATGTGCGTAGTAGTGCAGCCTCAGCCTTGGTTGAATTGGGCAACAGCTCAGAAACCGTAGTCAAGGGTCTAATAGCACTCCTTGAGGATAAGGACTTTCTTGTGCATATAATGGCAACCGATGCCTTGGTTCAATTGGGCAAAAAATCCGTTATCCCCACTTTAACCGAATGGATTGAACAACACCAGGATTCAGACTATGTGGGCAGAGGTATTGATGTGCTGTGGAAGGTTGTATATAGGGAATAGGGAGCAGAGAGGTGGGGTATGGGGTGTGGGGTGTGGGGTGTGGGGTGTGAAGCTGACCTAGTAAACTAGAAACTCGATTGGGTTTTGCGATCGCCTTTGGCGCGGCTGAGGCCTTTGGCCACGCTGCGCGAACGCCGATCGCATTCCAAATCCCATGTCAACGAGAAATAGAGCGACTATTACAATAGTTCCGGTAGCCTCTAATATAATCGTTAACCACATCAATCGCTTCAGGGCGCATGTTTCGTTGACGGGGAAACTCCTTTAAGACCGAAAAAACATTCTGGTATACCGCACACCAATTACCAATCCCTGCCCGTAATGACTGTTGTGCCCGAACCAGGCTACGGATGAAAGCAATAGAGAAATCTTCAGGATCCTTCACAACTGCTGCATCTAATAATAATAGAGCATTAGCTCGCTGAACTTGTCCCAGACTACTGCTTGATCTAGAGCGATTGGCTACGGCAACAGCACTCTCCAAAGTTGGGTCATCCATCGCTAGTAAATAGCCTAGCGCTAGGGCTTCTGCTGCCGTTAACATCTCAAGGGTAATCGCTGATGGCTGCTGACTACGGCTGCGAGCAATATACTCAAGATACTGATTAGCCCTCTGGCTCGGCTCAACAGAAAACCCAAGTTGGTTGATAATCGCTGCTCGCACATCATGGGTAATATTGGGGTTGCTTAGGTTTTGGAAAACCTTATCATCAAGTCCATAAACCGAGGCATATGTAATCATATCAACATCTTTATATGCCTTAGCAAAAGGAGTACTAGTTAAGGGACTATCCGCCAAGGCTACTGGAGCAGCTGTAATTATACAACCTACCACAATAGGTGTCAGTAATAGTGTAATTTTCATTATAGCACTTTTTAACTTTGTGAGCTTGTAGGGTGGGCAAAGTAATATTATTATAAATTAGATTACTTTGCCCACCCTACTTGGGTTTTAGTTTGTAGCTTGTAGGGTGGGCAAAAACCGTTTAGTTCTTTTGATTCTTCTAGATTAGATTACTTTGCCCACCCTACTCATCTACTCATCGGTCTTGTAGGGTGGGCAAAAACCGTTGAATTATTTGGATTATTATAAATTAGATTACTTTGCCCACCCTACTTGGGTTTTAGTTTGTAGCTTGTAGGGTGGGCAAAAACCGTTGAATTATTTGGATTATTATAAATAATATTACTTTGCCCACCCTACTTGGGTTTTAGTCTTGTAGGGTGGGCAAAAACCGTTGAATTATTTGGATTATTATAAATAATATTACTTTGCCCACCCTACTTGGGTTTTAGTTTGTAGCTTGTAGGGTGGGCAAAAACCGTTTAGTTCTTTTGATTCTTCTAGATTAGATTACTTTGCCCACCCTACTCATCTACTCATCGGTCTTGTAGGGTGGGCAAAAACCGTTGAATTATTTGGATTATTATAAATAATATTACTTTGCCCACCCTACTTGGGTTTTAGTTTGTAGATCGTAGGGTGGGCAAAAACCGTTGAATTATTTGGATTATTATAAATAATATTACTTTGCCCACCCTACTCATCTACTCATCGGTTTTGTAGGGTGGGCAAAAACCGTTGAATTATTTGGATTATTATAAATTAGATTACTTTGCCCACCCTACTTGGGTTTTAGTTTGTAGATCGTAGGGTGGGCAAAAACCGTTGAATTATTTGGATTATTATAAATAATATTACTTTGCCCACCCTACTTGGGTTTTAGTCTTGTAGGGTGGGCAAAAACCGTTGAATTATTTGGATTATTATAAATTAGATTACTTTGCCCACCCTACTTGGGTTTTAGTCTTGTAGGGTGGGCAAAAACCGTTGAATTATTTGGATTATTATAAATTAGATTACTTTGCCCACCCTACTTGGGTTTTAGTCTTGTAGGGTGGGCAAAAACCGTTGAATTATTTGGATTATTATAAATTAGATTACTTTGCCCACCCTACTCATCTACTCATCGGTCTTGTAGGGTGGGCAAAAACCGTTGAATTATTTGGATTATTATAAATTATATGTAAGCATTCAGCAGTCAGCGGTCAGCCGTCAGCTTGTTTTATTCAAAAGCTCTTTGGTGTAGCGTGCGCTATGGGCATAAACTCTTTCGGTAGCGTGGCGACAGGCTATCAGCTGATAGCTGATAGCTGATAGCTGATAGCTGATAGCTGATAGCTGATAGCTGATAGCTTACAATTATATTACTTTGCCCACCTTACTTTAATTCTTCCAAATTCCCAATAGTCAAAGTTCTTTCATCATCCGCCATCTCTGCTCTGAAGTCCATATCGATTTGAGTTGGATAACCTAAAGTCGGGTCGTAGGTAACATCAAGCTTATAATAATCCTGATCAATAGCCTTTTGGACAACATCGAAAAGCTTCGAGACGGAATCATAGGTATTAAAAAATTTCCGATTAACTGGTTTGCCGCTATCAGCAGCAACAATGGAAGTCGTTTCACCATTACGGATTTCTACAACTACTGGCTGAGTGACCTCACCAATACAATAGCAACTTACCTGTAATCTATACCGGTAGTTATCTAGCTTTTGAGTTTCCCAACGTTCCTGGTTTTGTTCCAATAGCTGCTCAGGGGAAGGATCACTAGCACAAGCGGAAAGTGGCAGAATCATCACTAGTAATCCTAGCCAACAATAGCGATAGAGTCTGGAGTGTAGCGTCATACTGTTCGAGTCAACAAGTAGAGCGACCAATGATAATTCGGGATAGTTGACGAATTCCCTAGTGATTTTGTTGCCATTCTCCGTAGGAGGGCAGTAGTTGTGTAGGGTGCGTTAGGGACGGGCTCGCATTCATTTTCCGCCTCGTGGTCAGCGTTGGAACAGCCCGTCCCGTAACGCACCACCGGGTCAAACAGCTTTTAGAATATGCACCCCTTGATGGTCTAGTCAGATCAATTTTTAGTGGTCTTGTAGGTATCATAACTATCCAGCCCACTAACAAAGGGAACCGCTCCATATCGACCTTTGAGGTAGCCTTTCTGTAGGGACTCATCCTCACGAATTTTAAAATCTAGTAAAGAATAGAGCTTAGTGCTATTGTTGCTATCTTTCTCCATCAACCATACCTGGTCTTGATTTACTATGTCTCGATCTAGGAAAGTTGTATCGTGGGTAGTAACAATCAATTGAGCGTTATTTTGATTAGCTGCTTTATCATTAAATTCCTTGATTAAATAGGTTGATATTTCTGAATGTAAGCTGCGGTCTAGTTGATCAATAATTAAAATTTATCCATTATCCAAAGCATTTATCCAATATCCTCCAATTTCACATAATCGTTGGATACCATTTGATATGTCGATATGACCTCCCTTGATTAATTTTAAAAAATTTTCACTATAATTAGTATATCTATCAAATTTCAAAGCAGTAAAATTAGATAGATTTTGGAACCTTGCTGGAATTAACTTTAACTTAGAGCTAAACCAGATAAATATCTTTCCTAACTGAGGATGGTTATTTTGGGCGGCATGAGATAGAAATAAAGAATTTGAGCTAACACAACCCTTAATACGTTCCTTCTCGCCTTTCAGCCCTCGCCCAAAATACCAATCATACTCCTGTTCTTCTGAACGATAGTTACGCTCAAACCACGTTTGAGGACGTCCTTTGGGATACGCGATTAGCCACTCTTCGTACACCCGCTCTTGGTCTAAGGAAAATCCGTATTGGTAGCGAATATTATCCTGAATGAAAATAATTTCAAAACAGCTCGGCTTCTGCTGGTAGTCAGCATTTAACCGAAATGGTTCGATATTCCATCTACTGCCAAGCTGCATGCCAGTAGCGGACTGGAGCACAATCTGACCCATGGTGTGGATTGCACGCACCAGATTACTCTTCCCGGAAGCATTAGGACCTTGACATCTCCCCCGGTTAAAACACGGAGGATTCTATGAGGATGTTACGCAGTAGCGGTTTTCCCGTACTGCTATCGGCTTTCGCCGACGCTTCGCGAACACTTCTCATTCGATATGATTTTTTAAGAGAATTAAAAACGTCATACCGATGCGGGAGTGTCAAAGCTCCCCTACCCACCTTGGTTAGGTCTAGACCTAACTGTTTGGCTACTTTCCTAGCAATGTTTCCCGCACCATTACAGTCTGCATTGACTAGGTATCCTTGCTTTGTCCTATACAGTCCACGCCTTACTCTTTTTCCCGAAGGTTGCCATCCACTGGGTTTTTCACCGTGTCTTGGTAATGGGTCTTCGTCTAAGTATGACGCCTTGCTTGTATAAGACTCTTCTGTTACTGTCAGTTTAATACCATACTCTGGGCATAATTGTTTCAATCTTTCTATTAGTCTCTTTGTCGGGATTACGACAAATTTTTGATTCCCTTTTCGACCTATATTTATTGAATCTTTTTGTCGTTCGTTCCAACCAATCACAATGTTGCCAATTCGGTCATTGAGGCAGCGATTAACAATAAAGCGAGCCGTTTTATTGACTGTATCCCGGATCTGGTTGTTTCGCTTCAGTTGAACTCTATCTAAGTTAGCATCCCAATAAAAATCAGACTTTCCGGTTTTATATTTTGCAACTAGACGAGCATAACCCTGGTTCATTGACTTTAGTTTTCGCCCATCAATAATCAGACTTTGCCCATGAGTCGATAAACCTGTTAGCCAGTTATCTCCACCATGATCGAAGCTCCACGCTTGAGAATAGTCAAGACTGGGGTTAAGGTCTATGGGCTGTTTCCCGTCATCTATGACCCAGTCGATCCATAATTGGCCTAAGCATGGTCGGACAGTGACCTCCTTAACCCAATCTGAATCAATAAAATCTGGAGGGGACAAAGTTATATCACAAAGCAGTTCAGGTTTACTCTCTTTACTGATTGAGGGATAGAAGAACCCATTCCTGTAAGTCAAAGCTTGCTTAGGAAAAGTAACAGCAGCCAATCCGCCTTTTTTTCTATATCTAAGAAGTTTTGGCCTATCAACTTCTCCTTTATAGTAAAGTCCAACTAATTTGTTATAACTTGTTATTGATTCAGCCACAGACTTAAGGGTTTGTTGAGCAGACTGAGCTGCCATCGCTCTATAGTGAGGGTTCTCTTTTAGTTCTTTACAAAGTTCTGCGTATTTTACCCCGCACTTATAGGTCTTCCACCCATATCTCAACACATCCCCTCTCCAGAAAGTAGTATAAGCTTCTGGTTGTTGCTCCAACCAAGAGTAATGTTTTTGCTTCGCATAATAAGTTGCACAATTCCCTAGGCTATTAGCATTCTCGCATTGGAACAACCAAAAGGCTTTTTCCTCCTCTGAAAAACTAGCTTTGACTGGAATGGTCTTGTACACTTGTCATCACCTCCTTGTTTTTTTATATACTCTTAGTAGAGAGGTTGGTTCTGAAGATGTCAACAATAAATGAGTGGAAAACCAGAAAAAGAATGCGGGGAGTACCCGTACATCATTATGAATTGAAGAAGCCCCATACCGTTTGGCTAACTGGGACTACTTGGAAGTGGCTTCAATTATCAGCTAGAGAATCAAATACCAGTGTGGGAGAACTTGTATAAAAAATTATTAGATCTGAAATAAAGAAAGACGCTTAGAGACACGACTGGGTCAACCCAGTCTCTCTGTTTCACCCTCGGTCTAAAGACACAAGGCTCTCACATTTCAAGAAGTTTTGGTAGACCACAGCGCTGGTGAGTAGGCGCAGAGACTTAACATTAGGCATCGGGAAACTATTGCTATTCTCGCCAGTTTTTTTCTTAGATGCCACCATGCTCAAGGTCTGGCGCTCTTTAAATGAGCGATAATTTTCTACGCTGAACTCAACTAGCATCACTAGGGTCTCCCATGCTGACTTAGGGATTATCCATTAACTTTCGTCAATGGTAAACAATGGTAAAGGAATGATTTAGTTGATTATAGGAAGCTAGTTAGTAGAATGCGATCGCATTCGTTCCTAGTAATACCAATTACACCAAATATTGGTACACCTTAATCCCCTATATCACCGCCTTACATTATCAGTTTATCATCTTATGACCTGATTCCCGTATCCTCTGTAGCAAAAAGAAATAAAATTGTTATCATTTAGGTTGTAGGGTGGGCAAAAACAGTTTATTTTTTTTTAGTATTAATGATTATCTTAATTTGCCCACCCTACTTGAATTGGTATTTATTTGACTTTTATGGTGGACAAAAACTGTTGGATTATTCTGAATACTCTAGATTATCTTACTTTGCCCACCCTACTTGAATTGGTATTTATTTGACTTTTATGGTGGGCAAAAACTGTTGGATTATTCTGAATACTCTAGATTATCTTACTTTGCCCACCCTACTTGAATTCCTAAAAAGGAAGCTCATCATCCATTCCTATTCTCAGTTTATTCCCTGATTTGTTAGGTAATTCAATCACACCCGCTATCAACTTCCAACAAGGATCATCATCTTTTTTCCAATAATCAGGTCGCCAAGGCATGCTGAGACTAACCGTAACCAAACACTGATTTTGTGGTCGATAGCCTAACTCTAAATGCCTAACAAATACGGGGTCAGTAATCGTAGCAGTCAATTCTTGTCCACAATCTGTTACCAGTGAACCTTCCCATTTTTCTACACCCTTATCTCTGACACCAATAGGTTGAACCAAGAACTCCACAGCTTTCACCAGTTGTAGTGTACAGCGTTGCTCTACCGGTAATGACTGCAAGAAATTCACGGTTACATAGCGCTCATTATTATGGAGAATGTATTTTTCCCGGCTGCAAAACTTATTGAGATATCCAGCGGGAACTTGTCCTACTCGTCGCCATTGTCCTGGTAATACCAAAAGATTTTCATACTCAAAGCCAAAGTCGGGTCCAGTTTTAGCCAAAGGAATATCTAAAATATCCAGTAAAGTTGGTTCCCTTCCCGCAATCTGACGCATTGGTTTCGGAATGCGACCATCCGGTAAATCAGATACAGGACGAATCCATTGACGTTTAAGGGAATTAATTCCAGCGATACATCTCTCGCCATGCTTCCAGGAGTTAGCCAAGCAAATAATCTGAGTCATGCTGCTATCTAATCCCAAGTAAGGTTAGTTTAGACGTAAGCATTCAGCGGTCAGCGGTCAGTGGTCAGTGGTCAGCGGTCAGTGGTCAGCGGTCAGCGGTCAGTGGTCAGTGGTCAGCGGTCAGCGGTCAGCGGTCAGCTTATTTTATTCAAAAGCTGTTCGCTGTAGCTTCGCCACAGGCGAATGCCTGAGAGCTGAGAGCTGAGAGCTGAGAGCTGAGAGCTGAGAGCTGATAGCTGATGGCTGATAGCTGATAGCTGAGAGCTGATAGCTGATAGCTGATAGCTGATGGCTGATGGCTGAGAGCTGAGAGCTGAGAGCTGAGAGCTGAGAGCTGATAGCTGATAGCTGAGAGCTGAGAGCTGAGAGCTGATAGCTGATAGCTGACTGATGCTTTTCTATGGTCTTAGCAAAGGGGATTTGGGATAAATCATAGGTGAACTATTTTTATAGTTCCCAATTTTTGACTCAGATATTCTGCTACTAAACGGCGATGACAGTTATGGGGAGTAGGTTCACTACACAGCAAACAGCTACCATCTAATAAATCTGGTGATACTGTCTTTTCGATTTCACGCTCTGTAATTAATTGTAAGAACTGTTTTTCGTAGGTTTCCCAATCGCCATTATTTTTTTTATAGGTATTTAGGATATCCTTGGTCGGAGCCAATTCTAGACGATGTATATAGTCAATATTCCCAATTTGCTGCAAAAAGTATTCAAAATCCGTCTTTTTTGTGAAACCAGCTAATTGAGATTTATTATTCAGTCTCGTATCGATAACTCGCCTTACTCCAGCATTAATCAGAAGCTCAAAGAACTGTTGAGCACTCTTTTTAGTAAACCCAATTGTAAATAAATTAATAGTTTTATTCATAGTCAGGGTCTTGATAAGGCAAGCTATCAGCTATCAGCTCTCAGCTCTCAGCTCTCAGCTATCAGCTATCAGCTATAGCGCTATGCCCACCCTACGAAAGGTTTATTTCAAGCATTAGGCTGACCACTGACTGCTGACTGCTGACTGCTTACTTGATAAGCAATAGTATCCCCTTGCCTATGATAAACTTCCTTAAGTCTATCCTCCCGAGAGCAATTCTCCCAGTTATCCATAGATGTCGGGTCATCAAATAGGGAAAGTTGCTTCGGTTGATTGATTTGGGAATCACTTAACCCATGAGAGCTGAGCAGCCTTTCTTCTAACTCCTGATGGGACTCTAAGCTGCCATCATTTAGAATATGATTAATCTCTAAACCGGATTTCACTAAATGTTGGCAGACTAAAATTGTCCGATGGCAAGTGATCGGGTCTTTTTCAGCACACATCAAGGCAATTTGGTAAGTTTCAGCCCCTTGAATTACCCGTTTAAGACCCGCTGAAAACAGGTCAGTGGCGGCAATTTTTTCATATAACGCTTTACCACCAACATAACAACTGAGATCAGCCGGTCTTGCCCCCAACTCCTTACCCAGAAAGACATAGCGAATTCCTGCTGACAATAGTTCCGCCTTGAGGGGGGCTTGACTAAAATGAGGTAAGTAACGGCTGTAAGGATGCGATCGCACATCAGCCACCGCCGTAATTTCGTGCTGCTTCAGTAAAGCAATAAAATCTTCAATACTGAGATTAGAATGACCAATAGTGAATAATTTACCAGTATTACTACCAGTATTACTAATTTTACTAATCATCCCCAAAAAGCTCCATTATTGCCATTATTTGTGTCCTTTTATGTCATCAAATAAATATCACTTGATCCGTTTTACTAAGGTAAACTATGCTCAAATTATAGCAATTATAATCATAAGTGAGGTACACAGTATTTTTCCCGATTCCCGATTCCCGATTCCCGATTCCCGATTCCCTGCTCCCTAAAACCCATAACTTTGTACCTGACCGAATTTAAAACCGCTGTAAGCATTAGGCTGACAGCTGACCACTGACAGCTGAATGCTTACTCCAATTCAAGTTAATTAGGTTTAGGATTAGGCGATTCCACTGGTATAAATGGAGTAACCTCAACTCTCACTTTAAAGGGTTTACCTAGCTTAATATTAACCGAATCCTCAAACCTCTGTACCTGTTCCGATGTAATCGGTTTTGTTGAACGGATATCCATTTCGATAGAAGGAGGATTAGTTTTCCGATTGATCTTCCAAGTAGAAACTTCTGTTATACCTGGTTTGTTAAACACTCGACTCTTATTAATCAATTCCTGAACTGGCTCCTCAACTCTTCCTTGCTCAAGCACGTCCCAAAAGGTAAGTCCTAGGGGCACGACTAATACAGCAATCAGCACTAACGAGAATCCCCAGTTTAAAGACCGGCTGAGTTCAGTACTCTGAGCATACCCGCTAAAGACATAGACGATCATGCAAGCTAGGTTAATCCCAATCAGGTTAGTAATATAGAGGAGAAATGCGCCCTGACTATAGGCCCATTCTCCCTGGGATAGGGTTAACCCAACGACACAAAGGGGAGGCATGAGGGCTACTGCAATTGCTGTCCCTGGTACCGCATCTTCTAAAGACGGACGAATTTTAGAGAAACCACTAATTCCCCCGGCCACGATCGCAACTAGTAAATCAATCAGATTAGGTTGAGTTCTTGCTAAAACTTGGGCTCCAAATTCAGGGAATCCGATAACTGTACCAACTAACCAAGAACAACTTATCCCCAGTACGGTGCCTACAGCAATGGAAACAAAACTACTCCGTAACAGTTGCCAATCTCCTTCCAAGGTAGCAAAGGACAATCCTCTTAAAGGCAACATCAGAGGAGCAATAATCATCGCTCCAATAATCACCGCAGCACTGTCGAGCACTAGTCCAAATGTAGCAATTAAGCAAGAGCTAATGATTAAGACTAAGAAATTGAGGGTAAGTTCTGATTCCTCAACCAGAGAATTCCTTACCATCATAATTGGAATTGCCTTTAAGCCAAAGTTCCTGAAAAGATTCAAGGTTTTGGAGACTCTAGTTTTAGTCTTTTGATTCTTTTGATTCTTTTGGTTTTCCTTTTCCATAGATAATAGACGATGCTCCCGACTATTGAGCTAAATTATCTTTCACCAACAGGTATTGACAATTGACACTAAGTAAGGTATAATTAACGACTTCACAATCTGACTGGTAGATCGGATAATCATTAGGTAACGTTACTGCTCCTACCAGTCATTACTATTAAATGAGACGATTGTCAATGAATTCTATTTTTTCACTAATTCAACAGTTATTGATCAATTGGCTACTAATCTTAATAACTGGATCGGTAACCCTTAGTGCTCTAAGCTATGTGGGTGAGTTAATCAGCGCAATTTACCGGTTGATGTCCGGATCTGAGGCTCTCAACTGTTGGCACGAGTGCAGGCACAAGCAGAAGCGATCGCAAGCACTGGCTTCGGCTTAGTAGTTGATACCTTTAACTAGTTTGTAGACTTAATCCTAATTTTACTCATCTGATTTTATCTCTCTTCTGTCACTCTAGGCAGAAGAGAGATAATAAGTTCACAAATATAGCAGTCGAAGTAAAGATTAAGACATATTTCTATTTCCTATTCCCTATGCCCTGTTTCCTTTAAACGCAAATACTATGTCGTCAACTATACTTCTGTTGCTATAACTTCACAATCCCAGAGCCGACCGAGTTGCAGCTCCGACAATTCCATCTACTGTTAAATCCTTTAGCTTCTGGAATTCCTTAACAGCTTCCTCAGTAGCCGGACCAAAAACGCCATCTACCTCGAGCATAATAGTTGCTTTAACTAAAGCTTCCTGAACTTCGCGAACATCATCACCTTCGAGATAAGGTTTAGTCAGGCTGAGTCTTCTTTCTGGAAGAGATTCGTTAGTTTCTCCAAAGCCAACTATGGGGGCTTGATTTAGTCGCGCTTCAGTATTTGGTCCGAAAATCCCATCTTCAGCAATGGGTTTGTCCGGATTATATTGGTTCCAGAGTCGCTGAAACGCTTTTATAGCAAGACGACCTAGGTCTCGTCTTGCTCTGCCCCTATAGTCAAAGTGAGGTCTGTCCGCAGGTCCAAACCACCTCCAACCCTCCCGCTCTAGATAAGGTCTCCAGCCTTGATCGTCATTGATATCTATTGCTAAACCACGTTGGTGATCACTTTTACCAGGAGGGGCCACCAAACGAATACCACACCGTCTAACTTTACCATGATTGAATAGCATTAGTTGCTGAGCAATAGTTCGGTAACCAGAATTTACCGAAAGGGTGCGACCACGAGCCTTAATTGCCCGTGCCAGGGACTGCTGAGCTGCTGCCTGAAGGAAAGGGTGAACTGCTGGACCATTAGCCACATCTAGGTCGGCAAAACTCACCAAGCTATTGGGTGCAATGCTTTCATTTCATCAATCAGCTGCTGGTCTAGTCCCCGCAGAACAGAAGTAGAGCAGCCAGGAGCCTGTCGAACAGTGGTTAATCGATTTTTTGCGATCGCTTGTGTCTGGATCAGGGTTTCAAGTTGATTATCTATCAGGTTAATTTGGTGACAATGCTCACAAAAATCTGCATGTTCTGTTTGTTCTGATTCGAGATTGCTTTCGAGATTGCTATAGTCTGCCATCACTATAAATTTAGGATATATACCTAACTCAATGGTTTACTTTAGTTGCTTTCCCTGAAATCTTGCACCACTGTCACTAGCCGTAGCTTCGGCAATATAGCGCTACGCGCAAGCTCCGCGAACAGCCGTCAGTGATCAGCCGTCAGCTTATTTTATTCAAAAGCAGCTCAAGTATTTTGCGCTATGGGCATAAACTTTTCCCGTAGTCTGGCCACATGCCTTGGCCAAAGGCCACGCTACGCGAATGGCTGATAGCTGATAGCTGATAGCTAATAGCTGAAGGGTATATTAAGTTATCCCTAGCTTAATCTTAGAGTGGAATAATTGCCTACCCTAACTATTTAGGTGCAATAATATTTCAGTGCTATTTTGATTATGAGCAATACAATAATCCTTTGACAGTACCCTTGGGGGTACTTTTTAAAGGACTCGTTAGTGATTATATTTGATATAATTAAAGATCGTGCCAGATGTGTTGAACAGGCAAAAGAGAAAAGCGATTGCAATCATAACTAAGAGACGGCAATCGCTGCAAATCCAAGTTTTACCGAAAAAATAATTAATTAATTATTTTTCTTATCTATATCATCCATTATTTTCTTACAGACAGGTTGTTTTGGCCATACTTGTTCCCGGAGAGATTCAAATAGTTTCCAAGCTTGACGGTAATCTCCCCCAGTACTCCTCAAAAAAGTTTTAGATTCATAAATGACGGCAACCATATCCTCACCATATTTTTTTACACATTTATGACTAGAAGAGTCTGCCAATTTTTGAAATTTCTCTTGAGCCTGAGTATACTGTTCAAATGCATCCATATTTTTACTACTAAAAACATTATTCGCGGCATGATAGTTCCTTTGGTCTTTTGTAAGACTAGGTTGGTTGTTAATAATAACAATACCCAATAGTGGTAGCAACAGAAGTGCTCCGACGATCGGATTCCCTTTAGAGTCTCCTGGTTCAGGAGGAGCAGTATCTTTAACAGATGAGTTTATCTCTTCGACAACCTCATGAATGTTGTAGTTTCTGAAATCGAACCATTCTCTACCTTTCCGCTTCGATTGAAAATTTTTAAAATCTTTAAATTTGCGATGAAGATCTTTTTCTACTCCACTAGAGTCCAAGCAGCGGATCAAAGAGTAAACCTCAAGATCATAAGTACTTGAAGTCCTCAGTTGAGCTAGTCTTTCCTCCGGTCTACTTGAAGTTTTTACAATTTTGTAGAACCCAGTCGGCTGTTGATTGCCTTTAAGCTCCTCAATCAAGGAAACGTACTCGATTTTTTGCTGAGTCAATTGGTAATCACCCTCTTGGAAAATTCAAGAGGATCTACAAGAGTTAAAGGATGCGTTCCGGAAAACTACAAAAAGGTTAGATCGGCACAGCCAACACTACGCGATATTCAGGTTCTACTATAGATCAGGCTTGTTGTTAATAATTTTCCTGGGAATGAGGAAACAATGTATTAGAAATTAACATAGTTTTTAAAATAACAATCGGCTGATCAAATACTGGTTGATATTATTGTTGACATATCAAATCAAAATGCTATAGTAACCTGTTAATTCTCAAGCTTCATATCGGCAAAGTGTTCCATCAGCATCCGGTGGATAAAGATGTAACCTCCTCCTACTTTTTGTAGGAAGATGCGATCGGCGGCATAGTCGAGGAAGTGGGCATAGTTCCATCGGATGTAATTGTTGGTTATAATACCTACCTGTTCAACACCTTTTCCCATCGCTTACTGGACATGCCAGTGTTTTTGATATTTTCAGAGGTTATATCACCCCCCATCACGAACATCTGGTAGAGGAGGATGCGATCGCTTTTAGCGGAAGCGAAGCTTCATCGCGAAGCGTGGCCAAAAGGCCAATCCCATAACTCCAGCTACGCAACATTTACAAAAGCGATCGCGTAGCGTGGCCTTTTGGCCAATCCCATAACTCCAGCAACTATCATCCCTGCTTCACTTAAGGTGCGGTCGGAGCTAATCCAAATCACTTAACAAAAATTTAAACGTCATGGTTTTCCCATAACCATAAGCTATTCCCATAGGGTGCGCGTAGCGCATTAGCTGATAGCTTACCCCTTGAATTATCCTTAATATTTCTAGACTATAGCTTTTATTATAGCTATGAGGTACACAGGATTTTTTACCTATTACCTCTTGCCTCTTGCCTCTTGCATCTTACCTATTACCTCTTACGTTCGCTTAGCGTAGCCTCACTCCCTGCTCCATTCTCCCTGCTCCCTACTCCCTAAAACCATAAAACCCTAAAATTTGTACCTCATTACTATGAGAATTAATATAATGATTTTAACTCTAATCAAGTCCCGTCGGACATTGATAACCTTAACAGTTACAGTTGCCATTGTATTAATTTCACTCAAGGCAGCAAGTGCAATACCATTGTTTGGTGCCGGTGCTTCATTTCCCCAACCCCTTTACCAGCGTTACTTTTCCCAATACCAACAAGAAACCAGCGTTAATGTAAATTACAGTACCATTGGCAGTGGTACTGGTATTGAGGAATTCATTAACGAGTCTGTTGATTTCGCTGGCACTGATATGCCCCCAACCGATGAGGAAAAAAGTCAGATGAAACGGGGCTTGCAAATGGTGCCAACAGCGGGGGGAGCTGTGTCAGTCATTTACAATCTCCAAGGTGTAGTGACTTCTGTCAGACTATCTCGCGATACTTTAGGGAAAATCTTTACTGGTCAAATTGGTAATTGGAAGCAAGTTAACACTTACCTGCCCAGAAGAGACATCAAAGTTGTTGTGCGCTCAGATAGTAGCGGTACCAGTTTCATATTCACCAAGTACTTGAGTGCGATTACCCATGGTCTGATCAAACCTAGCCCAACACCAGATTGGGGCTTCAAGGTCTTCTCAAGCCGTCCTCAAAATGGTGGAGTAGCTGGGGAAGTGCGGCGGATTGACGGTGCCATTGGCTATGTAGAGGCTAATTATGCTGTAGAAAACAACTTCCCTAGCGCTAGGATTGAAAATCAAGAGGGTCGCTATATCAAGCCTAGCCTTGACCAAGCCAGTAAAGGGCTGGTCAATGTGGAGTTTAACCAGGACTTCACCCTCAAACTTAACGATCCAGCCGATGGTTATCCAATTGTGGGTCTAACTTGGCTGCTACTGTACCAGAAGTACCCCAATCAGGCCAAAGCCCAGGGGATAAAAGATATGGTTAATTGGATTCTCACTAAAGGTCAGGACCTCAACGGGGAACTAGGGTACACCAGGATTCCAGAGGATATTGCTCGCCAAGCCATTCAAGCAGTGAATCAAAACATCACCGTTGGTTCATAGTAGTGGAGTAGGGTGGGTTATTGTAACGGGCAAGATGCCCGTTCCACCAAGATGCCCGTTCCACCAAGATGCCCGTTCCACCAAGATGCCCGTTCCACCAAGATGCCCGTTCCACCAAGATGCCCGTTCCACCAAGATGCCCGTTCCACCAAGATGC